>JADCES010000178.1 GCA_020250005.1 Roseomonas sp.
AAGCGGCTTTAACCGAACGCTTCGCCGTCAACCGCCACACCGTGCGCCGCGCTTTGGAAGAATTGGAAGCGCGCGGCATCATTCGCGTGGAACAGGGGCGCGGCGCCTTTGTGGCGGAAGATGTGCTGGATTATCCGCTTGGCCCGCGCACACGATTTTCGGAGATCATTCGCCGGCAAAATCGAGAAGCGGCCGGACGCATTTTGCAAATTGCGGAAATCCCGGCAGAAGCACAAGTAGCGGCAGGCTTACGCATCAGGCGGGGCAAGGCGGTGCTGCGCGTGGCACGGCTTTGCCTGGCCAATGGCCGGCCCGTGGCGCTTGGGCTGCATCACTTCCCGCTGCCGCGCTTTGCGGCCGCGGCGCAATCACTCGCGCAGCAAGCTTCCATTACCGTGGCTCTCGCGGCTTGCGGCGTGCCCGATTACCGGCGCCATTCCACGCGCATCACGTCGCGCCTGCCAAGCCCCGAAGAGGCGAAGCATCTGATGCAATCGCGTTCCCGCCCCGTGATTGTGGCGGAGGCCTTGAATACCGATCCGGAAGGCACGCCCGTGGATTGGACCCTTTCCTGTTACGCTGCCGCGCGCGTGCAATTGGTGATGGAGAGTTGAGCATGGCCTGGATCATTCAAGGCGGCCAGGTGCTGCGCGATACGGCATTGGCGAAAGATGATCTCTGCATTGCGGATGGCGTCATCACCGAAAAGCCGAAGCGCGCTGCAAGACGCTTCGATGCTTCTGACCTGCTGGTTTTGCCCGGCCTGGTGGATATCCATGGCGATGCGCATGAACGGCAATTCCAGCCGCGCCCCGGCATTGGCTTTCCCGCCGCGCTCGCCTTGCGTGATTCGGCGGCGCAATTGATTTCATGCGGCATCACCACCGCCTATCTTGGCGTAACGCTCTCCTGGGAACCAGGCTTGCGCTCGCTTGATGCCTGGCGTGGCATGAAGGCAGCCTTGCGGGACATGAAGGGCAGTACCGCGACCGATCTTCGCGTCCATCTGCGTTTTGAGGCTGATAATCTGGATGCGCTGGATGATGCGCTCGCCGATATTACAGCCGGCGATGTGCATTTGCTTGGCTTCAATGATCACACGCCGGCGATCGTAAAAAAGCTCGATCACCCTATCGAAGTTGCGAAATACGCTGGACGCGCAGGCATGCAGGCGGATGACTTCACGGTACTCGCAAAAACTGTCTATGCACGGCGTGATGAGGTGCCGGCGGCGCGCGCGCGCCTCGCGGAAGCTGCCGCAAATGCCGGCATTCCCATGCTGAGCCATGATGATGACAGCATTGAACGCCGTGCCCTGTTTCGTGCCCATGGCGCGCAGATTTGCGAATTCCCAATGAAGGAAGAAGTGGCTGCCGAGGCCCGCGCCGCAGGCGAAGCGGTAGTGATGGGCGCGCCCAATGTGGTACGCGGTGGCAGCCATTTGGGCTGGGCATCTGCCGCACCGCTTGCGGAACGAGGCTTGGTGAATGTGCTGGCGTCTGACTATTTCTGGCCTGCCATGCTGGAAGCGGCCTTCATCATGGCTGGGCGCGGCGTGCTGGATTTGCCTCGTGCCTGGGCGCTGGTTTCCGCTAATCCGGCTGAGGCTTGTGGCCTGCATGATCGCGGCCGGCTTGCGGCCGGGTTGCGCGGCGATGTGGTGGTGGTGGATGCAGCACGCCGCGCACCGGTTGCGGTATTCGCGGAAGGCAGGCTCGCCTGGTTGGCGGCGGAAGCGGCGGGGCGGATGGGTTAGGGAACCTCTAGCAGGCTGCTGAGATTCGTAGCTCAATCCCTGCACTTATGATTCACCGTCCTCGTATTTGGCTGGGGTTGCGATGCGTGGCAATGACACGGCGGCTGGTTCCCTGTTCAGCTATGTTGATCTTGAAAAGCGGGTGCGTCCTGACCATCCGCTGCGGGTTATCGGCGGCCTGGTGAATAGCGCGCTGGCTGATCTTTCTTCAGCCTTTGACGCGCTCTATTCGCCATTCGGTCGGGAATCCATTCCGCCGGAGCGACTGCTCCGTGCTCTGCTTTTGCAAGCTTTCTACTCGATCCGTTCGGAGCGGCAGCTGGTCGAACGCATCGAGTTTGACCTTCTGTTTCGCTGGTTCGTCGGCCTTGGCGTTGATGATCCGGTATTGGACGCCACGACCTTCACCAAAAACCGCGACCGCCCATACAGCGACAATCAGGATGCGATGAGCGCGTCAATCAGGATGAGATTGCGCGGCTGAATTATGGGATGATTGTCGCTATTCTTGATTTTTGCAATGTCTGATTGGCGCTGGGGCTGAAGTTGATTGACGCGGATCGTCAATCAACCCTTTCTCCTTCCCTTCAGCCGCTATCGCCCTGCGTTTCGTTTTGTGTTGCGAGGGCTGGCACACGGCCTTGTCCGCGCTTGCGTTCCAGCGCTGCATTGGGTCGGTAGCTTTCTGTGTTCATTTCAGGAATGGTAGCGTGATGCACCAGCCTGTCGATGGCGGCGAGTGTCAAGGCCTGATCTGGAAAAATGCGCCCCCATTCGCCAAAGGGCTGGTTTGCTGTGATCAGCATGGAACGCTGTTCATATCGTTTGATGCTCAATTCAAACAATACGCTGGTTTCGGCCCGATCCTTTGAGACATAGGTGATATCGTCAAGGATGAGCAGATCGTAGCGGTCTAGCTTTGCGATGGCGCCTTCAAGGGCGAGTTCGTGCCTGGCCAATTGCAGGCGTTGCACGAGATCGGAGGCGCGGGTGAAGAG
>JADCES010000179.1 GCA_020250005.1 Roseomonas sp.
GGCAGTTGGAGCCTGGAGCTTTCCACCGGCGGCATTGGCTTTCTGGTTTTCGATCTGCGCGCGCAATTGCTCGACAAATCTGCGGCAGCACTGCCGACGGGCTGGAACACCGTCATTCGCCCGACTCCGCCGCGATTTGTGAATGGCCGCTGCCAGTTAAACCAGCAATTGGCCCGCGCGCGGCGCCTGACGTTAGATGCTGGCGTCAATGTCATCCTGCCCGACAATCCCGAAGCGGCCGAGGGTTATGATCCGGCCGTGCCAACCGAGCGTGATGCGCGCGGGGCGATTGATCCCTTGATGAGCACCACGACTGCCGTTGCGCTGTTCAACGCCTTTCGGCTGGGCTCTGCGATGCCCTTGATGGCGATCCTGGGCGCCAATCCGGGCAATCGCTTTTGCGTCATCGCACCGGCGGCCAAGGCCACCGCCATGCGGCCCGGGCAGCGCGACGGGCTTGGGCAATTCGATATTGGCTTTCAGCTGGATGGTGCGGATTGCCCGCTATTCCTTGCGCAGTTTTGAGGAGCACGAAAATGAACGTTGTCTTTTCCCGCCGCGATGCGGAATGGTTCTCACCACCCCATGCGCCTGAGCGGCGCTATCTGATTGCGCCGCTGACCTTCCGTGAGCGTCAGTGCTTTCGCGCTGACCTTGCGCGTGATGGAGGCATCTATCCGCCGCAGGCGCAGATGCTGGAGGCACTGCGCCTCGCCATCACCGAAGCCGCACCCGGCAACGCTGAGGAACTCGCGGCCGCCATCGCGCGCGCGGAGGCCGAGCCGGACGATCCCGAAGCGCATGCGCCGCTCGCGATGATCGAAGCCGCCTGTGCCGCCATTCCAAGCTATGCCGGCCTGCTGGCGGCGCGGCAGCGTTACATCGGCATGTTGCCCTGGGTGGCTGCGCGTCATGCGCTGCGTGGCTGGGAGGGCGCTGATCTGCCGCCCTTCAAGCGTGATCGCAGCCTTGTCTCCGAGGCATTGATGGATGCCTTACCGCAGGAAGATATTGAGCCGATCGGCTGGCGCGCGAGTGCGCTGATGCAGCCCGGTCGAGATGCGGAAAAAAACTCCGCGGCGCCCTCGCCATCGCCCGCGAGCCCAGCGCCTATGACGGCGGACTGAGACCCGCCGAGGGTGGTGATTGGCTGGTGGTCGGCGAGGCCTGGGCGGAGAATCCGCGCTTGGTCATAGCCGAGCCCTGGCAAGCCTTTGTGCGGCTTTGGGCCGCGTGTCGCAGCGGCATGGGCGGCATTGCGCATTGGCCGGATGCGGGCGGCGTGAATGACCAAGCGGCCTGGGTGGTGGATGGGTTTGCGTTGCTCGCGGGCGCAGAATTCCTAGAAAAAAAAGAGAGAAGACGGACCCACTATAAATCTGTGGATTACCAATAAATGATCCTACCATCTAGCCTTGAGTTACAGTGCCCAACAGACCGTCAACACGTCGTTGATTGAGGGGGCTTTCTTCCGCGATCTTCTTGAGTGCGCTCTCGGCTTTTTCCGCCAATTCAATGAGATCTGTCGAGGGGTTGGCTACCCTCTTACCGGAAAAGGCTCCCTTGATGGATTTCTTGAGCTGAGCCCCCGTTTTCTCCTTGAAGATCCGCAGTAGATCATCCGTCATCAATAAGTTAGCACCCTTTGCGTCTTCATCGTTCCAGCTGTCATTCGCTAAATTTTCTAGGCATTCTTGGGGCTTCTTTGATGACAAAGAATCCAAATACACCTTTTCTAAAGCAGTCTTTACGGCTAGATCTGTAATCTCTTTCATAAAGAAATGATCTGAACCATACCGACGAGCAATTTCATGCTGCCGTATTGAAATGAAACGACTAAGTAGTCTATCACTAGCATCCTCATCGCCGAGAAAGCGAAGTAGTCCAATAGATTGTCCAAAAGACACAAAGTCAAGCGTTTCAAGCCCAACATCAAGTGCTTCAGTAAGTGCTTGCTTCAATTCCGCTGGATTTTCTGCGAAAGTGTCATGGTAGAGACCCCAAGCATTTTGGAGTTTTTCATAATGCTGCGCTTTAAGCAAATTGACTTGAAAATTACCTGCGAGACTCACGATACGTTCAACCTGAAAAATACCTGATTCGATACTCTCAATTATTGCCAGATCAATTTCTTCAGCTCTCAGAAATTCATAATTCTTGAGTAAATCCAAAAATCTTGGAGATGCGCCAGTGTCACCCGAGTTCTTTGGTTGATGATCTCTCATTAGCTCTAGACTATAGTTGAAGGATTGAATAAATTTTATCGGCGGAGCATAATTCGGCTGAAATTTTGCGAAAACCGCCAGCACAGCAGTACGGATGGCGGACCTAAGGATTATTTCTTCGAAATCTTGAAGGATCTCTGATAGCCGCCTCCCTGAGTTAAGCGCTTTATGAATCACGCGTATATTCTTCATTCCCAACTTCTCGCAGTTTTCCTTTACCCAAACACTCACCTTATCTTGGTTTGGTATAGCAATGCTAGAACAATCGGCTGCTGTAGGTTCAAACCTTAAGTGGCGATCAGCAATTTTTTCTAATTGCTCTTGAAATTCTTTCTCGTTCGCATCATTCAATGCATCATCGTTCAGAATAAGCACGACTTTGCACTTCTTTTCGATTTTAAGGCTAGAAGCCAGTCCTAAGAGTAACTTTAGATCGAAGCTACGCCCCGCTCGCTCCAAATCATCAAAACAAATCAATGTCGGTTTCAAATTCAAATACAGTAGACGTGTTGTAAACGCAGAGTAATGCGAAACCTGCGGAAGCGCGCTTAGCTCTTTTATTAACGGATTGTTCGCTATTTTTCGTAGCGTTTCTTCTCCAAATCCAATCAGAAATTGCGGATTAAACTTATTGAAACTCGCCCAGTCAGGCTTGGCGCTCGCAGCACCACCATCGACTAAATTTTCAATAATCGAGGCCTTTATGTCATCCAAAGAATTTTGACCAAAAATCGAAACGTACGAGTATTGTGATGGAGAAATGGAGGATGAAGATTCGATAGCCGCCTTACGAATGCTTTCCCAGGCGTAGGTTTTTCCAACACCCCACTTACCAGTAATGCAAAGTACCTCTGGGTGGTCACTATTCAGAAAACTCAGAACCTCGCGTCTCAACGGAATTAGCGACATGAAACCTCCAGCTTGTGCTCGGTAAGGCATTATTGTGCCTCTAACTTTGATCTCTATCCTACTGCCGTGAAGTATTCGTTCTTTCTTCAGCAGATAGCTGATTAGCAGAATGA
>JADCES010000018.1 GCA_020250005.1 Roseomonas sp.
GGCAGCGCTGCCGGAAGCGCCGATGATCCTTTTGGCAAGTGAATTTCTGGATGCGCTACCCATTCGCCAATTCATCCGCCGAAACGCTGTCTGGCGTGAACGCTTTGTGATGGATGTTGCATTTATCGAAGTACCAAGCGATGCCTCCCTGCCGGAAGACGCACCGGATGGTGCGTTGTATGAAGTGAGTGAAGCGGCACTGTATTTTGCGGGCTGGCTTGGTGCGCGCCTGAAGCGCCATGGCGGCGCAGCGCTATTGATTGATTATGGCCCGGCGGAAAGCGCTTTTGGTGATAGCCTGCAAGCCATGCGCGCGGGCCAGCCCGTTGATCCTCTCAGCACCCCCGGAGAGGTGGATATCACCGCCCATGTGGATTTCGCGGCCTTTGCTGCCGCCGCACACGCTGCCGGTGCCGTGGCACATGGCCCGCTGCCGCAAGGCGTTTTTCTGCAACGACTGGGCTTCATGACGCGGGCCGCGATGCTTGCCCGGCTTGATCCCGGGCGCGCCCAGGCGCATCTGGCCGCCGCGCATCGGCTGACGGCGCCAGAGGCGATGGGGCGGCTATTCAAGGCGCTGGCGCTATGCGATTCAAGCTTGCCGATACCTGCTGGATTTGAAACCGCATGAGCGCTGAACTCCTGACCGCCGACCCATTGCAATTACCGGGCCTGAAGCACGGGTTTTTTACGCGCAATGGCGGCGTTTCAACGGGGGCTTTTGCCTCCTTGAATTGCTCGCTCTCAGGCAAGGATGATGCCGCAGCGGTACGGGAGAATCGCACCCGCGCGGCGGCGGCGCTTGGGCTGCAACATCACGCGCTTTGTGGACTGACGCAGGTGCATGGCAAGCGCGTGTTGGTGGCGGAAGAAGCCTGGCCGGAAGACCAACGCCCCGAAGCGGATGGCGTGGTGACACGACGCGCGGGAATTGCACTTGGCATCATCACCGGCGATTGCGCGCCAGTGCTTTTCGCCGATCGCCACGCCGGCGTGATTGGCGGTGCCCATGCCGGCTGGCGTGGTGCCGTGCTTGGGGTACTGGAAGAAACCATCTTCGCCATGGAGGGGCTTGGCGCGGCGCGGCGCGATATTGTCGCGGTAGTCGGCCCCTGCATCCATCAGGCTTCCTATGAAGTGGCGGCTGATTTGCGCGATGCAGTATTGGCGCGTGATCCTGCCGATGCGCGGTTTTTCGCAACCGGCAAGCGCGATGGGCGCTGGCAGTTTGACCTGCCCGGCTATTGCGCCGCGCGGCTTTCGGCCCTTGGTGTGGCGGTTAGTATCCTCCCGCATGATACGCTGGCGGATGAGGCGCGGTTCTTCAGCCATCGCCGCAATACCCTGGCCGGCGGCGGGCCCATCGGCCATCAATTATCCGCCATTGCGATAGCAGATTGATATCGCGAACGGTACGGAGCAAAGCCGATGGATCAAACCTTCATCCCCGCTGTTTTCATGCGCGGCGGTTCCAGCAAGGGCGTGTTCTTTCATGCACGCGATCTGCCAGCCGATCGCGCGCAACAGGATGCGATTTTCCTCGCAGTGCTCGGCAGTCCTGATACCTATGGGCGGCAATTGGATGGCATGGGTGGCGGGATTTCCTCGCTTTCCAAAGCCGTGATCATTGGCCCGCCCACGCATCCGGATGCCGATGTGGATTATCTTTTTGCGCAAGTCGCGGTGGATAGGCCTGTGGTGGATTGGTCCAGCAATTGCGGCAATCTTTCCTCGGCTGTTGGTCCCTTTGCAGTGGATGAGGGGCTGGTGCGCGTGGCCGATGGGGAGGCGCTGGTGCGCATCCATCAGGTCAACACCAAACGCATCATCCATGCGCGTTTTCCCGTGCATGGTGGCAAAGCGGTGACCGCCGGCGATTTTACCATGGCAGGTGTTTCAGGTTCCGGCGCACGCATCAGGCTTGATTTTCTGGCGCCTGGCGGTGGCGCAACCGGGCGCCTGCTGCCCACGGGAAAGCCTTATGATACGCTGCACCATGAAGGGCGCGCTTATGCCGTGAGCCTAATAGATGCTGCCAATGCTTGTGCGTTCTTCGACGCGCGCGATTTGGGACTGACCGGCACGGAAAGCCCTGATGCAATTGAAGCGGACCCTGCGCGCATGGCGCTACTTGATGCGCTGCGCCGCAAGGCGGGTGTGATGATGGGGCTCGCCCCAACGCCGGAGCAAGTTGGCCTTGCCTTGCCGAAGATCGCCGTGGTGGGACCGCCGGCGGCTTATCGCGCGCTTGATGGCGCGGCCTTTGCCGCAGATACCCATGATATCGCGGTGCGCATGATTTCCATGGAACGCGCCCATCGTGCTGTGCCACTCACCGGTGCCATGTGCCTTGGGGTCGCCAGCCGTGTTACGGGCAGCGTGCCGCATCAATTGGCCGGGCCGCCGGCGCGCGCGGATGAAACGCGCGTGGCCAATCCTTCCGGCATTCTCTCGGTGGGCGCTGAAGTGCGCGAAGGCAGCGCCGGCTGGCACGCGGAAAGCGCTGTGGTTTATCGTAGTGCCAGGCGCCTGATGCAGGGTGCGGTAGCGGTGCCGGCAGCGCTGGTTTGACCTTCGCGCTTGCTGTGCAATGCTCGCGTGCAGCCGCCTGAGGGAAAGGCCGTATGACCATGGGGACGATGCGCAAACCTGCCTTTCTGCTGCCGCGCGGCGCCTGCGATACGCATGTGCATATCTGGGGGCCTTTTGATCGTTTCCCTTTGGCCAAGGGCGCGCCCTATACGCCGCCGGAACGCACCACCGATGATTTAATCGCCTTGCATGAAGGGCTTGGGGTGGATCGCGCCGTGATTGTGCAAACCACCGTCTATAAGGCCGATAATCGTGCCATGCTGGATGGTATTGCGCGGAGCAATGGCCGCTGGCGTGGTGTGGCGCTGATTGACGAAAGTTTTGACGATGCCGCGTTTCGTGCCCTGCATGAAGGCGGCGTGCGCGGGGTGCGTTTTGGCTTCGTGAAGCATTTGGGCGGCGTGCCGGATTTGGCACTTGTGCGACGCACAGCGGCGCGTATTGCGCCCATGGGCTGGCATTTGGTGCTGCATTTGGATGCTGGGAACATTCCGGATTTTCTCGAATTTTTCGGGGAATTCTCCCTGCCGGTGGTGGTGGACCATATGGGGCGCGTGCCGGTGCGCGATGGTTTGGACCAAACCCCCTTTCGCCTTTTGCTGGAATTGCTGAAGCGCCCGAATTGGTGGGTAAAGGTATCCGGTGCGGAGCGTATTTCCGAAACTGGCCCGCCCTTCACTGATGCCATCCCCTTCGCGCAACGCTTGATCGCGGCGGCACCTGATCGCGTGCTGTGGGGCACGGATTGGCCGCATCCCAATGTGCGCTGGGAACCGGATGAGGCTGATCTGGTGGATTTGCTGCCGTCCTTCGCCGATACTGCCGCGCTGCAGCAGCTTTTGGTGGATAACCCCGCGCGGCTTTATGGTTTTTCATGACTGGGGCGAAGAAATTGCAAGTCCGAATGAACGGACCACTCGCGGGTATTCGCGTGCTTGATCTGTCTTCGGTGGTGGTGGGGCCTGTTTGCACCGGCGTATTGGCTGAACATGGCGCAGAGGTAATCAAGCTTGAAAGCCCAGGCGGCGATTTGCTGCGCCAGCTCGCTGGCAAGGGCCGTTCACCTGGCATGAATGGCAAATTCCTCAATTTCAATCGCGGCAAGAAATCCATTGCACTTGATCTGAAGGCGCCGGCGGGGCTGGCGGCGCTGCATCGTCTGGCGGCCGCGGTGGATGTCTTTGTCAGCAATATCCGCCCGGATGCGCAGGCGCGGCTTGGTGTGGATGCCGCAAGCCTGCACGCCATCGCCCCCCGCCTGATCCATTGCGCCATCACGGGGTTTGGCTCCGGCGGGCCTTATGCCGGCAGGCCGGCCTATGACACGGTGATCCAAGGCGCCGCTGGTGTTGCGGGCTGTTTTGAAGCCTCCACCGGGGAACCGCGCTATGTGCCAATGCTGGTCGCGGACCATACGGTTGGGCTGATTGCCGCGCAGATGATTGGCTTCGCACTTTATCGCCGCGAGAAAACCGGTGTAGGTGAGGCGATTGAAGTACCGATGTTCGAAAACATGGCCGCCTATGTAATGATGGAACACCTTGGCGCCATGTCCTTCCGCCCTGCACTCGGCCCGCCTGGTGATCACCGCGTGCTCAGCCCCGATGCGCGGCCCCTGCCCACCGCTGATGGCTATATCTGCATCTCCGCCAATACGGATGCACAGGCGCATGCGTTTTTTGATGCGATTGGCCGGCCTGAATTGAAGACCGATCCGCGCTTTGCCACCATCGCCGGGCGCACCGCCAATACGCGTGATTATTTCGCCATTCGCGCTGGCGGGCTGAAGGGCAAGACGTCAGCCGAATGGCTGGAGATTTTTGATCGGCTTGATGTACCGGCCTCGCCCTATAACACCATCGCGGGCTTGCTCGATGATCCGCATTTGCGCGCGGTTGGCATGGTGCAGGAAGAAGAACACCCGACTGAGGGTGCCACGTATGCTATTGGTCAACCAAATCGTTTTTCTGGCGGCAATGCTGCGCCTGGTCGGCCAGCGCCGCGGCTTGGGCAGGATGGTGCGGCGTTGCTGGCCGCGGCTGGCATGACCGAGGATGAAATTACCGCACTCAAGCGCGATGGCGTACTGCTTGAAGCGCCATCATAAAGACCTGAGGAATCGCCAATGACCCGCCCCTTCGAAGGCATCCGCATCATTGATGCAACCCATGTTTTGGCCGGCCCCTTCGCGGCCTATCAGCTCGGCCTCTTGGGTGCGGATGTGATCAAGATTGAGCATCCGGATGATCCTGATCAAAGCCGCGTCAATGGCAGTGATATGCCCTTGAACGAAGCCGGTATGGGCTGCCAATATCTGACGCAGGGATCGAACAAGCGCAGCATGACGCTTGACCTGAAGCAGGAAGCCGCGCGCGAGATTTTCCGCAAGCTGATCGCGGGCGCCGATGTGCTGGTGGAGAATTTTCGCCCCGGTGCCTTCGCGGCTTTGGGCCTGGGCTATGAGGATTTGCTGAAGATCAATCCGCGGCTGATCTATTGCTCGATCTCGGCCTTTGGTCATGGTGGGCCGCGCGGTGAACAAACCGCTTATGATCACGTGATCCAGGCAACATCCGGCATCATGGCCTGCACCGGCACGCCGGAGGTGAACCCAATCAAATTCGGCGCGCCAGCGATTGATTACGCCACCGGCACCATGGGCGCCTTCGCGCTATCGGCGGCCTTGTTCCAGCGTGAGAAAACCGGACGCGGCCAGCATATTGATCTTGCCATGCTGGATGTCGCGATCATGATGATGGCAAGCCATGTCACATCCTATGCGCGCAGCGGCAAACCCCCGCGCCCGCGCGGCAATGATCATGAATACGCAACGAATAGCTGCTATGCCACCGCCGATGGGCTGGTGATGATTGGCGCGAGCAATCTTCGCCAACAGCGGCGCCTGTGGCATGCGCTCGGTCGGCCCGATATGGCGAAGGACAGCAATGAAGCGCGCCATGCCGACCGCGCCAATGAAGCGGCGACGCTGGCAGAGCTATTGAAGGCCAAGACGGCGGCTGAATGGGAGAGCTATTTGCAGGCACGCCATGTGCCGGCGGGACGCGTGCGTAACCTCGCGGAATCGCTAGCGGATCCGCAGATCAAGGGGCGTGGCGTGGTACATCGCTTTGAAGCGGCGCCTGGCGTGACAGGACCATTCTCGGTCCCCGTCGCCGCGTTTGGTTTTGCGCATGGCGGCCCGCGCGTGGACACGCCGCCGCCACCGCTTGGCGCCGACAATGATGCCATCCTGGCCGAGCTTGGCTATGATGCTTCCGCGCGCGATAAACTCCGCGCCGCTGGCGTGATTTGAAACAGGGGAAACCATGGCCCAATTCACCTTCGACCATATCCATCTGCGCAGCCCCGATCCGGAAGCAACTGCGGTTTTCTATGAACGCATGTTCGGCGCTGAGGTACTGCGTTCCACCCAGCAGGGCGAGCCGCGCGTGGATATCCGGCTTGGCGGGCAGATCATTTTCATTGCACCCATCAAGGGCGACAACACGGCACCACCGCCCAGCATGCCGTATCGTGGGCTTGAACATATTGGCCTCGCCGTGACGGGGCTTGATCAGGTGGTTGCCGAATTGAAGGCCAAGGGCGCGGAATTCACCATGGAACCCACCGCGATCCGCCCCGGTATTCGCATTTGCTTTGTGCGCGGGCCAGAAAATGTCGCGATTGAATTGCTGGAACGCAGCGCCTGAGCGTTCTGGTTATTGGCGCCGGCCCCGCCGGCCTCATGGCGGCGGAAGCCGCGGCGCAATCCGGTGCCGCGGTTGTGGTGGCAGATCACATGCCATCGCCCGCGCGCAAGCTGCTGATTGCCGGGCGCGGAGGGCTTAATCTGACGCATTCGGAAGTGTTGCCGCATTTCCTGAAGCATTATGGCGCGGCGGAAACGCATCTCACGCCGCATATCCGCGCCTTCCCGCCCGAGGCCTTGATAGCCTGGGCTGAGGGGCTTGGGCAGCCTTGTTTCATCGGCTCCTCCGGTCGGGTTTTCCCGCGTGCCATGAAGGCATCACCACTGCTGCGTGCCTGGATCGCGCGGCTATCTGCGCTTGGTGTGCAACTGCTCACGCGCCATCGCTGGCTCGGTTTTGTGCCTGATGGTGCGGCGCGTTTCGCCACACCGGATGGCGAAAGCCAAATAAAGGCTTCGGCGACCATTCTGGCTTTGGGTGGTGCTTCCTGGCCGCGGCTTGGATCGGATGGCACCTGGCCCGCACTTTTGCCGGGTATCGCCACGCGCCCCTTCGCGCCATCCAATATGGGCTTCGCCATTCCCTGGTCCGCCCATTTGCGCGACCGCTTCGCCGGCACACCACTCAAGCGCATTGCGCTGTCATTCGGCGGCATGACGCAACGTGGTGAGGCGGTGCTCACAGAAGCGGGCATTGAAGGCGGCGCGGTTTATGCCCTGAGTGCGGCGATCCGCGATGCTTTGGAGGGGCAGCACAGCGTCACGTTGCAGCTTGATCTCAGGCCTGATCTCAGCCTTCCCGATCTGACCGCGCGGCTTTCGGGTCGGCGCGGCAGCCTTTCGCTCTCCAATCATTTGCGTCGCAATGCGGGGCTGGCGCCGGTTGGGATTACGCTGGTGCAGGAAGCGCTGAAATCCAGTGCCGTAACGCCTGATCTTCCCGCCCTGATCAAGGCCCTGCCGCTGCAGGTCACGGGCGCTTTCCCAATCGCGCGCGCCATTTCCTCGGCCGGCGGGCTTGCCTGGTCTGAGGTGGATGAAAACCTGATGCTCCGCCGCTTGCCGGGCGTTTTTGCCTGTGGCGAAATGCTGGATTGGGAAGCGCCAACGGGCGGCTATCTGCTGCAAGCCTGTTTCAGTACGGGACGCACCGCTGGCCGCACGGCAGCGCGGCATGCTGCCAAGGCTTGAAGCCTTCCGCACCGGGTGGCTAGATGTTTTTCAAACTCAATAACAGGGGATGACCATGGCGGAATTCGATCTGGTGGTGCGTGGCGGAGAGGTGGCGACGGGTTTCGGCACCACGCGTTGCGATATTGGCGTAAAGGCTGGGCGCATTGTGGCGCTTGGCGAAAAGCTGGCTGACGGCGCGCGTGTGGTGGATGCTGCCGGCACTTTGGTGCTGCCCGGCGGCGTGGATAGCCATTGCCATATCGAAGAACCCTCACGCGGCGGCTATGCGAGCACCGGCCTCGCGGAACCACCGATCACGGTGAATGAGGAAAGCTTCGCCACCGCCTCCACCGCCGCCTTCGCCGGTGGCACAACCTCCGTTGTATGCTTCATTCCGCAATGGAAGGGCTATGGCGTTTGGGAACGCTATACGGATTACCGCGCCCGCGCTGCACGCGGCATGATTGACCATTCCTTCCACCAGATTATCAGCGACCCGACCGATACCGTGATGGATCAGGAAGTGCCGCGTTTGGTTGCCGAAGGGGTGCGCAGCCTCAAGGTCTTCCTCACCTACGAACCTTTGCATTTGAATGATGCGCAATATCTCCGCGTTCTCACCAAGGCGCGCACGCTCGGCTGTCTTGTGACGGTGCATTGCGAAAATTATGAGGCGATCAATTGGCGCACCCATGAATTGCTGAAGCATGGCATGACCGCGCCGAAATACCATGCCTGGGCGCGCCCCCCGGTGGTGGAACGTGAAGCGACGCATCGCGCCATTGCGCTCGCGGAATTGGTGGATCAGCCGATCCAGATCTTCCATGTCTCCTGCGAAGAAGCCGCCGAGGAAATCGCGCGCGCCCAGGCACGTGGCGTGAAGGTATGGGGTGAAACCTGCCCGCAATACATCAGCCTGACCGCCGCCGATATGGATCGCCCGGGTTTTGAGGGCGCCAAATTCATGTGCAGCCCGGCACCGCGCAGCCGCGCAGAACATGAACGCGTCTGGGAAATGATCCGGCGCGGCACCTTGGATGTGATTTCATCCGATCACTGCGCCTTTTCCTATGAAGGTGATCGCGGCAAGCGCCAGAATGGTTCGGATGCGGTATTCCGCGATATCCCAAATGGCATTCCGGGCTTCACCGCGCGCCTGCCGATCATTTTCAGCGAGGGTGTTTCCAAGGGCCGTATCAGCCTGGATGAATTCGTGCGCCTGACCAGCACCAACCCCGCGCGCTTGATGGGCCTCGCACCTCGCAAAGGCGCGGTTGCTGTCGGTGCGGATGCCGATCTGGCGCTCTGGGATCCAAAGAAGAAAGTCACCATCACCAATGCGCTGATGCAGCACGCGATTGATTACACCCCTTATGAGGGGATGGAGGTCACCGGCTGGCCAGTCATGACCATCCGTCGCGGCGAAGTGGTGATGCGTGATGGCAAGGTGCAGGCAGAACCCGGCACTGGCCGCTTCCTGCCGCGTGGACCCTACGCCATGATCCGGCCGCGCGGCATCACGCCTGATGGCTTTGATCCGGCGCCGCCGCCAGCGATTTAGCGCCCCAGGTATTCAAGCCGCGTGGCGTCACGCGGCTTGAAACCCCATCAATCCACAATGAACAGCTTGGCCCCGATGGTGGTGCGCGACATATGTGGCTCTGCCCCATCCGCCACCTGATAGGACATGCCGGGCTTCAGCACGAAGACGCGCCCATCAGCCAGTGTGGTTTCCAATTCGCCTTCCAGCACCAGCAGCACATGGCCTTTCTGACACCAATGATCGGCGACATAGCCGGGTGAGTATTCCACCATGCGCACGCGGATCGGGTTTTCAGCGGGGCCAACATGGCGCGTGCGCCATAGCGCTTCGCCGGTCACGCCCGCATGGCGTATCGGTTCCACATGCGCCCAATCGGTGGTGTCGAAGGGAATGGCGGACATCTGCATTGTTCAGAAACCCTCACGCATGCCCGGCCGCGGAAGAAAGCCAGGCCGGATGCACCTTGAGCTTCGCCAGCGCCGCGTGCCAGGCGGTGCTTGCCGCTTCCTGGAACAAAAGCGCCTCATCTGCCGGCACGCTCAGCCAGGAATTGCGCTGGATTTCCTCTTCTAATTGGCCGGGCGCCCAGCCGGCATAGCCAAGCGCCAGCAGGCCCTGACGCGGCCCGCCGCCGCTTGCAATCGCGCTCAAGATATCAACGCTCGCGGTAAGGGCGAGGCCTTCGCCAAAGGTCAGGCTTCCCTCGGCGGACCAATCATCCGTATGCAGCACAAAGCCGCGCCCTGCTTCCACCGGCCCGCCGGAGACAAGGCGGATCTGCCGCTGCGAAGGCACGGGCTTCAGGCCGAGCTGCTTCAGCAATTTGTCAAAGCCCAGACCCTCGATCGGGCGATTCACCATCAGCCCCATGGCGCCCTCAGCCGAATGGTTGCAAAGGCACACCACGCTTTGCGCAAAGCGCGGGTCTTCCATGCCGGGCATCGCAATCAGCAAATGCCCGGTCAGATAATCGCCAACCCTGCGGGTGGCGGCTTTGCCCTTTCTGGCCATGGGTGAAATGTGGCGCTGCCCGCGGCCCCCTGCAAGCCTTGTCTTTCGGGGCTTGACCGGGGGATCATTCCGGCGCATCGCGATTCCAAGGAAATCACCTTCCCTGGCCACAAATATCGCAACCGTGAGTTTACAAGAGGTCCCGTGCTCGCCCTTCGTGTCATTCCCTGCCTGGATGTGAAAGATGGTCGCGTCGTGAAGGGCGTGAACTTCGTGGAGTTGCGCGATGCCGGGGACCCGGTGGAACAGGCGCGCAATTATGATCGCGAAGGTGCCGATGAGATCACCTTCCTTGACATCACGGCGTCCGCCGAAAACCGCGATACGATCCTTGATGTGGTCTCCCGCACGGCGGCCGAGGTCTTCATTCCGCTGACCGTCGGTGGCGGCGTGCGCAGTGTTGATGATGCGCGTCGCCTTTTGCTGGCGGGTGCTGACAAGGTTTCCATCAATTCGGCCGCGGTTTCCGATCCTGATCTGGTGCGCCGTGCAGCTGAGGCTTTCGGCAGCCAGGCCATCGTGGTCGCGATTGATGCGCGGCGGCGTGACGTGGGCGGTGGTTGGGAGGTTTTCACCCATGGCGGGCGCCGCGGCACGGGCATTGATGCCATCGCCTGGGCCAGGCAGGTTGAAGCCCTCGGCGCGGGCGAAGTCCTGCTGACCTCCATGGACCGCGATGGCACCAAGCAGGGCTTTGATCTTGAATTGACCGCAGCCGTGCGTGCCGCCACGCGGCTGCCGATTGTGGCATCCGGCGGTGTCGGTGAATTAAGCCATTTTGTCGAAGGCGCGCGCGCTGGTGCCACGGGCCTGCTTGCCGCCAGTGTTTTCCATTACGGGGTATTTCGGATTGCCGAAGCCAAGGCCGCGCTTGCCGCAGCGGGTTTGCCGATCCGCCCCGTCCCACAAGTGCAGGAGGCCGCGTAAATGGCCAAGGCAACAAAGCCCACCAAGGTAAAGCCTGCCGGCAAGGCGAAGAAGAAGCCCGGCATCAAGAAGAAAATTGCCAAGAAGAAGGCGGTACTGCCGCTGCCCGGCGGGCTCAAGGTGAAAGGCGCCAAACTCCCCAAGCGCATTCGAAAGGTGGAAGCGCGGGTGCTGGAACCGCTCAGCGTTTCACCGACGGGCGCTGATGCCACTATCCTTGATCAGCTTTGGCAAACCGTGGAACAGCGGCGCCTTGCGGGTGACATCGCGTCTTCGCATTCCGCGCGGCTGATTGCGCGCGGCACCGCCAAGGTCGCGCAGAAATTCGGCGAAGAAGCGGTGGAATGCGTCATTGAAGCCACCATCGGCAATCGCGCTGCCACGGTGTTGGAATCAGCCGATGTGCTCTATCACCTGATGGTGGTTTGGGTTGATGCCGGAATCCGGCCCGCGGAAGTCTGGGCCGAATTGGCGCGCCGCCAGGGCATTAGCGGCATCGCTGAGAAGGCTGCGCGGCCTCAGGGCATTATCCGCGCTGCCGGCACCAGCAAGCTGCCGTAAAACCCCGGCAGCTTACCCAAGCGCCTTGGCTGCAGCCAGCACTTCCGCCGCATGGGCTTCCGGCTTCACCTTGCGCCAGATTTTCGCGATCTTGCCATCGGCGCCGACCAGAAAGCTCGATCGCTCCATGCCCATGTATTTCTTGCCATACATGGATTTCTCGACCCAAACGCCATAGGCCTCGGCCGTCTTGTGTTCCGGGTCTGACGCCAGCGGAAATTCCAGCCCGTATTTCTTGGCGAATTTTTCAATGGGCGGCATGGCATCGGGCGATACGCCAATCACGGTCAGGCCAAGCTTGCCAAGCTGGGGCAGCGCTTCCTGCACGCCGCAAGCCTGCTTGGTGCAGCCGGGCGTATCCGCCTTGGGATAGAAATACAGCAAATAGGGCTTGCCCTTCAGGCTGGCTGAGGAAACCTCCCGCCCGCCGCTTGCCGCCATTTTGAAGGCGGGTGCCTTTTTGCCTTCGGCCAATTCGCTCATGACTGATTCCCCTGATCCAGCCGGCCAAGCCGGGCTTCGAAAACCTGGCGCACCAAGGCTGCGCTGGCGTCCATCTGTGCGCGAAGCCCCGGAAGGTCAACGGGCGGTGTGGCGCAAAGCGGGCCCGCCACGCGCAGCACGGCGGAAGCGGCGGGTTCGGGCAGCACATCCTCTCGCCAGGGGCCAAGGGTCAGGCGCAGAATACCGCTGATGCCACGCCAGAGCCGCTCAGCGGCGATCAGCCCTTCAGCCTCGTTCGCATCCAGCGCGCCGATCTTGGCCAGATTGGCGATGGCGATGCGCGTGGTGGTCGCCAGCGCTTCCGGGTGGCGCGGCGCGTGGTGCAATTGCAGCGCCTGGGCGATGAATTCCACCTCCACCAGCCCACCGCGGCTCAGCTTCACATCCCATGGCCCAGCGGCGGGCAATTCGCGCAGCATGCGCTGGCGCATGGCCAGCGCATCGGCAATGGCGGTCTTGGCCTTTTCGGGGTTGGACAAGGCAGCGCGGATGGCCGCAGCAATACGCCGTGATAGTGCGGGCGGCCCGGCCACTACGCGCGCGCGCGTCAGCGCCATGCGTTCCCAGCTCCAGGCATCTTCCGCCTGGTAGCGCTGAAATGCCCCGAGCGAGACCGCGACCGGCCCCTTCGATCCCGAAGGCCTGAGGCGCATATCCACCTCATATAACTTGCCTTCAGCGCCGGGCGCGGTAATGGCGCCAACCATTTGATGTGCCAGACGCGTGAAATACTGAATGCTGGGCAAGGGGCGGATTGCGGGTACGCCGCGCTTGGCCTTGGCTTCACTGGCTTCCGCTTCTGCCGCGTGATCATAAACCAGGATCAGATCAAGATCGGATCCGGGCAGCATTTCCCGCCCACCAAGCTTGCCAAGCGCCACCACCGCAAGCTGCCCGCCCTTCACCACACCATGTCGCGCGGCGAATTCAGCGGTCACATGCGGCAGCAGCGATGAAATGGCGGCATCGGCCAAGGCGCTGCGCGCTTCCCCCGCCGCATCGGGGTCTATGGCGCCTTCAAGAGTGGCGGCATCAATATCGAATTTGCCTTCTTGCACCAGGCGGCGGGAGGCTTCCATCGCCTCTTCAAAATACCGCGCTTCCTTGACCAGCGCCGGCAAGGCGGAAGCCGCGCTGCCAATGCCGCCGCCCGCCCCCACCAGCAGCCCTTCAAGCGCTGCCGTATGATGCGCCAAATGATCCGCCAATTGCGGCGCGGCGCCCAGAATGCCGGCCAAGCGGTCCAGCATGGGCGGGTTGCGATGCAATAGGCTCAAGACCTGCACACCGGTCGTCAGCCGCCCGAATAAAGCATCCAAGCGCATCAGCGCCGCATCGGGATCGCGCTGCTTGCCAAAGGCCGCGAGCAGGCTTGGCATCAGCGCGGTCAGCAATTCGCGCGCGCGTTCGCTGCGAATGGCGCGTGCATGGCCGTGATGCCAGCCACGCACCGTGGCCGCGATGCTGCCCGGATTGCCGTAACCCATGGCACGCAAAGTGGCGATGGTGGCGGGATCATCCTCCACACCCGTGAACACCAGATCACCCTGCACGGCATCGGCAGCGAGTGTTGGTTCCGCTTCAAACATGCGCCCGTAATGCTGTTCGACGCGGCGCAGATGATAGGCGAAATCTTCGGCAAAACCCGCAGTATCGGCGTAGCCGAGGAAGGAGGCGATGCGCGCAATCCCTTCCTCATCTTCCGGCAGGCGATGCGTCTGCCGATCCGCCACCATTTGCAGCCGATGTTCAAGCCGGCGCAGGAAACCATAGGCATCGGCCAGATCAGCAGCGGCGCGCCGTTCGATTTTGCCCGCGCCAGCAAGGGCGGAAAGCCCGCCCAGCGTGGTCGGGTCGCGCAAGGCGGGATCGCGCCCGCCCCAGATCAATTGTAGCACCTGCACGGTGAATTCGATTTCGCGAATGCCGCCGCGGCCAAGCTTCACATCATGCCCGGCCAATTGCACCGTATCATGCGCGCCCTTCGCCCCCTTATGGGCGTGGATTTGCCGCTTGATGGAATGGATATCGGCAACGGCCGCGAAATCCAGATAACGGCGCCAGACAAAGGGCCGGATTTCGCGCAGGAATGCATCCCCCGCCGCACGATCTGCCGCCACGGGCCGCGCCTTGATCATGGCAGCGCGTTCCCAATTCTGGCCCATGCTTTCGTAATAGGCGATGGCCGCGGGGATGGAGACCGCGAGCGGCGTTGCGGCGGGATCAGGCCGCAGGCGCAAATCGGTGCGGAACACATAGCCATCGGCGGTGCGTTCTTCCATCAGCCGCACCAGGTCGCGCGCGATGCGGACATAAATCGCCTGGGCGCGATCCGGGTCCTGCACAGCGGCTGGATCATAAAGCACCATCAGATCCACATCGGATGAGTAATTCAGCTCCCGCGCGCCAAGCTTGCCCATGCCCAGAATGACCAGGCCGGATTGCCGCCCGATGGATTTCGCATCCGTCCGGCTGCCACCTGTATGGCGCAAATCGCCCCGCGCCGCGGCATCGCGCAGCAAATGGGCGCAGGCGGTGTCTATGCTGAGTTCCGCCAATTCGGATAAAGCGCCGGTGACGCGATCCAACCCCCAAAGCCCGCGGATATCGGCAAGCCCCGCCACCAAAGCGCCCTGGCGCTTGGCCTGGCGGAGCAGCGTCGCCAAGGCAGGGCGCGGTGTGGCGGGGTCAAGGCGCAGCAGCGGGTCTATGGCGCGGGCAAAAGCCTCATCCGGGCCTCGCTCGGCCATCAAAAGCAGGGTGGGTGACTCCCGCACCGCCAAATCGGCTAAATAGGGGCTATGACCGCCCAGCGCTTCCAATATCGCCGCGCCCTCAGCGCCTTCGGCAAAGCGATGTTCCGCTTCCCCCTTATCGGCGAAATGCGCCTGGGCAAGGGCTGCGGCGGCCTTGTCGAATCCGCGGGGCAGGGGGAAAGCTGCTTGGGCAGGGGTCATGGGGGAATAGGGAAAGAGTGAGGCGGGTCGCAGGTCAAGCGGGGCGAGGGTTGAAGCTGCTCGCCAGGGTCTGCCTGACCCTGGCGCTGCTGGCCGGTCTTGCGCTCGGCGGCATTGTCTGGCGGCTGGAACAGGGCCCGCTCAGCCTGCCCTGGCTGGCGCGTGAGGCGCAAAGCATCGCCAATCAGGCCCTTACCGGGCAGAGCGTTGAGATTGCCTCGGCAGAGATTTCCTGGGCGGGCTGGCGGGAAGGGCATCGTTCACCGATTGCCGTGCGCTTTGCCGATATCCGGCTTTCGGACACGGAAAATGGGCTGATTGCCGTGCTGCCGCAGGTGGATGCGTCAATTTCGGCGGGCAGCCTGCTGCGCGGGCATATTGCATTGCGCGGGTTGGAATTGCGCGGGCTCAGCCTGCTTGCGAATCGGGATAGGGCGGGGGCGCTCTCCCTCGGGCTTGCGCCCCCCAAAGCCGAAGCCAGCGCGACACAAGCGGCCGAGCTTGATGGGCTTGCCGACATCATCACCGCCTGGCTGGCGCCGCCAAATGAGGAAACGGCGCTTTCGGCGATCCGGCGCATCGCGCTTTTGGATACCAGCCTGGCCTTGACCGATGAGGCATCAGGGCGGGTGGCGCGCGCCAATCTTGCATCCCTTGTGCTGCAACGCCGCGCGGCGGGTGGGCTTGAACTCACAGGACAGGCACTGCTTGATCTGCCCGAGCAGCGCATACCCGTGACCATCGCGGGCAATCTGGACCGTGGGCTTTGGCGGGGGGAGGCTTCGCTCTCTGCGCGCGGCATCCGCCCGGCGGTACTGGCGAAGGCGAGTGCGGAATTGGCGCCCCTGGCCGCGCTGGATGCGGAGGCGGAAATCACCCTGATCGCGCGCTTCGCCGGCGCGCCGCGGCCGGATTTGTTGATGGGACGGCTGCGCACCGGGGCGGGCATGCTGCATTTGCCCAATGATCGCGGGGATTTGCCCTTCGCTACCCTGTTGCTTGATGCCACCATGGCTGAGGATGTGGTGCGCGTGGAACGCCTGGCCTTCGCGCCGCAGCCATCGCCGCGCCCGGGCGCTGCCCCGCCGCCCAGCATCCGCGCCAGCGGCGAGGCCCGCTTGCGGGATGGCACCTGGCAGACGGAAGCCGAGGTAACTCTGCGCAGCCTGGATATTGCCGATCTGGCGCATTATTGGCCGCCGAGCATCGCCCCCAAGCAACGCGAATGGCTGGCGGAAAACCTGACAGCGGGCATGCTGCATGAGGGCCAGTGGCGGCTTGCAGCGCGGATCGGGGCGGATGGCAATGGTGCGGAAATCACCGCACTCAGCGGGATCGCGCGGGCAGAGGGCGCCACGGTGCATTGGCTACGCCCCATCCCGCCCTTTCAGAACGCGGTGGCCGAAGCGCGCTTTGCGCTGGATGGCATTGATATCAAGGTTGCCAGTGGCCAGCAGGCGGAAAGCAGCATTGTCACGGATGGCGCCACGGTTTCGATCAGCTTCGCGACCAGCCCCGAGACAGCGCGGATCGAAGCCAAGCTGCGCGGCCCCTTGGCGGAGGCGTGGAGTATTGTGCGCCATCCTCGACTGAAGATTTTCGAAAGGCGCCCACCGCCAATCAACGACCCGACCGGCACGCTTGATTCGGCGACCCTGAAACTGAGCTTTCCGCTGATCAAGGCCTTGGATATCGAGCAGATTGATATCCAGGCAGAGCTTGAAGTGCGCGATCTGCGCATTCCGCGCATTGCCTTCGACCGCGATCTGGAACGCGGCGTGGCAAGCGTTTCCCTGCGCAATGCCGGGCTGACCGCCACCGGCACTGGCGTGCTTGGCGATATTGAAGCGCGCATCCGGCAAGAAACCGATTTTCGATCCGGCACGGGGGGTGATATCGTCTCACGCGAAATCATTTCCGCCCGCGCTGATGCCAAGCAATTGGCGGCACTTGGCCTGGATGGCCAGCCGCTACTTGAAGGGCCAGTGCAGATTGATCTGCGCAATGAAACGCGCCGCAATGGGCAATCCAGGCTTGCCGTGCGGGCGGATTTGCGCGCCGCGACCCTCAGCCTTGACCCCCTGGCGTGGTCCAAGCCGCCGGGGGTCGCCGGCAGTGCAGAGGCGATGGTGCTGATGCAGGGCGGTCAGGTGACGCTGATTGAAAGCTTCCGCGTTGAAACACCTGATTCACTCATTCGCGGCCGCGCGAGTGAGCTGCGCCAAAATGTCCCGCAGCGCATCGATTTGACAAGTGTGAGCCTGGGGCGGTCACGTTTCACCGGTGAGCTGCGCCCACCAGCGACCCGCGGCGGCGGGCAATGGGTGATCAATCTGCGTGGTTCGGTCTTGGATATGGCGCCGGCGCTCGGCGCCCATATGGCGCCCGACAAGCCCGCCGAAGAAGGCGCTGCGGCGCGGATTGAGGCGCGTTTCGATCGTGTGCTGCTGCCCCACGGGAAGGAGATTGCAGGGCTGGAAGCCGCGCTCAGGGTCAATGCGCTGGGTGTCACGCAGCAGGCCAATATCAGCGCGCGCCTGCCAGAACGCGGCAGCTTCGCCTTGACCATCACGCCGGAAGGCCAGCGTCGTGCCTTCAACCTGACCAGCGATAATGGCGGCGAATTGCTGCGCGCCTTTGACGTGCTGAAAACCCTCCAGGGCGGCAAGCTGACCGTGACGGGCAAATACGAAAATACTCGCCCCGGCGCGACACTTTCTGGCGATGCGGTGCTGGAGGATTTCGCGGTGCGTGACGCGCCGGGGCTTGGCAAGCTGCTGCAGGCCATGACGCTTTACGGCCTGGTGGATGCGCTGAGCGGCCCGGGGCTGAATTTCACCCGCGCCACCATCCCCTTCAGCCTAAGCCCGGAGGCGCTGATCTTGCAGGATGCGCGGGCCTTTTCATCCTCACTTGGGCTCACGGCCAAGGGGCGCATTGATCGCGTGCGCGATAGCATGGACATGGAAGGCACCATCGTGCCGGCCTATATTTTCAACACGCTGCTCGGGCGTATTCCGATTTTTGGGCGGCTCTTCAGCCCGGAAGAAGGCGGGGGGCTATTCGCCGTTTCTTATCGCATGCGTGGGCCGCTCAATGATCCGCAAACCACCATCAACCCCTTGGCGGCGCTGACACCGGGTTTCCTGCGCGGCATATTCGGGATTGGCCAGGAACCGGCAGGCCAGGCGCCGCGGCAGTAAGGGCGGTTAGGGCGTTATTCACCGCTCCACGCATTCCCGCTTGATCAGCCCCCTTCCAAGTCGTAACCAAAGCGTGGGCCACGCCCCCCCACCGGGGCGCATTCGCTTCTGGAAGGGAGCCGCATCATGGCAGCAGCCACCAAGCCGGGGATTCGCCCGGCCAATCCCCGTTTCTCATCCGGTCCTTGCGCCAAGCGGCCTGGCTGGACATTGGCAGCTTTGGAGGGCGCTTTGCTCGGCCGCAGCCACCGCGCCGCGACACCCAAGGCGAAGCTCGCTGAGGTGATTAC
>JADCES010000180.1 GCA_020250005.1 Roseomonas sp.
GCCAACGCCGGATAACGCGCAATAAAGCCATGTCCAACACTCCGGCTGCCCCCGCCCAAAGGGCCGAGGCTAGCGTCCGAACATGGGGCAAATCTCAGCAGCAACTTCACCCCAAACCGGGTCACTTCTCAGCGGCATTCAACAGGTTTTACAATTGTGAGGCCATGATTAGCTCCACGGATCACGCGGATTGATAGGCAGTCCTGGCGCACCCACATCGTGGCCCGCGGCCGCGGATGACTGGTGACACGCTCCGCAAAGCCGGCTTTATTTCACTTCCCGTGCGCGTATTGTCGGGTAGCGAGAGGATAGCGAGGTTCCTTGCGAATGTCAGAGGCAAGCCAGAGTTTTTTGCAATGGTTGCAAGCACCTCTTATTCTTTTTGCTCGAGCTTCTTGGTTCAATCTGATGTCATCGCGCAAGCCATAATGAGGACATAAGGCAATGTTGAACCTGCGTCAGATTGAGGCGTTTCGTGCCATCATGATCGCTGGCTCCATGACGGGTGCTGCAAGTCAGCTTCGGATTTCACAGCCTGCGCTCAGCCGAATGCTCCGACGGATTGAAGATGTATTGCGCACCCCATTGTTTGAGCGCGGTAGCGGCCGACTTGTGGCGACTCGGGAAGCGCATGACATCTTCGCTGAGATCCAGAAAGTCTATGCGCAAATGGAAGGTCTGTCCGGGGCGGTGATGCGCATCGTCCAGGGCCAGACAGGAATATTCCACTGCGGCGCATCACCGGGTCTCGGCCGCCGCATCGTACCGAGAGCCCTCGCGCGCGTGCACGCAGCCTATCCGGCTTTGGAGTTGAAACTTGATATCCTATCGCTTGCGCAAGTTACAGATTACCTACTGTCCGGTGCGGGGGAATGTGTTGTGACGCTCTTTCCTATCGAAATGCCAGCCCTCAGCACAATTATGCTGGGTCAGGGCCAGCTTGTCGCGGTGCTGCCAGGCAATCATGCCATGGCCAATCGGACCGAATTGACGGCAGAGGATCTGGCGCAGGAGGCTTTAATTTCGGTGCAACCAGACGCCCCGCATGGGCGAGTGGTAGATGATCTATTCCGCGGAGCAGGTCTTGCGTATCGCGTACCGACACGGGTGCGCTTTGCTGAATCAGCCATTGCGCTTGCCAGTGAAGGCCTGGGCATTGCCCTTGTTGATGAATTCACGGCCATGGACGCGCCCCTGAATTTGCGTGTGCTGCCGATCCGTCATGCTGCGCACTTCGGGGTCTATCTGCACTGGAATCGCGATCAGCCCCGATCTCGTAGAGTTTCCGATCTCGAAGCAGCAATCCGGGTGGCGCTGGCGGAAAGGGAGTCGGCAAGGTAAGGACTGCGATAGACTTTTCGCTATACATCGAAGAAAACGGTTTCGCCCTCCCCCTGCAAGTGGATGTCCATGACATAGGTAATCATACCATCGCGCATCTCTCGCCGCGCCATCAGCGTTTGGCGGCGACCGGGCGGTTCAATGCTTCGCAGCACAGGATCTTCTGCATTCGCTTTCGCTTCATCCTCAAAGTATAGACGTGTGGCGAGGCCGAAGTTGAGGCCGCGCGCAACAATCCAAAGCGATATATGCGGCGCCATAGTTTCATGATCGCGCCGGCCGGCGATGCGCCCAGGCTTGATGGTATCGAAAGACCAAAGGCCAGTCTCAAAATCAGTACCGACGCGCCCCCAGCCACGGAAGCTCTCATCACGCGGCCCTTGCTGTCGATCGGCGGGATGGTTGAAGCGGCCTTGGGCATCAGCCTGCCAGAGCTCCACCAGCGCATCGCGCAGAATCGCGCCAGTGCCATCGAGAATGCGGCCCTCTATGCGGATACGCTCGCCCTTCGTGCCTGCGTTCAGGAGAGCCGTGCCGAGGTTGTTCTTGAAGATTTCGAAGCCAGCCTGGCCCGGAATGAGACCAATATGGACATAGGGACCCGCTGTTTGGGATGGCGTTTCTGGCAGATAGCCAAGCTCGTTCGGGGCAATCATGGTAGCTTAGCTTCCTGGCATTTTGTTTTCGAAAAGTGTCGCCCGCGCACCGCGCAAGACGATATCCCAGCGATAGGCCAGCGTATCGAGCGGCACGGCGGCATCGAGATCAAGTCGCGCCACGAGCCTTTCGCGCGCAGCCGCGTCAGAGATTGTGTTGATGATGCTGTCATGCCTAATCAGCGGGTCGCCTTCAAAATACATTTGGGTGATCAGGCGTTGGGCGAAGCCCGAGCCGAAAACCGAAAAATGGATATGCGCCGGGCGCCAGTCATTCACGCGATTACGGAAAGGGTATGGGCCAGGCTTGACGGTACGGAAAACATAGCGGCCCTCGGCATCGGTCAGACAGCGCCCGCAGCCGCCGAAATTCGGATCAATTGCCCCGATGTAGGTATCGTTGCGGTGGCGATAGCGGCCGGATGCATTGGCTTGCCAAAACTCCACCAGAACTCCCTGCATGGGGCGCGCATTCACGTCCAGCACACGGCCATGAACGATGATCCTCTCGCCCACCGGATCACCCGATGTCGCGTAGTTGCGGATAAGGTCATTATCGAGCGGACCGAGTTCATGCGGGCTAAAGAGCGGGCCTGTGACATCGGATAACGAGGTCTGCAGCGACCAAAGAGGTTTTGCCGGCCCGCGATAGGCACTGGTCTTATAGAGCGGCGTTATAGCGGGCGGATGCTGGCTATGGTCGCGCTGGATGAATTCGTGGTCGAGGCTCACCCCATTATCCTTTTTGCCAGCTGATGAATGGCATGCGCGATGAGGCTGGAAGCCGCGGATCATTCCTGTACGCCATCACACGACGAATCACTTCTGCAGTCGAACAATACTCACGCCCCATCACAGGATAGCGCCCTGCTCAGCAAGGCGCGCCCGCACGATTGAGGGGGAATGATTTTGGGTATCTGCCTGACATGCAGCCGCCACGCCAGCGGCATGACCGGTTGCAAAGGCGGTGCCCATGACCCTTATCGAACCATAAGCTTCTGCCTCACAGCCAATGACCCGACCACCAAGCCAGAGGTTCCGAAGACCATCTGCCCTGATCGCCGCATAGGGAATGCCAAAATACCCGGCGCCGCCGACAGGCTGATAGGTGCATTTCCCGAGTCCGCTATGCACTTCCATCGGCCAACCGCCGCGCCCTATCGCATCCGGTGGATTGCAGCCTTCAGTAATCATGCGTGATGTGATTTTTGCTCGCGGCAGCGCTTGGCGACTATCCCTGATACCGATCTGCGGCCCGGCCGAAAGCAGATAGGCTCCCTCACAACCCGGCACCTCAGAGCGCAGTGCCTCAACACATCGCCATGCCAATTCGCGCCCCAGCATCTCTGCACGTGTCTTCGCCAGAGCACTTCCGTCACCCGTTTCGACATCCACCACCATCCACCACATCTCGTTGGACATCGGAAGCCGCAACACAATGCCGCCATCGCGGCGTATTGCGGCGCCATTTTCATTCGAGGTGTATTGCAGTTTTGCAATAGCCCGCCGCAAGGCGGATCTGTCAGGACCTGTATCGGATATGCCACCGATTCTTATTGGCAAGGAACCAGGCTGTCGGGGTCTTTCGCTGTCATATCCGCTTTCCATGGGGGCCCCTGCGGCAGCTGCAAGTACCGCGTCACCGCTGGCATCCACGAAGGATCGTGCTGAAATGCAAAAGGTTCTGCCGAGATCAGAGATCGAAACACTTCTTATGCAAGCGCCATCCACCGACGCCGCCACTACCGGCGCGTGCAGGAGAACGTCGGCGCCTGAGCGGCGAAGGACATGGTCAAGCGCCAGCTTGAGCGGTTCGCATTCAAGGCGAAGGATCCAATTGCCGCTGGGTGAGTTGATCGGGCTTGCTTCGATTCCAAGTCTTGTCAGCGCTTCGATCACCTGGCTTGCAACGCCTGCCACGACAGGCTCGGCCCTTGCGCTACCCTGGGCGTAGAGACCACAATAAGCGAGAACATTCGATGTCGTTGCAGCGCCGCCGAGGAAACCATAACGTTCAAGGAGCAGCGTGCGCGCACCAGCCGCAGCAGCCCCGACGGCAGCAGCCACCCCCGCCGATCCACCGCCGACAACCACGACGTCGTAGCTAAGATTTTCAGCATCCATCGGCAGTTTGACCTCGCGCATGAACACTTATGGTGTTTTGAAACCAACGCGCCTCAGGCGTATTGACAAACAGGGCATCATTCAATGCTCAAGAATTTCAATGGATATAACGCCGTGGTATGTGGAGACCTAACGGGCAGCGTGTCCCTTGACGGAAAATCTGTGTCCGATGTCTCTTGTTGGCGCCCTGCGAAAAACTGGCAGCCAACCGATGCACCGCCCTTGCTCGCCACGAATTGGCGCCTCCGATCCGGTCGGCAATGTGCCCATGCAAGCCAGCTGCGAAAGGGCCTGGCCGGGCTGGCCCTGCGACGCCCGGCATCAGGCATCGATTGATGCTTTCCCCTATGCGGCGAATGATGGCGAATGTGGGCAAATTCTGGAAAGGCTGCATGAAAGCGCCTATCGGCTGGTGCCCTATATTCCTTATGGGCAATGGTATCTGCCTTCTGCCATTCGGCCTAAATTGGATGGTGTTTTGGCCATGCCGGGCATTATCATTGCCTGGAATGTGAAGAAGCCAACACGCTGAGCCAATACAGGCCCAAAAGAGCGCCATGGTTTTTTCAGTCCAGCAATGTGTAACCTTCGCGTCCCATGCCACATATAAGGGGTCTTACCAGACGCCCTGGAATGATGACGCCAAACATTGCCATCGCGCTTGTCTGCAAAACCCCCGCCATCGGGCGCGGCAAATCGCGGCTTTGGCCATTGCTCGGGCAGGTTCGAACGGCCCAGCTATCCGCCTGTTTCATCCGTGATCTTGCGGAAACCGTGGCAGCTTTGCCCGCTACGCTTTCACGGCAATGCTATGCTTTGTTCAGCCCCGCCGGTACGGAAGCAGCGCTGCGCGAACTCCTAACCCCTGGTTGGCAACTCATCCCGCGCGAAGCAGATGATGTTGGGCAGGTGCTGGAAGCAAGTCTGAAGGCGCTGCTCGAGGTCGGGCATGATGGCGTTATCTTCATGAATAGCGACAGCCCAAGCCTGCCTGGTATTCTGATCGAAGAAGCGATCAATGCGCTGCGCGCCGATGGTGATCGCGTCGTCCTCGGCCCCTCGCTGGATGGTGGCTATTACCTTATTGGGCTCAAGCGCTTTCATCCGGCATTGTTCCGCAACATGGCCTGGAGCACACCGACGGTCTTCACCACCACCTGCGCGCGTGCGGCACAAATGGGCCTGCCGGTGCATGTGCTGCATGAATGGTATGATGTGGATGAGGCCCAAGATTTTCACCGCCTGCAGGCTGAATGTGGCGGGCAGCCCCCCTTCCCTGATGCGGTGGTACAAGGTGGTCCAGCGCGGTATACGCGCGCCTTGCTGGCGGCTTGGACGGCGGCGGAAAGATCAACACCGCACCAACCAAGCCAGGGCTGAACGTAACCTTTTCGCACCCCCCAGCGAAAGGCGTTGCAACTCGGAAAGACTCAATCGCGTGACTGCTGAATCGCCATCTTCTGGAACTGCCGCACGCCGCCCGGTGCTGCGCGATGGCGTTCTGCATGCGGATCTTTGCATTATCGGCGCGGGGTCCGGCGGGCTTTCGGTTGCCGCCGGTGCGGTTCAGATGGGTGCTTCTGTTGTGCTGATCGAAAAGCACCTGATGGGCGGCGATTGCCTCAATACTGGCTGCGTTCCGTCCAAGGCGCTGCTGGCCGCGGCACATGCCGCCCATGCCCAGCGCCATGCCGATCCTTTCGGTATCGCAAGCCACGAACCCGCCGTGGATTTCGCCAAGGTCCATCAGCATGTGCATGGCGTCATCGCCGCCATCGCCCCGCATGACAGTGTGGAACGCTTTGAAGGCCTTGGTGTCACTATCATTCAGGCGCCCGCGAGCTTCACGGGGCCGGATGAAGTCCAGGCCGGCAGCCATCGCATTCGGGCGCGCCGTTTTGTGGTGGCAACGGGGTCTTCCGCCACCATTCCGCCGGTGCCTGGCCTTGGCGATATCTCCTACCTCACCAACGAAACCATCTTCGGTCTGAAAGAAAAGCCGGACCATTTGCTTGTCCTGGGCGGGGGCCCGATCGGGATTGAAATGGCGCAAGCCTTTCGTCGCCTCGGCGCCCGCGTCACGCTGGTTGAACGCGCCGCCATTCTACCGCGTGATGAGCCCGAGGCTGTGACAATCCTGCGCGATGCCCTGATCCGCGAAGGCATCACCCTGCATGAGGGTATTGAAGTGGTGGCGGCGCGCAACGCTGGCGCAGGTGTTGAACTGGAACTGCGCGGCAGTACTGGGCCTGCGCTGGTGCAAGGATCGCATCTGCTGGTCGCCGCCGGGCGCAAGCCCAATACCGCCGGGCTTGCGCTGGAAGCCGCCGGCATTGAATTCACGCCGCGCGGTATCAGCGTTGACCAACGCCTGCGCAGCAGCAATCGGCGCGTCTTTGCGATTGGCGATGTCTCGGGCGGCCCGCAATTCACCCATATCGCCGGCTATCATGCGGGCATTGTCATACGGAATGCGCTGTTTGGCCTGCCGGCCAAGGTTGATTATGCCGCGCTGCCCTGGGTGACCTATGCCGATCCGGAATTGGCGCATGTCGGCCTTACGGAGGCATCCGCGCGGGAGGCTGGGCATGATGTCTCGACATTGCTGCAACCGCTCGCCGGCAATGACCGTGCCCAGGCGGAACGCGCCACCGAAGGGCTTGCAAAAATCATCCTGGGGCCGCGCGGGCGTATTCTGGGGGCCACGATCCTCGCCCCGCGCGCTGGCGAGATGATCGGCGTTTGGGGCATGGCCATTCAGCAAAAAATGAAAATCGGCGCCATTGCTTCAATGATCGCGCCCTATCCGACCATGTCGGAAATTTCCAAACGCGCCGCGGGCAGTTTTTACACGCCAAGCCTTTTCAGCGCACGCACGCGGCGCCTGGTTGGGCTGCTGCAGCGTTGGTTGCCGTGAAGGCAAGGATATCATGAAGCTCAAGAACCTTCTGCGCGACCGGCGGTTTTGGTTGGCGCTTGGCGTGGTGGCTATCCTGATCATGCTACGGGCCACCGGGCTTGCGGATCAGCTTTCGCTGGGCACGCTGGCGCGGCATCGGGAAGCGCTGGCGGTTTTCGTCGCGGCCAATCTGCTGCTCGCGGCCGGCGCCTATGTGTTGCTTTATGTGGTGGCGGTCGCGTTCTCGGTACCCGGCGCCGTGTTCATCACGCTCTCGGGCGGGTTTCTGTTCGGCGCCATCCTGGGCACGGCGCTGACGGTGATTGGTGCCACCATTGGCGCCATGCTGATTTTCCTGTTCGCTCAACGCATTTTCGGCGCGGATGCGCTGGATCGCATGGGCCCCAAGGCGCGCGCGCTGGGTGAGGGTATTCGCCGCAATGCCGCTTCCTATCTGCTGGTGCTGCGTCTTGTGCCCCTGTTCCCCTTCTTTCTGGTCAATCTGGTACCGGCCTTTGTGGGCGTGCGCCTGCCCACCTACGTCATCACTACGGCGATTGGCATTCTACCCGGTACGACTGTTTTCAGCCTGGCAGGGGCGGGGCTTGGCGATGTGCTGGCGCAGGGCGGCGATTTTGATGTCGGTTCCGTGCTGACGCCTGAGATACTCGGCGCCCTGATCGGGCTTGCCTTGCTGTCACTCGCTGCCATTCCGCTCAAGGCGCGGTTTGCCAAATCCTAGGAGAGCGATCATGCCAACCCGTCGCGCCCTTGGCGCGCTTGCCTTCGCCGCGCTGCCACTGCGCCGCGCCGCTGCCAATCCTGACGCAAGCCTTGGCGCCTTGCTGGCACGGTATGTTATCGAACCGCCTGATGGCGTGACGCGCGTGCGTTACGCCGCGCTGAAGGCCTCAGCCGAGGATATGCGCGCGCTTGATGCCTGGATCACTGAGGCCACAACGCGCAGCCCTTCCAGCATGGCGCGGCCTGAAGCCTTTGCCTATTGGGCCAATCTTTACAACGCGCTGACGCTCAAGGTCGTGCTGGAACGCTACCCGGTGCGGTCCATTCGCGACATCCGCTCAACGGGCGTGCCCTTTGACCCGAAAGGCTATATCGGCCCTTGGCGTACGCGGCTTGTGACCGTGGAAGGCAAGCGCATGTCGCTTGATGATATCGAACACGTCACGATGCGGCCCTTCTTTCGCGATCCGCGCGTGCATTACGCTGTCAATTGCGCCTCCATCGGTTGCCCCAATCTCTGGCCGCGGGTCTGGCGCGCCGCAACGCTGGAAGCGGAGCTGGATGCCGCTGCCGCTGCCTATGTCAATCATCCGCGCGGCGTGACCGTTCTGCCAGATGGTCGCTTGCGCATATCCTCGATCTATACCTGGTTTCGTGAGGATTTCGGCGGCGATGAGGCAGGTGTGATCGCGCATCTCAGGCAATTTGCCGCCCCGCCGCTCCGCCAGCGCCTCGCCGGTCGCACCAGCATTGCCGAGGATACCTATGATTGGGCCTTGAACAATGCGCCGGCGGGCACCTGATCAATGCGCCAAGCGCGCATCGCGCCATCACCTGAAATTTTTCATGATGGCGCGCTAACCAAGGCGCTTGAGCAATTGTCCCCAATCACGGCTGAAGGGATGCACGCCCGAAGCGCCGGGCCCGAATTCCAAGGGGCGCCCTTCGGCATGCCAGCGGAAGATGCCGCCGCGCAGATTGAAGACCGCCTTGGCCGGCGCCTCATGCGCTGCGCGCCGGATGGCCTGCACCACCGGATGTTGTTTTGGCGATAAAGGCTTGGCCACTTGAGATGGTCGGTTTTCTCGCCGGTTCGGGCTTGACTGCCGTCACGCGATTAGCCAGCCTGAAGGAAACTATTCAAAGTCCTATTACGCTGGCAACCCTGAAGATCATTGGTGTCGCCGTGCTGCGCAAGTCGATCAGCGCGCTGTCTACACCCTTGCCCAGGAGGTTATATATGTTGATCGGCTCTCACTCTCGGCGCCCCGTCCTCGCGGCGATCAAAGGCGTGATTGTCGCCTTCGCTCTTGCGGCGTGCCAGACCACGACGGAAGATAACGCCAATCGGCTGACGGCCGAGCAGGTGCGCAATACCTTCATTGACCGCGAATGGAGCAACGGTTTTGGCACCTTCATGTTCGCGAAGGACGGCTCCTACCAGTATGGCGGCAGCGGAAGCGCGTTCGGCACTTACCAGATTGGTGATGATGGCGTGCTCTGTACATCCAATGCCATACCCAGGCCTGGCCTGCGGACCTGCTACACCTTCTATCGTTACGGAAACGGCTACCGATACTGGCACGACCGTTCCGCTGGGTTCTATCCTGTCTTCCTTCGCTGAGGAAAACCCCACCCAAATGCTCTTCTGATCGAGGAAGCGCCATGTCAAAGACCCTGCAAAAATATCGTAGGTTTGAGAGATCTGCGGGGCTTCCGCAGCCCGACATATGGGGTCGTAGAACGGCTATGGGCTGGTTTATCACGCTTTTTCCATTCGTATTGACCGCTTGCACAGGCACAGGACCCTCATCCGAAAAAAGTGCTGCATTTCTGCTTTCGGTTGATGTTCCGCGCGAGGCGGCGGAGGGAGCGGTCATGGTGGATGTAAGGGGGCCAACCGAACGGCGCCGCGATGGGATTCCAAAGCATCAGCATTATTGGCTTCCCTTTGGCGCCGACCGGTGGCTGGGTGGTGCCTCTTTAGATGAACAAGAGAATTTTCTTCGGCAGGTTTCGAAAACTTTTGGGCCTGCCACAGAAGCGCCGCGCCTTATCATCGTCTGTAGCGTCGGCGTGCGTTCGGAGGCTGCGGCCCGAGTGCTGGCAGCGACGGGATACGATGCCACTAATCTCCACGATGGATGGATCGGAAATGACATGGGAGAAGGCCTACGCGCCCTTGAACAGGGTCATTGATGATCGCGGTCGGATTGGGTGAAGAGACTTTTCTTCTTGGTGGGCGTCATCGCGCTGACGCAATTGCCCATTCGGGGTCCAGCGCCGCCCTGACCGATAAGGCCACCGTGCTGCCGCTGATGTTTCTGCACGTCGCGTTTGCGAATCTTGATGGCGCAGCGAGAGTTTTTGGTTCATGATGACACTCTTTATAGTTCCGATGAGTCATAAAATCTCTGCTACTCAAATCACCAGTTTGGTCTCATCGGCGCTGACGGTGCTAGTGTGTATAAATCAGCATCACAGGCATTCCGTCTGTGACTAACGGGGAGAAACAAGCATGTACAAGTTCCTGTGCCGGGTGCTCCCGGCATTAATGCTCGCGATGTTGGTATCATGTGCCCCAAACACTCAAACGGTGAATACCGAGCCTGTGAACGCCAGTTTCACAGGTGTCTGGAATCCACGAAGAGATATTGCTGAACTCTTCCGCAACGAACGCGGGGGTATCCTCTCCGCAGACTTCCGCGGTGAAACCGTGGAGATCAGATGGGCGACCCCGAGGAATCAGACCCTCACTCTCCGTCGCCCCTTGGTCCGCACAGTCGGTGCGGGATGGGAGGAATGGGCGTCTGCGAATGGCGCGCTCACCCTGGATGACGGGACGTCGGTGACCCTCACGCTCAAATGTCCAATCCCGAGTACCAACAGTAGCGGACGTCCATTCATGGTTTGCCGGAGCGTGGTTCAAGGTAATCGAGTCAGTGATAATGAACTACTTCTCTTGCGTAATTCAGGCAGATAGTTAGGGCGCCTTAGGGCACCAGCGTCGAGGAAGAGGTGTGGCTTCTCAGTCATGCCTCTCTCCTCGTCTATCGAAACCGTGCTTCTTGTAAACATGATGCGTTCACCCGCAGCCAGCCGTGCCGCCAAGGCTGCTGTTGTCATCTCCGGTTCCGGCAGAAGGCGCGCAATAGCGTCTTCAACCGCTTGCAGCGTGGTGCGCGGATCGGTGGGATCGGGCAGGCCGCGCCGCCAAGGCCATGCCATCGCCATGCCAGCACCGCCCAGGATGGTGGCGCCCACCATGCCCACAACAAGGCGACGATTTGGCAGCAGGGGCTTGGGCATTTCCATTGCGATATCCTGGCTTTGATTGCGATTCAATATTTTCGCCGCAGGCAGGATTCAGGTTACGCGCATGGGCGGTGAAGTGACTCCGCGCAAGGTCACGCCACTGGCCATCTCAGCGGCGATCATCGCGCTGACGCAATTGGCCATGCTGGCCCTTGCGCCCGCCCTGGCCGATGAGGTCACCGCGCCGCCACTGCCGATAATCCTCTACGTCGCGCTTGCCGTGCTTGGCGGCGCCGCCTGGTTTGCCGCGCTTGGCCCGCTGGAACGCCTGCCCTTGCGCCCCCTGGTCCTGGTCGGGGTTTTCGTCTTTGGCCTGGCCATCCGCCTCCCCTGGTTCAGCACGCCTCCTGTGCTGGATACGGATGCGCTGCGCTATCTTTGGGATGGGGCACTCGCCGCGCACGGGATCTCACCCTGGGCTGCACCCCCGGCGGCGGGCTTGCCGCCTGAGCTTGGCGCGGCGGGGGCAGCGCTGCTGGATAGGCTCCCCTTTACCGAGCTCCGCAGCATCTACCCCGCCACAGCGCAGGCCGCCTTTCTGCTGGCGCATTGGATCATGCCTTGGGATGTCACGGGCCTTCGGCTTGTCATCCTGGGCGCGGAGCTTGTCACCTTGCCGCTCATGGCTGCTGTGCTCCGCCAAGCGGGGCTTCCGATCATGCGCGTGGCGATCTGGTGGTGTTGCCCGCTGCTGCCCCTGGTGTTGACCAATGCCGCGCATGTGGATGCGCTTTTGCCGCCGCTGCTGCTGGGCGCGGTGCTGTTGACGCTGCGCGGCAAGGGCATTGCCGTTGGGGTTTTGCTCGGCCTCGCCGCCGGCGTGAAGCTTTGGCCTCTGCTGCTGGCGCCGCTTTTCGGGCGCTGGCTGCCGCGCAGCACCTGGCTTGGCGCCTTGATCGCGTTTGGTGCGACAGCATTGCTGGTTCTGGCGCCATTGCTGGCGACAATCGCCGCGCCGGATGCCGGGCTGAATGCCTATGCGCGCTTCTGGTCCGTCAATAACGCGCCCATGGCCTGGGCCGAGGCGATTCTCGGCGAAGATTCCGGCGCCATACTGCGCCCGCTGCTCGGCCTCGCGGGCGCCGCCATTGCCCTCGCCATGGCTTGGCGCGCGCCCACAGATGGCGGCGCGCTTTTGCGCGGTGTGCTGGTGATTGCGGCTGCGACCTTCTACCTCTCACCGGCGCAATTCCCCTGGTATGCGGTGTGGTTCCTGCCCTTTGCCGTGGTCTTGGGCTGTCGGGCCTTGCTGCTGCCAGCGGTGCTATTGCCGATCTACTACCTGTTCTTTGCCTTCACCGGCCCCGTGCTGCGACCGATTTTCGCGCAAGGCATCGCGGCCATTCATCTTGCGGGGGTGTTGATGATGCTCGGCCAAAATCTGATCAGGCGGCGCGCCAAGCCATGAGGCCCGCTGCCCTGCCCACCATCGGCGTCATCATGCCCACAAGGAACGAGGCCACCGCCCTGCCCCGGGTTCTCAGCGCCATCCTGCCGAAAGTCGCTGAGGTGATTGTGGTGGATACCGCCAGCACCGATGGTACGCCGGAAATTGCCGCAGGCATGGGGGCGCGCGTGGTCTCCGAACCCCGCCGCGGCTATGGCCGGGCCTGCCTTGCCGGCATCGCCGCGCTATCCCCCGCAGTGGATACGGTCCTGTTCATGGATGCCGATGCCTCCGACAGGCCCGAGGATTTGCCGCGGCTGCTGGCGCCCCTCGTCGAAGAAGGGGCGGAACTGGTGATTGGCGCGCGCAGCCTTAATGTCGAACCCGGCGCGCTGACGCCGCAGCAGCGCTTTGGCAATGCGCTGGCCTGCAGGCTGATCCGCCTGATTTGGGGCATAGGCTACACGGACCTTGGCCCCTTTCGCGTGATCCGCCGCGCGGCGCTGGAGCGGCTTCAAATGCGCGATGAAACCTGGGGCTGGACCGTTGAAATGCAGGTGCGCGCCGCGCGCCTTGGGCTTAGCGTGCGGGAAGTGCCGGTGGGCTATCGGCGCCGCATTGGCCATTCCAAGATATCGGGAACCCTGATGGGCACGATCAAGGCGGGCTGGAAAATCCTTTGGGTGATCGCGGCGGAGGCGCTGGCACGCCCCACCCGGCAAACCACCCAAGCGAATTCAGGACTTGAGCCGTAACCTGAAGGCGGCCTAGGGCGTAGTTCGTGGGCGCAGCGCCTGTCCTCGAAAGGATGCATCTCTTGTCCGTCGTCAGTCTTCCCCCCCGCAGCTTGGCCAAGTTCCAGGACCCTTTCGTGACTGCCAAGGGCGAACGCCGCGCCAGCGTCGCCCTCAAGGGCTTGAGGACGCTTTGGATCAATACCGGGACGCTCTGCAACATCACCTGCGCCAATTGCTATATCGAAAGCAGCCCGCGCAATGATGCGCTTGTCTATATCTCGCCGCAGGAAGTAGCGGCCTATCTGAATGAGGCTGCTGCCCTTGGCGAGCCGCTGCAACAGATCGGCTTCACGGGTGGCGAGCCTTTCATGAATCCAGGCTTGCTTGACATGCTGGCGGATACACTCGCCCGGCCTGGCCTTTCCGCCCTGGTGCTGACCAATGCCATGCAGCCCATGCGGCGCTATGCTGATGGGCTGTTGCGGCTGCGGGACCGCTTCGGCACGGATCGCCTGATCCTGCGCGTGAGCCTTGATCACCACGCGCCAAGCTTTCACGACATGGAACGCGGCGCAGGCAGTTTTGCCAAAACGCTTGAAGGGCTTGGCTGGCTGGTGCGTGAGGGCTTCACCGTGCATGTCGCCGGCAGGCTTGGCTTCGGCCAGGGCCAGGAAGCCGCCATGCGTGAAGGCTATGCCGCGCTTTTCGCCGAACACGGCATTCCGGTGGATGCGGCAAACCCTGTGGCGCTGATGCTATTCCCGGAAATGGATGAAAGGGCGGAGGTGCCGGAAATCACTGAAGCCTGCTGGGGTATTCTGCATAAATCGCCCGATAGTGTCATGTGCGCTTCCGCCCGCATGGTGGTGAAGCGCAAGGGGGCTGAGCGTCCTGCCGTGATTGCCTGCACGCTGCTGCCTTATGATGAGCGCTTTGAACTGGGCGCCACCCTGGCCGAGGCAGCGCAGCCGGTTGCCCTGAACCACCCGCATTGCGCGCGGTTTTGCGTGCTCGGCGGTGCGGCCTGTTCTCGATAGAAAGCAGTAAGTGCTGAGCCTGTTGCAGGACCTGGCGCGAAGGGATCGGCTCGCGGTGCTGGTATCGCTGCATCAACATGACTTGGCCGCGCGCTTTGCCGACCGATTGCTTTGCCTGGAGGATGGATGTCTCAGACAGCTTTGACGGAACTTACGGCGGATGGCCCACTGCTGGTCTTTGGCGGCCCCTATTCAAACCTGCAGGCAACGCGCGCCATGTTGGACGAAGCGACGCGGCGCGGCATTCCACCGGGGCGCGTGATCTGCACCGGCGATATTGTTGCCTATGGCGCCGATGCGGCCGCCTGTTGTGACTTGATCATGGCGAGCGGCATTTGGGTGATTGCCGGCAATTGCGAGGAAAGCCTGGCAGCCGGCGCGCTTGATTGCGGCTGCGGTTTTGCGGAAGGCACGGCGTGCGATCTGCTCTCCCGCGCCTGGTATGCGCATGCCGATCAGCAGGTGACCGAGGCGCATCGTGCCTGGATGGCGGGCTTGCCGCGGCGGATCACGGTAGGGCTGCCGGATGGGCGGCGGCTTGCCGTGCTGCATGGTGGGGCAAGCGATATCAGCCGCTTCATTTTCGCCTCCACACCGCCCGCAGAATTGGCGACAGAAATCGCGGCCACCGGATGCGATGGCGTTATTGCGGGGCATTGCGGCATTCCCTTTGTGCGCCAGGTTGGGCCGGGGGTTTGGATCAATGCAGGGGCGATTGGCATGCCCGCCGATGATGGCACGCCGCGCATTTGGTTTGCGCTGCTGACACCGGGCGAAGCGGGCCTCAGCGTCGAAATCCTGCCCTTGGAGTATGATCATGCGGCGGCGGCAGCGGCCATGCGCACGGCGGGCCTGCCAGAGGGTTACGCGGCGGCGCTTGGCAGCGGCATCTGGCCTTCCTGCGATGTCTTGCCCCCGGCGGAACGGGCGCGGCGTGGGGAAAAGCTGATGCCGGTGGGATTTGTTTGGTAGTATTTGATACGATTAGTGTTCAATTGTCTCATACCAATCAGTATACCGCGTACAACAAGTGCTGTGCTAATGAGACAAGACACCCAACAAAAGCTCGAGCGAATCAGCAACATTCAGGTATCCTGACGCGCGGTAAAACCATTTCCCTTTGCAACAACACAGTGCGCCCGTAGCGGAGTTTATCGGCACCCCACGACTCTGTCGGGCACCCACCTTACACGCCAAATGCTACAGTTACGCAACGGCAATTAGTATGCATCGTCGGAACCCAGATAAGGTTCATCACCAATCACGTCTTCATCAAACTCAAGCAAGTCAATATCAAAATCGGCCAAGAAATCTTGGCGTAGAATATTCGCGCGAGCATTCTCTGCCCTTCTACCTCGAAGGGAAGCTCCGATGGATTCAAAACCACGAAATGGATCAAAGAAACTTATTCTTCTCTTAAAAATCAGAGAGAAAAATGGATCCTGTGCGATAAAATTTTCATCCTTGTTCGGGTTTGTTCCATTGCGAACACTTTCATAGGCGTATAACCACATTGGACCCTTGAGCCCTTGTGAAGTTAGGTTTTTCTGCCAGATAGAATGATCTATCGCGCCGTCGATTAAATCATGATGATTGAGATAGGTGACCATCAGGGCGACCATCGAGTTTTCGACATGAAATATAGGAGAGATTCGGTCCGATGACACTCGAAGTCGAAGTCTTATGATCAAGAGCAAAAGCCAGATGATCTCACCCGTTCTGTTCTCTTGCGCCAAATCGGGAAGCCGACGTTCGAGGAATCCTTGGAGATTTTGTTTGTCTACATCGGCGTGTTTGATTTGTCGTAAAATTAAAATTTCAACAAGGATCGAGATTAGGCTTGAGTTACGCCGATAAGCATTGATGAGATGACTTTGGACCCCTTTCCACTCATCGGCATTCACAAAAGCAGATCTCGCATTTTGAAATGCGAATTTCTCAACATTTAACGCTGGGTGCTCGTTGCATACTCTGCCTACTTCATAAAAGAAGCGAAGAAAGTTGTTGGTCGATCCATCGCTACGCGGAATGTGTACCTGAACTGCTTGCTTCCACCCTGTGCTTGGTCGAACAGACGTGAGATGAACTTCCGACTTATCGTTGTTTAGTTCGAGTTCAAATTTTGCAGCCGCTTGCCTGACAGCGGCAATGACGCCGTCGCCGGACTTTCCTCTTGGCACTGCTATGGAATAATCGTCGATATAGCGCGACGCGTCTTGATGCTCAATCTTTATGATGCGCGTAAAGTGCTGATCTATTGCAGCAGCAATGACTTCGGCAATCATTCGCGACGTGTCAGGGCCAACGGGTAAACCTATTGTTTGCCCATCTTGAGCATTTCGACAGTAAAGGTCTAAAAGATTTCCATAATGTTCTATTTTTCGATTCACTTTCGCCCATTCTTTTCCGTAAATCGCCCATGGAATTGCATGCGTGTAAACTGAATGAAAGAAAGCTCGTATATCTGCTGTCACATATCTTTCGTGCCTGGTCGCAAGGTGCACTCGGAAATCGTCACGAAGGTCGATGTTTGATCTGAAAAGAGCTCGGCTACCCTTCCAATCAAACACCAACGGAGAGGCGCTGATTTTTGATTTTTTGGATGCTGCTCTCAACTGCACAAAATGATCGGATACCACTCTCGATATTGCAAGGTAAGAAATAGGATTCAGGACACCATGCTTTCGGTCATCCCGTCCATATCTTGGAAAGTAGAACCAAGCAGGCTCAGATACAAATTGCTTTGATCCGGAATAGTTACTCCCGGGCAACTTTGGAATAGCCTCAATACTGGTCCAGAGGCTCTCCCTATAATGAGCCAGATCCTCAGAAACGAAACAGGGCGGCAGTTCCGGCGCAAAAAAGCCATGCGAGATAAGGCGCTTGAACCGTTGTGTCCTCGTCTTTGCGGTCATTCCCCCTCCGAAAAAGTGATCCACCTATCCAATGCTCTGAATTTGACCTCTATTAGCAGGCAGGGCAAATTCTTCTAGCTGTATTCATATTCGCAGCGAACGTCCCCATCGTGCCTACTCCACGACAGAACAGCCGCACCCACGATGGGTGGACCTGCAGTTTCGGCGAACGGCAAGTAAAGGTCCGGCGGGTTTTTCATCGTCATCCATAGAAGGTCATCGTCCACAATTCGGAATACTGCTGGTAAAATTTAAGGGTCACATAACGACTCTTTTCGTAGACCGGCAGCAACGAGCAGCCCAATAAGCGCACCCTTTACTCCCAATCACACCCCTCAGCGGAAAGGCTGCGTCAATAACCGATCCAGCCGCTGTTCCTCATCGGCGCGGAACTCATCAATGCCGATCACCATGCCAAGCTGTCCGGCGGCGGGTTCCGGAATATGCGTGCCGAAAATCCGATCCCAAACGGAAAGGCAGAAGCCGAAATTGCTGTCGGTTTCAGCGCGCACCACTGAATGATGCACACGATGCATATCCGGCGTCACCAGAACCAAGCGCAAGACGCGGTCAAGCCAAAGCGGCAGCGCCACATTGGAATGATTGAAAAGCGCAGTTGCGTTCAATAGCACTTCAAACACCAGCACCGCTTCGGCGGGCGCACCGAGCGCGACCACCGCCGCCATCTTGATGCCCATGGAAAGCAGGATCTCAATCGGGTGAAAGCGGAGGCCCGAAGAAGCATCCAATTCCGTATCCGCATGATGCACGCGATGCAGCCGCCAGAGAATAGGCAGGGCGTGAAAGACGCGATGCTGAAAATAGATCAACATATCCAGCAGCAGCACCGCCAAGACGCCGCCAAGGAACTCATTCACGCCAAGCCAGCGCAGCAGCCCAAGGCCCTGGCTTTCGGCATAAAGTGCCACACCAATCGCCGCAGTTGGAACAAGCAGCCGCACAAGCAGGGAGGAAATCACCACCAGCCCGAAATTGCTCGGCCACCGCCGCCAGGCAAGCCGCTGCGCCCGGCGCGGAAACGCATGCTGCAGGATCAGCATGATGCTGAGCACGCCGATGGAGGCGGATAGCCTGATCATGGTTTCAAAGGCGAGCATGCTTGGAAATCTTTCTGTCCTTCACACGAAACACACAGCAATTGGTCGCAACCGGTTTGGCCTTATCCGCCTGACCGCCCTAACCGCATTACCCGGGGGCCGAACTTGGCCGCAATCGCGGTCACCACCAGAACCGATAGGCCATGCCAAATCAGCACCATCAGCGCCGCATCCAAATGATGAATGAGGCTGAGGCCAATGCTCGCCATCGCCGCGGCAGATAGGCCACCCAAGGCAGCAACAGGACCAGGGCTGAACCAGGCCCCATGGCGGGACAGCCAAAGCATGACCATGGTGAGCGGCAAGCCAAGGCCCAGGATGAAGCTGAAACAAGGCAGGCTCACCCCGATATGCAAGGCCTCTGGCCCGATTTTCACAAAATCCTGCAGGCAGCCCCAGCCCATGGTGGCAAGCCAGCCCAAGGCAGCGGGCAGCGGCAGCAAGGCCCAAAGCCGGCTGCGATCCGGCAATGCCAATTGGAAGGCGGCGAAGGCGGCAAGCACGCCGGTAGCGAGCGCCGTGACCAATTGCGGTGCCTCAAACCCGCTGGCGAGGCGTTCCGCCAGATCATGCCGCAGGCCCCAGAACAGCACAGCGCCAATGATGACGGCGGTGGCCAGCCCAAGCCAAAGCGCCGTCGCCGCACCAGGGGGCCGCGCCGGGCGAACCGGGCGGAGATCATCGGCCAAACGGTGGATCAGGTCTTCGCTTTGCATGACCCGCTACTCCTTCCCCGTCAGTCTGCGGCGCAGGGTTTGCACGGCACGATGTGTCGCGACCTTGATGGCGCCAACACTCATGCCGGAACGCGCACTCGCTTCCTGGAGCGTGAGGTCCTGCAGCTTGGTCAGCCCAAGCGCGGTGCGCTGGGATTCGGGTAATTCCTGCACGGCATCGCGCAATTTCGCCGCCGCACGATCCGCGTCCAAAGCGGCATCGGCGCTGGCTTCGGGTGCCGCAAGCTCCGCCGCCAGATCAAGCGCGGCCTCTCGCCCCGAACGGCGGCCACGGGCGCGGATACGGTCAAGCGCCCGCCTTTCGGTAATGGCGACCAGCCAGGGGCGAAACGGGCGAGAGGCATGATAGCTTGCCCGTGCACGATGGACGCTCAGCAGCGTGTCCTGCACCGCATCCTCGGCTTCGGTCGCATCGCGCAGCCTGGCGCGGCAGATCTGGCGGAGCAGCGGCAGGCATTCGCGCAGCAAATCCTCATAGGCGCGCCGATCCCCCGCTTGCGCCGCGGCCATCAGGCGCGACCAGCGCAGGTCGCGCGCATCGCGATCATCCGGCGCGGCGGCGGCAAGGCCCGGCTTATCCATCAGGCCAGATACCATAAGATAGGCTGGCAGGCAGGTACTCGGCATTCCAAGACGACTCCTTGCGGGGCGGCCCGTGCAGATGGGTCAAGCATGGCTGGAGGAGCGCCCTGGGTCTTTACGCCGTAGGTCGTGGGAAGGTTACACATGGCATCCTTGCACCTGTAGCATATCGGGCGGTGGCCTGCTGGCGATTTGGCGATACGGGGATAAGTTGGGGGTGGGCCGGTACCCAGGGTGCCCGTGGCGTGAATATCGCCTCAGCATAGTTGGAATTGAGTGATCACTTGCCCAGACTTTTCTCAGGCCAACACCCTCTACACAAACACCCGCGCCCAATCTTCCCGCATGGACACCACCTGCCAGCCACGCGCCGGCGCCGCATCCAAAGCGCGCGCGAGGCGCCCGATATGGCTTTCCCGGTCATAGGCGAATTCGCGTTCAGCATCATCATGGCGAATGATCATGCCGAAGCGCTGGCCTGATCCTTCCGTGGTGTAGCGCAGCATTTCAAAATCGCCATCGGAATTACCAAAGGCTGCAATCGGGCGCCGGCCGATATGGCGCGCAATGCCAATCGGCTTGCCAGGACCATCATCAATGAAATCCACGCGCGGTTCGCGCAGCAGGGTCAGGCGCCCGGCATCTTCCGTCACTTTCAACGCGAAGCTTGACCCCACAACATGCTGCGGCGGAATGCCGTAGGTTTCCTCAGAAAAGGCGCGCACGAATTCAACGCCACCGCCCGAGACAATGAAAATCGTGAAGCCCGATGCGCGCAGAAAGCGCAGCACTTCCAGCATGGGCTGATAGGCCAGCGCGGTATAGGCGCGGTTCCATCTTGGGTGCCGTGCGGTCTTCAGCCAATCAGCGGCGATTCGCTGGAATGCTTCTGGCGTATTGCCGGCCATGGCAGCGCCAGCCAGCCGCATCAGCCCTTCATTGCCGCCCGCCATGGCGCCATGCAGATCACCCGCAATGGCAGCACGAAACACCGCATCCTGCTGCCAGGCGGGGTTTTGTGGCGCCAGGCTGCGGATACGATCCAGGATGAAGATCAGCTGCGGATAGGCCGGCTGTTCCACCCAAAGCGTGCCGTCATTGTCGAACACCGCAATACGCTCGGCGGGCGGGACAAATCCCGCGCTGCCTTCACGCGTGACGGTAGCAACAAAATCCAGCAGCGCGCGCTTGCGCGGGCCGTCGCGCCATGAAGGCAGCGGATCACCGCCTTGCGCCTGTGCTGCAACCGGCAGCGCCAAAAGAAGCGCTGCCAGGGAGCGTCTTTCAATCACGCCGCTTGGCCTAATTCGCCGAACCGCGCCGGAGGCGCTCCATCGCATCGCCCAGGCTGAAACTACCCGGCCGTTGACGCGGCGGGAAATCCTTGAAGCTTTCAAGGAATCGTCCGACATAGGCCTGCGCTGGCACAAGGGCAAAAATCCGCTCCATGCGCCAATGATCATAGCTGACCGATTCAGTGGCGCGTTCAAACGGGTCGGCACGCAAATTGAACAGCATCGGCACGCGGAGCGTTGTGAAGTTTCTTTCCCACACTTTGAAGCCATGATTCTCCTGAATCATGAAGTGCAGCTTCCAATCATCGTAGCGTAGCGCGGCAAGATCGCCATCATCGGTGAAGTAGAACATCTCCCGCCGCGCGCCGGGGCCGGTGCCGGTCAACAGCGGCAATTGGTTATAGCCATCCAGATGCACCTTGTAGTCGCGCCGGCCAGCCCGGTGACCCGCCAGTAGCTTTTCCTTAATCTGCGGCTCACCCGCAGCGGCCAGAAGTGTGGGCAACCAATCCTGATGAGAGAAGATATCATTCAATACCTGCCCAGGCTGAATGCGCCCCGGCCAACGGATCATGCTGGGCACGCGGAAGCCACCCTCCCAAGCGGTGGCTTTCTCCCCACGGAAGGGTGTAGCGCCGCCATCGGGCCAGGTCATCACTTCGGCGCCATTATCGGTGCTGTAGATCACGATGGTGTTTTGCGTAATGCCGAGATCATCAAGCTTCTTCAGCAATTGCCCGACATGACCATCATGTTCCACCATGCCATCAGGATAAACGCCAAGCCCGGTCTTGCCCTTGCTTTCCGCCTTCAGCCGCGTCCAGATATGCATGCGCGTGGAATTGAACCAGGTGAAGAAGGGTTTGCCCGCGCGATGTTGACGATCAATGAAATCCAGTGACGCAGCCAGGAATTCCTCATCTACCGTTTCCATGCGCTTCATGGTCAGCGGGCCAGTGTTTTCGATCCGCTGCGTGCCATCCGCATTGGCCCAGGTCTTCAACACACCACGTGGCGCGAAGCGATCACGAAAGCGCGGGTCACGCGGGTAGTCTGGATTTTCCGGCTCATCTTCCGCATTCAGGTGATAGAGAGAGCCAAAGAATTCATCGAAGCCGTGCATGGTGGGCAAATGCTCATCACGATCGCCCAGATGGTTCTTGCCGAATTGGCCGGTGGCGTAGCCCATGGCTTTCAGCAGCATGGCAATGGTCGGGTCTTCCGGGCGCATGCCTTCCGGCGCGCCGGGCAGGCCCACCTTGGAAAGGCCCGTACGCAAGGGGCTTTGGCCGGTGATGAAGGCGGAGCGGCCGGCGGTGCAGGAATTCTCGCCATAGGCATCAGTGAAAATCGCACCTTCGCGCGCGATGCGGTCAATATTGGGCGTGCGATAGCCCATCATGCCCATGTTGTAGGCCGAGATATTGGACCAGCCGATATCATCGCCGAAAATCACCAGAATATTCGGCTGGCCTTGTGCGGCAGTAGGGCGCGTAGGCGCGGCGGGTTGCTGGGCTTGCGCCATCTGCACACCACCCAGCGTGCCTGCGGCCAGCCCTGCGGCACCGCCCAGCAGCATGTCGCGGCGTGATGGGCGTTGATGATCTTGGCTCATGTGATTTTTCCTTTTGATTGGATCATGGGCGGCGGATGCAGCGAAAGCCGATATGGCTCATGCCTGTGTCCACCATTTGGGCGTGACGCGCGGCGGGCCGATACCGCCGGCAATAGGATGGCGCGCAAAGGAAGGAACCGCCCTTCACGACCTTGCGCGGAATGCGAATGGCAGGCTGCAAAGGATCGAAAGATCCTGCCATATCTGCGCCGCGCGGATTTTCAGCCACGCAACAGGGGCTTTCAGGATCGGCGGCGTGTTTGGCGCCCCACCAATCCACGGTCCATTCCCAGACATTGCCGCACACTTCAAACAGGCCATAGCCATTGGGCGGGAAGCTTCTGACCGGGCAGGTGCCGGTAAAGCCATCGGTTTCGAAATCACGCCAAGGGAAGGGGCCTTGCCAAGTATTGGCCAGATGCATGTCATTCGGCGCCAATTCTTCGCCCCAGGCGAATTCAGCGCCATCAAGCCCGCCACGCGCGGCGAATTCCCATTCCGCTTCGGTCGGCAGTTCCTTGCCGGCCCAGGCGGCATAGGCGGCAGCGTCTTCAAAGGCGACATGCACCACCGGGTGATCTTCCCGGCCTGCGATGTCACTGCCCGGCCCTTCCGGCGCGCGCCAATGGGCGCCCTTGGTCCAATGCCACCAGTTGCGAATGTCGCGCGTATCCACCGGGCCATCGGTCATGCGAAACACCAGCGCGCCCGGCGCCAGCATATCGGGCGGCGCACCGGGATAGAGCGCAGGGTCCAGCGGGCGTTCAGCCACCGTCTTGTAGCCCGTAGCCGCGACAAATTGCGCGAAGTCCCGATTGGTCACCGCTGTCTGGTCCATCCAGAAACCCGCCACCTTCACGCCATGGCAGGGTCTTTCTTCGGGATAATGCCGATCCGAACCCATCAGGAAGGTGCCGCCTGGAATCCAGGCCATGGCTGCCTCTTCACCACCCTGATCGGGCCTGCTTGGCCCTTCCATCATCGTGAAACCATACCCTTGCAGCGTGAGCGTCTTTGCAGAGACTGCCATCTTTGCGACAAGTGCAGACAATACTTTTTCGACAATCTGTAATTCCATCGGTGGTATATGATCGAGGTTCGCGAGTTACGGCTGGTCAAGGCCATTGACGAGAACGGCAGCCTGGTGCGTGCCGCGCGGGTGCTCGGCATTGCCCAACCCGCGCTGACGCGGGCGCTGGCACGGCTGGAGGCGAGACTGCGGGGCAAGCTGTTTGAACGCAGCCGCCGTGGCGTGATTGCAACCGATCTGGGCCGCGCCATCATTGCCGAAGGCAGCGCCATTCTGGATAGTCTGGAACGGCTGGACCGGCATCTATCCGAAGCGCGCGGCACGCAGACCCATGATTTGAACGTGATCGCCGGCGCTTACATGGCCGAGACAATCTGCCTTTCCGCTGCGGCGCGTATGCTATCCGCCTTTCCCAACACGCGGGTCCGGCTGGTTTCCGCCAATTGGACTGAGGTGCCGGCTGCTATCCTGGAACGGGAAGCCCCCATCGGCATCATGGATCTACGCGGCTTCGTCGCCGACCCGGGCCTGACGGTGGAAAAGCTGCGCCCGCAGCCCGCGATATTCGTCGCCCGAGCGCGCCACCCCTTGGCTGAGCGCGACAGCGTGAGCCTGGCGGAGATCATGTCCTATCCGCTGGCCTTTATTGGCCGCGCGCCGCGAGAGGTACAGGCGCCCCATGTCGCAGCGCGTGAGGAAGCCCGCCGGCTTGGCCAGCTTCACCCGGCCTTCCCCGCCCTGGTGCATGAAAGCCCAACCGTGACGCTGAAGCTGCTGCCGCAATGTGATGCGGTGGCAGCGGTGAGTGTCACCATGGCGATGGCAGCACTCCGCCACGGGGATATCGTGGCCCTGCCCTGGCAGCGCGCGCCTTGGGCTTCGATCCATCCCGGCATCATCACCTTGCGCAACCGCGCGCTTGGCGCGGCCGAGCAGGGGTTTTTGGACTTGATCCGCGCGGCGGATCAGAAGGCAGAAGAGGAGGCGTTTGCCTGGTGCGAAGCGCAGGGCGTGCCGAGCGGGTGTGGGTGATGGGGGCAGCGCCCCCTTCTTTCCCTCAATTATCCAAGAACGACCTTAGCTTCCGGCTGCGGCTTGGGTGTTTCAGCTTGCGCAGAGCCTTCGCTTCAATCTGGCGGATGCGTTCGCGCGTGACGTTGAATTGCTGGCCCACTTCTTCCAGCGTGTGGTCCGTATTCATGCCGATGCCAAAGCGCATGCGCAGCACGCGTTCTTCGCGGGGCGTCAGGCTGGCCAGCACGCGCGTTGTCTGTTCGCGCAGATTAGATTGGATCGCCGCATCAATCGGGATAATCGCGTTCTTGTCTTCAATGAAATCGCCAAGGTGGCTGTCTTCCTCATCGCCGATCGGGGTTTCAAGGCTGATCGGTTCCTTCGCGATTTTCAGCACCTTGCGCACTTTCTCAAGTGGCATGCCGAGCTTTTCGGCCAATTCTTCCGGCTGAGGTTCCCGCCCGATTTCATGCAGCATCTGGCGTGAAGTGCGGACCAGCTTGTTGATGGTTTCAATCATATGCA
>JADCES010000181.1 GCA_020250005.1 Roseomonas sp.
ATGATCGCCGGCGAATGGACCGGCGCGATGTGCCTCACGGAACCGCAGGCCGGCAGTGATTTGGGCGTGCTGCGCACGCGCGCGGAACCGCTGGGCAATGGGCGCTACGCGCTGCATGGGCAGAAGATTTTCATCACCTGGGGCGAGCATGATTGCGCCGCCAATATCCTGCATCTGGTGCTGGCGCGCCTGCCGGATGCGCCGCCGGGCTCGCGCGGGATTTCGCTATTCGCCGCACCAAAAATCCTGCCCGATGGCGCGCGCAATGCCTTCCGCTGCGGTGGCATCGAACGCAAAATGGGCATCCATGGCAGCCCCACCTGCATCATGTTGTATGAGGGTGCGGAGGCCGAGATGGTCGGCGAACCCCATCGCGGCCTGCAAGCCATGTTCGCCATGATGAACAATGCCAGGCTTGGCGTTGGCACCCAGGGTGTGGCGCATGGCGCGGCGGCGCTCAGGCTCGCGGAAGCCTATGCCGCGCAGCGCGTGCAGAATGGGCGGGCCATCGCGGAACACCCCGATGTCGCGCGCATGCTGATGGAAATGCGCGCGACCACGCTCGCGGCCCGGCTGATCATGCTGGAAGCGGCGGTGGCGGCAGACCGCGCGGAGCTGATGGGCGATGCTGCCGCCAGCACGCGGTTGGCGCTGCTGATCCCGGTGCTGAAGGCTTGGGCCACGGATCGCGGGGTGGAAACGGCGTCCCTCGGCGTGCAGGTGCATGGCGGCATGGGCTTCATTGAGGATACCGGCGCGGCCCAGGTGCTGCGCGATGCCCGCATTGCCCCGATTTATGAGGGCACCAACGGCATCCAGGCCATTGACCTGCTCACCCGCAAGCTCGCCCGCGATGGCGGGGCAGAGATGCGGAAGCTGATCACGGAGATTGCGGCGCTCCCCGATGCCAGGCTGCGCGCCGCGGCTGAGGGGCTGGCCCGCACCACGGAAGCAGTACTTTCCGAACAAGGTCGCGATGCAGAGGCTAGCCAAGCGCTGGCGACTGCCTATTTGGATGCGGTGGGCTGGGTCCTAGGGGGTGCTCTTCTCGCGCGGGCGGCTGCGGCAGATGGCGCGGCTTACGGGGCGGTGGCGGATTTCTATCTGCGGCGGCTTCTCCCGCGTGCTGGGGCGCGCTTCGCGGAAATTGAGGGGGCGATGGCAGCCTGAGGGCTGACCAACCCCTTCAGCCGGCCTGGTTTGTACTTCCTTTTGGACATTTGGTACCGTTAAGACGTAAAGACAGATCGCCGGATGAACGCATCACCACCCTCCCTTTCGCAAACCCGCCCCCATGTCGCCGTGATCGGCGCCGGACCCGGGGGGCTGGCGGCTGCCATGCTGCTCGCTTCCTCCGGCGTGCGGGTGACTGTGTATGAAAAGGATGGCGTGGTTGGCGGGCGCACCCGCACGGTCACCGCGCCTGGCGGCTACCGCTTTGATATCGGGCCGACCTTCTTTTTGTATCCGCGCATCCTGGCGGAAATCTTCGAAGCCTGCGGCGCGCGGCTGGAGGATGAGGTGGATTTGATCCGCCTTGATCCGCAATATCGGCTGATTTTCGAAGGTGCCAATCCCGTCACGATAGATGCATCGCCCGATCTGGCGCGCATGGAAGCGGAAGTGGCGAAGATCAACCCTGCCGATGCGCCAGGCGTGCGCAGCTTCATGGCGGAAAACCGCGTGAAGCTGGAAGCCTTCCGCCCTGTGCTGGAACGGCCCTTTCATGGCGTGATGACCTATCTGGCGCCGGAAGTGATGAATGGCTTGCGCCATTTGCGGCCCTGGCTTTCGCTGGATCAGGAATTGCAAAGACACTTCTCTGATCCGCGCACGCGCTTGGCGTTTTCCTTCCAGTCCAAATACCTGGGCATGAGTCCCTTTCGCTGCCCGAGCATGTTTTCCATCCTGTCCTTCCTGGAATATGAACATGGCGTGTTTCACCCGCGCGGCGGTTGCGGCGTGGTTTCAGAAGCCATGGCGCGTGTTGCTGAAAGTGTCGGCGTGGATATCCGCTTGAATACCAAGGTGGATCGCATTGTCTTTGAAGGTCGCCGCGCCGTGGGTGTGGAAGCGGGCGGGCGGTTGCATGCGGCGGATGCGGTGGTGGTGAATGCCGATTTCGCCCATGCCATTCCGGGGCTGATGGAAGAAGAACAGCGCCCGCAATGGCCCGATAAGAAAATCGCCGAGGCGCGGTATTCCTGTTCCACCTTCATGCTTTATCTGGGCATTGAAGGGAAACTTGATCTGGCACATCACTCGGTGCTGCTTGCCGAGGATTATGAGAATAATCTGGCGCAGATTGAATCTGGCATCATTCCGCAAAATCCTTCGCTTTATGTGCAGGCAGCGGCCAGCACTGATCCTTCGCTCGCACCGCCTGGGCATTCCACGCTTTACATGCTGGTGCCGGTGCCGAATTTGTTGGGTGGTGCGGATTGGGCAGCAGAAGCGCCGCGTTATCGGCGGCTGGCGCTCGATCGGCTGAAGGCGCTTGGCCTGCATGATATCGAAAGCCGCATTCGGTATGAGAAAATCCTCTCGCCCCAGGGCTGGCAGGATGAATATGCGGTGGGCTATGGGGCCACCTTCAATCTGGCGCATAATGTGCGCCAGATGATGCATTTCCGCCCACGCAACCGCTTTGGCAAGGCGAAGGGCGTCTATCTGGTGGGTGGCGGCACGCATCCGGGCAGTGGCTTGCCAGTGATTTATGAAGGTGCGCGCATCAGCACCGATTTGTTGTTGCAGGATCTGGGCCTGGCGCGGAGCGAGCGCAGCCCGCGCCATATGCGGGCGAATGCGTCCGTTACTGGTGCTTGAGAAGGAGAGGGCGCGATGGGTGCCAAGGTAGTTGTCATCGGCAGCGGTTTGGGTGGGCTTGCGGCAGCCGCCACCGCGCAGGCGCGTGGGCATCAGGTCACGGTCCTTGAGCGTAATGCCTGGCTGGGCGGCAAGGCGGCGGTTTTGAACCTGCCATCGCCGGATGGGCGGGGCAATTTCCGCTTCGATATGGGCCCCACCATCCTGACCGTGCCGCGCGTGCTGCGTCGCATTTTCGCTGAAGCGGGGCGCAATCAGCAGCAGGAAATGCCGCTGATCCGGCTTGATCCGCAGTGGCGCTGTTTTTTCGATGGCAGCAAGCAGATTGATCTGATCGAAAACGTGCAGGACATGGCGCGGCTGATGGATGATTTCGCGCCCGGCGGCACTAATGGCGCGGGGTATGAGCGCTTTCAACGCGTTGCCCGCCATTTGCACAAGGTTTCCGAAAAATTCTTCTTCTGGAAGCCGGTGGAAGGTATTGGCGATACGCTTAACCTTGGCGATAACTTCAAGCCCGATGTGCTGCGCGATGTCATGGCTTTGCGTATGGGCCAGACGGTGGCGAAAGTCATTCGCGGCCACGTGCCAAATGAGCAATTGGCGCAGATGCTGGATCACTTCACGCAATATGTCGGATCAAGCCCTTATCTGGCGCCCGCCGTGCTGTGTAGCATTGGCGATATGCAGGCATCCGAAGGCGTTTGGTATCCAGTGGGTGGCACGCGCGCCACGGCTGAGGGGCTCGCGAACCTCGCGGCATCGCTTGGGGCTGATTTGCGCACGAATGCCGAGGTGACGGATATTGAGATCGTCGGCGGCGCGGTGCGCAGCGTCACCGCCAATGGCGAACGCATTGCCTGTGATGCGCTGATTTCGAACATGGATGCAATCCGCACCTATACGGAATTGGTGAAGGGCAATGCGTCGCAGCGCTACGCCAAGAAGTATGAGCCCGCCTGTTCTGGTGTGGTGCTCTATCTCGGGCTTAATCGCCGTTATGAACATTTGGCGCATCATGATTTCGTCTTCTCCCGCGATGCGGAAGAAGAATTTGATGCCATCTACCGCAAGGGCGAACCAGCGCCGGACCCGACTGCCTATCTGGCCGCGCCGTCAGGAACTGATCCTTCGGTCGCGCCGGAAGGCGGGGAAGCGCTTTATGTGCTGGTACACACGCCCTATCTGCGCCCGCATCATGATTGGTCCAAGATGTTCCCGGCCTATCGCCAGAAAATCCTGGACAAGTTGAAGCGCACGGCGGGGCTGGAAGATATCGAAAGCCGCATTGTCTGCGAAAGCCAATTGACGCCGGTGGATATCCATAACCGCTACAAGGTGCTGAATGGCGCGATTTACGGCCTGGCATCGCATGGTTCCTTCACCGGCGCCTTCAAGCCGAGCAATCGCAGCAAGGCGATCAAGGGCCTTTATCTCGCGGGCGGTGCGGCGCATCCCGGCCCGGGTATGCCGATGGTGATGATGTCCGGCTGGATCGCCGCCGATGCCCTGGACCGTGATCTTGGCGGGCGCGGCATGTCCCCCGAAGCGGAATTGGCCGGCCGGCGAGAGGCCGATCTGCCAGCCGCGGCTGAATGACGAAGACGCCGGGACAACAAATGCCTGATCCGGTGGCGCTGCGTTCAGCGCGCCACCTGGATTTTTTCGATTTCATGTTCACGCGGTTTTTCCGCAAACACATGCGCGCGCTGCGCGTCGCGCGCTGGGGCCTGCCCGATTTGCCGGAAGGCAAGCCCGTGGTGATTTTTGCCAATCATCCATCCTGGTGGGATGGCGTCGCCTTCATGCTGCTCTATCGCCGGCTGCTGCCGCATCGGCCACTTTTTACGCCGATGGAAGCGAAGGCCATTGAGAAATATCGCTTCATGACACGGCTTGGCGTTTTCGGGATCGAGACCGGCTCGGCGCGCGGTTCGGTTGCGTTTCTGCGTGTAGTGGAAAAGGTGCTGGCCAATCCCGCGCATATTCTATGGATCAATGCGCCAGGGCGCTTCAGTGATCCGCGCGAAAGGCCCGTGCCGATTGCGCCTGGCATGATCCGCCTGCCGGAAATCGCGCCCGATGCGGTGTTTGTGCCGCTTGCTTTGGATTACCCGTTCTGGAGTGAGCGCAAGGCGGAAATGCTCGCCGCGTTCGGCGCGCCCATCCCCGCTGCAACGCTGTTGGAAGCGCCACGTGAAGCGCGCAGCGCCATGCTGTCTGATGCCTTGGCGGGCGTGATGGAAAAGCTCAGCGCCGATGCCATTGCGCGCGATCCGGCGGCGTTTCAAACCCTGGTGCAGGGGCGGGAAGGCATGGGCGGCATTTATCAAGCCTGGCGCCGCGCCAAAGCCCTGCTGCGCGGTGAACGCTTCGACCCCCGACATGAACAACGCGCGGAGACAGCGCCATGACAGATTTCCTGCCCTGGATTGCGCTTGCCTTGGCGCTGATGCCTGTCGGTTTCGCCATAGATAACCTCCGCCGCATGGCGAAGGCGCGCGGGCCGGCGCCGAAGGATGCGCTGGTGTCCATCCTGATCCCGGCGCGGAATGAGGAAGCGCATATCAGCGCCTGCCTTGATGCCGCACTCGCACAGCAAGGTGTGGCGATTGAAGTGCTGGTGATGGATGATGGGTCGAGCGATCGCACCGCCGCGATTGTGAATGCCTATGCCGCGCGTGATGCGCGGGTGCGGCTGCTCGCCTGCCCACCCTTGCCGCAGGGTTGGACCGGCAAGGTGCATGCTTGCGCGCGGCTGGCAGAAGCGGCGCGGGGCACGCATTTCCTGTTCATTGATGCCGATGTGCGGCTCGCGCGTGATGCGGCTGCCCACATGGCCGGCCATGCCGCGCGGCAAAAGCTTGCCATGGTAACCGGCGTGCCGCGCCAGATCATCGGCACTTTGGGTGAGGCGCTGACCGTGCCCATGATCAATCTGCTGCTGATTGGCTATCTGCCCGGTGGCGGTCGTGCTGAAACGGGCCGCGCCGAGCTTGGCGCCGCCTGCGGGCAATTGATTCTATTTGAGCGTGGCGCCTACGAATCCATCGGCGGGCATGGCGCCATCCGCACGCTGTTGCATGATGGCTTGCAGCTTTCACGCAAGCTGCGCGGCGCTGGTTTCCGGACGGAAATGGTGGAAGGTGTGCAGCTTGCCGAATGCCGCATGTATGTTGGGCTGCGCGCAAGCTGGAATGGCTTCATCAAGAATGCGCATGAAGGCATGGCCACCCCCATCGGCCTGCCGATCTGGACCACGCTTTTGGCGGGTGCGCATATCTGGCCCTTCTTTCTGCTACCGGAATGGCAAGCGGCGCTCGCCATTTTGTTGGTCTTTGGCTTGCGCGCCGCCATTACCTTCAAAACCCGCGAAGCCTGGTGGACCGTGCCGCTGCATCCCTTCGCCGTGCTGGTCGGGCTTGCGCTTCAATGGACCGCGCTGGTGCGCGTGCTCATCGGGCGCCCTGCCGGCTGGAAGGGCCGTGCCTATTCCGCCAGCGGCACGGCATGACTGCCGAAAGCGCTGCATCCCGCGCGCCGACGCGTGACGCGGGGTCTGAGAATTTCCCTGTCGCGTCCCGGCTGCTGGCGCCGGAAATTCGCCCGAAGGTGCTCGGCTTTTATCGCTTTGTGCGCGCGGCTGACGATATTGCCGATGATCCAGCACTAGACCCGCCAGAGAAGCTGCGCCGCCTGGCCGCACTTGAAGCCGCGCTTGATGATCCCGCAACAGCGGAACCCGCCGCCACGGCCTTGCATTGCGCGGGCAGTGGCACGGATGAAGCGCGGCTGATGCTCTCGGCCTTTCGGCAGGATGCGACGCAAGCGCGTTACGCGGATTGGGCAGGGCTGGAAGATTACTGCGCGCGGTCAGCCAATCCTGTCGGGCGCATGTTGCTCCGCTTGCATGATGAAGAAAAGCCGGAAGCCGTCGCTGCCGCCGATGCGCTCTGTACTGCGCTGCAAATACTCAATCACCTGCAGGATTTGGTGCCAGATCGGCGCGATATCGGGCGCGTCTATCTGCCCGAAGCCTGGATGGATTTGGCCGGCGGTGAGGCGCGCTTCTTCGACCCCGCCAATACTGAAGCGCGGCGCGCTGTGCTGGATGCCGCGCTGGATCAGATAGAGGAAAGGCTGGATGCCGCCGCTGCACTGCCGCGGTTGCTCTCGGCCAAGCGCCTTGCGCGCGAAAGCGCGGTGACGATTGCACTCGCGCGGCGGCTGCTGGCGCGGCTGCGCGCGGCGGACCCGGTGCTGGGGCGTGTTGCGCTATCGCGCCTTGATTTCCTGCATGGCTTTCGCGCGGCACTCGGCACAGGCCCAAGCGATGCGGCACTGGTCAGTGCGCGGGTTGGGCGCGCAGGGTCTTCCTTTGCGCGCGGCATGTCGGCGCTGAAGGGCGAAAGGCGGCGCGCACTTTGGGCGGTATATGCCTTTTGCCGCGCGGTGGATGACATTGCCGATGGCGCCATGCCGGAAACAGAAAAGCGCCGCTTCCTGGCTGATTGGCGCGGCAAGCTCCGCGCGCCGGATTGTGCGCTTTCGCGCGAATTGGCGCTGGCGCGCAGCGCCTTCGCGCTGCCGATTGAAGAATGCGAAGCGATGATTGCGGGCATGGAAACGGATTCCACACCCAGCCTACGAATCGTCGATACCGAAGCGCTGAACCTTTATTGCCGCCGCGTGGCCGGCAGTGTTGGCGCCATGGCGGTACGGATTTTCGGCGCGCCTGACGCGGCTGATTTCGGCCTTGGACTTGGGCGCACGCTGCAATTGGTGAATATCCTGCGCGATCTGGATGAAGATGCGCTGCGGGATCGTGTCTATCTGCCGCTTGATCTACTGGCGGCTGAAGGTGTGGCCGACGCACCCGCCGCAACATTGATCGCAAGCCCCGGTTTTGCCCGCGCCGCCGCACATTTGGCACGGCAAGCCGAAGCAGGCTTCGCGCAAGCGGCAGCAGAGCTGCGCCATTTGGATCAGCGCGCCCTTTTGCCGGCGCGCATCATGATGTGGGGTTATCAGCGGCTGTTTGAGCGCCTGATGGTGCGCGGCTTTGGCCTACCGCGGCCACGCCCGCGCCTGACGCGCGGCGAGAAACTGCAAATGGCAGCCTATGCCATGGGTATCATGCCCATGCCGCAAGCCAGCACCAGCCGCGCGTGACCAGCACCGCCACATGCCATGTTATTGGCGCTGGAGTCGCGGGCCTGGCGGCGGCGCTGCGACTGGCGCAGCGCGGCCGCGCCGTGGTGCTGCATGAAGCGACACCGGTGGCGGGCGGGCGCTGCCGCGCGCTACCAGATGGGACAGATAACGGCACGCATGCGTTGATGGGCGCCAATCGCGCTGCGCTGCGTTTCCTGACCGATATCGGCGCGCGTGAGGGCTGGGTGGAAGCCGAACCGGAAGGCCTGCCCGTTTTCGATATGGCCGATGGCAGCGCGCGGCGCATCGCGGCAAGCCCGCTCGCCTGGCGCGATCCCGCCAAGCGTCCGCCAGGCTTGAGCACATCTGCCTTTGCCACGCTGCTACGCCTCGCGCTGCCGATTGGGGATCGCCCAGTGGCCGAGGTGATGGCAGCGCATCCCGCGCTTTATCGCGCATTGATCGAACCGCTCACCGTCGCGGCGCTGAATACGCCGGGGCATGAGGCATCATCCGCGCGGCTTGGCGTGGTGCTGCGCCGGCTTGGTTGGCCTGGCGCGGGCGCGGTGCTGGTGGCGCGTGAAGGGCTCGGGCCGGATTTGATTGCGCCTGCGCTCCACGCCTTGCAGCAGGCGGGGGTCACCACACGTTTCGGCGCGCGGTTGCGCGCCATGACGGAAGCGGAAGGGCGCATCATTGCGCTGCATTTTGGTGATGACAGCATCGCGCTTGAAGCGCGCGATCAGGTGGTGCTGGCGCTGCCACCCTGGGAAGTGGCGCGGCTGATCCCGAAGCTCCGCGTACCGGAACGCCATGCGCCCATTCTCAATCTGCATTTCGCGCATCAAACGGCGGGGCCGGTGCGCTTCATCGGGGTGCTCGGCGGGCTGACGCAGTGGATATTGGTGCGCCCGAGTGGCGTCAGCATTACCGTGAGTGCGGCTGATGCTGAGGTCGAGGAACAGGCGCCGGATTTGGCGCCACGCGCCTGGGCAGAAATCCGCGCTGCGGCAAGCGCGTTTGGCTTGCCCGGTGATTGGCCGGAAACGCCACCGGCGATGCGCGCGGTGAAGGAACGCCGCGCCACGCCGCGCCATGCGGTAGGCATGCCGCCGCAACCACCGCGGCAGGTGCATCGCAATCTGGTGCTGGCTGGCGATTGGACCTGGCCACGCCTGCCCGCCACCATTGAAGCTGCGGTGCTGTCTGGTGAAGCTGCCGCGAAGGCTGTTCCGGCATGACCCCCGCTGAAGCCCTTGCCGCCTTGCGCGCCGCTGAAGCGCGTGATGGCGCGCCCAATCTCAAGCAACGTCGCGTGCTATTGGCAGCGCTGGCGCGTACCGTGATGGCACGCTCGCATGAAATCATGGCGGTACTCGATGCCGAATATGAAGGCCGCGCACCGATTGAAACCCTGCTCGCGGATGTGCTGCTGGTTGCGGATATGGCGCGTTATGCGCGGCGCAATTTGTGGCATTGGATGCGCCCGCGCCGCGTGACAGTCCCCTATCCCTTCTGGCCCGCGCGCGCGCGGGAGGAATTCGTCCCCAAAGGCGTGGTCGGCATCATGGCGCCGTGGAATTACCCGGTGCAATTGGCGCTGCTGCCCGCGATTGATGCCATTGCCGCCGGCAATCGTGTTTGCGTGAAACCATCGGAAGCGCTGCCGCGCACCGCTTCGCTGATTGCCGATATCCTGCGCGAAGCCTGGGGCGATGACATCGCACTTTGCGTGCAAGGCGGCGCTGAGGTGGGGGCGGATTTCGCGGCCCAGCCTTGGGATCATCTGGTTTTTACCGGCAGTACCGCGACTGGGCGGAAGATCATGGCCGCCGCCGCGCCGAACCTGACGCCCCTCACGCTGGAACTTGGCGGCAAATGCCCGGTGCTGGTGTTGCCGGGCGCGGATTTGCAGCGCGCCGCGCGCGATATCCTGGCAGGCAAGGCCTTCAATGCGGGGCAGACCTGTGTGGCGCCGGATACGGTGCTGCTGGTTGGCCACAAAAGGGAAGCCTTCGTGGCGGCCTGCAAGGCTACCGGCATCGGCCTGCCCGATACGGGTGTGATCAATGCCGCCCAGATCGCGCGGTTGCAAAGGCTGATGGCGGGTGCATCCTTGACCCCGTTGGCTGAGGACGGGCCGGGGCGCCGTATGGCGCTGCGCCTGGCAGAGGCCCCATCGGATGCGGCGATCTGCCGTGAGGAAATCTTCGGCCCGATACTACTTTTGCGCGAAGAAGAATCTCTCAAGACAGCACTCGCCTGGGTTGCAGAACGCCCCTCGCCGCTGGCCATCTATCTGTTTGGTGTAACGTCTGAGGAAGAAAAGCAGATTGCTGCCATGGCGCGGGGTAGCGCCATGATCGCCGGGCGCACCGTTGAATTTGCTGGGTTTCAGGCCCTTGGCTTTGGCGGGTCTAAGGAATCTGGCTTCGGGCGACGCAATGGGCTGGCCGGATTTCTGGAATTCTCCCATCGCCGTGCGCGCGTGCATCATGGGAAATTTTCCCTGTCACGCCTATTCGATCAACCTCGCGGAAAAGCTGTAGAAAGGCTAAAGAATTTTCTAGCCAAATAGATTTTCCCAGACTATATACATCTTATGGTTGTTTTTCTCCCATCTGCTCCCGTAGCAGAAACGCCTCGCCTTCGGTTGCGCTGCGCCGAAGGCCGCGATGCCCCGGCGATTGCGGAGATGATGACGGAAGCGATCAGCAAGCGCCTTGCCTCCTGGCCCGTACCCTTCTCTCCCCCCATGGCGGAGGAGAAGATCAGCTCGGCCCGCGGCGCGGCGGCGGAAAGGCGGTCCCTGCCGCTGGTGCTGGAACGGAAATCCGATGGCGCGATTTGCGGCTGGGTCAGCCTGATTTGCCCACCCGGGAATGATCGGGTGGCGCTGACCACCTATTGGCTGGGGGAACAATACCAGGGCCAAGGGCTGATGCGCGAAGCAGGGCCGGTCGCGGTGGAGCTTGCCTTTAAGCATATGGATATTGATTGCCTGCGCGCGGCGGTACAGCCCGATAATGCGGCCTCGCTCGCGGTTATTCGCCTGCTGGGCTTCGGCCCGCTTGGGGAAGGGCGCATCTGGTGTCCGGCGCGGGGCATTGAGGAAACCTGCTTCTGGTTCGAAAAGCCCCGGCCCCTTGTGCCGGCCTGGGCGGCGGGGGCAGCGCTCGCCTCGCGGGACCTGGTGCGGCAGGTTTCGGCCTGAAAATACACCGCCGCTGCCATGCAGATGCGCATGGACGGCGGCTCTACCCCTGCGGTACTCTCCCGTTGAAGTGTTGGCGATTTGATGCCCAGCACAACCAAAACCAACAGGAGAGGGTTATCATGACAGCATCGCTTTCGCGGCGCCGGGTTCTGCTGGGTGGCGCCGGATTGATTGGGGTTGGCGCCTCGGGCAGCGCTTTGGCGCAAAGCACTTGGCCGGATCGCCCGGTGCGGCTGGTTGTCGGCTTCACTGCCGGCAGTGCCACGGATGTGACGGGGCGGATTTTCGCGCAGAGATTCTCAGAAGCCTGGGGCCAGCCGGTGGTGGTGGAAAATGTCGCCGGCAATTCGGGCGCAATTGGTGTTGATCGTGTCGCGAAATCGGCGCCTGATGGCTATACGTTGATGTGGGCCGCGAGTGCGGCGCTGACCCTTCTGCCAAACCTGCAACGCCTGCCTTTCGATCCCGTGAAGGATTTGGCGCCGATACATCTTGCCTTCGCCATGCCATCGCTTTTCGTATCGACCCGGGATTTCCCACCGCGCACGATCCAGGAATGGGTCGCTTACGCCAAGGCCAATCCCGGCAAGGTATCCTATGGCACACCAGGCGTGGGCACGCCGCAGCATGCCGCCGGCGAAATGTTCTGCAGCCAGGCCGGCATCAAGATGGAACATATCCCCTAGCGCGGTGCGAATATGGCGGATGTGCTGAATGGCTCTGTGCAGCTTGGCATCCAGAATATCGGCGCCGTGCTGCCCATTGTGCGCGATGGCCAGCTGCG
>JADCES010000182.1 GCA_020250005.1 Roseomonas sp.
ACCGGAACGATTGATCACGCGATGCGGGGTCGCGAGGAAGCGATTATCCGTCCAGCGCCGGAGCATCATGCCGCCATTGATCAGCAAAGCGCCTTCAGGGGCCGGCGCATCCAACCAGCGTCCATCCGGCAGCCGGAGCGAGAGGCCCGGCACCTTGTTCTGCGCCAGAATGGTCATGAAGCTTGTGTCCATATGGGGCGCGATGCCGTATTCATTCTCGGGCGCGGTGGGTTCCTGCGGCGGGTAATGCGACATGCGCAGCGTGAACATGGGTTCCTGGAAGAAGGGCGCGAAGTAATCGGCGGGCAAGCCAAGCGCGCGGGCATAAATCGGCAGAAGCGAAAGCCCCAAGCCTTCAAAGGCGGCGCAGGCCTTCAGGATGTTTTCGCGAAAGCCGGGCAAAGCCGGCCATTGATTGGCACCACGAAAGCGCACCTTGTCCAGCACGTCGGGATGATCCGCGGGCAGGTCACGCTTGAAGAACACGGCCTCATTCGCATTGGGCAGCGCCACTTCGCCCACCGCATTCACGCGCGTGGTGGCACCGCGCATCGGCATATAGCCGATATTATGTTCATTGATCTTGAGCGCGAGCTTGGCTTCCAGCGGTTGCGTGTGAAAGCGCGCAGCCTCGGCAAAGGTTTGATCGAGCAGCGCTTCCGGAATGCCGTGATTGCGTACGAAATAGAAGCCAACCTCGGTAAAGGCGTGGCGCAGTTCCTGGCCAAGCTGCTCAAGCGCACCAGGCGCACCCGCGCGCAAAGCGGCAAGGTCGAGTACGGGAATGCTGTCGGCCATGGCGAGTTTCCCTGCGTGATGGCAGGCAGCATCACGCCGTAAGCGCCAGCGCGCAAGAGGCGCCGTTCAATGGGCAGACCGGCTCAAATCCCACAAATTGGGTACGCTCTTATTGTCATAGCCGGAGATGAAATACTCGGGCTGGCTGGTTTCGGGATTGAACATGGCGCGCTTCACGGCACCGATATTGGCGCCATAGACATGGATGCTGATGCTGGTGCGCCCTTGCACCGCATTTTCGACGCGATGCGTGTCGTAGCTATCGCTGCTCAAGACAACCACATCGCCGCGCTTGACCCGGTCAACGCGCCCTGGGCGCATCGGCCCGCCATTCGGGTCAGCGACCATTTCGGTCGAAATCTCCTCACCCTGATGCACGCCAACCAGGCCCCAGACGGTGTGGTTATGGACCGGCGTCTGTTGCCCCGGCCCCCACACGAAGCAGACGACCGAAAACCGCTGTTGCGGATCGCAATGCAGCAGCAATTGCCGATAGGTATCGGTTGGCGCGGTAAACTCCGGCGGCAACCAATTATCGGAAAGCACAAGCTTGCGTAGCAAGCCTGGCGCCTCCTTCAGGAAAAGGGCCTCATCGCCACCCGCATCGGCCAAGGCTGTCATGCCGCGGACGAAGTCTCGCAAGGGGGCGATGTCTTGAATAAGGGTGCTTCCGTTGTCCATGCATGTGAGGATTGAGTATTTTGAGTCGGAATGCAACCATTAGTTTCATATTTTTTTAAGAGACCTCCGCTGTGAGGACAATTCGGCCCGTCACCTTGCCATCTTTCAACCTATTGAGCGCTGTGTCGGCTTGATTAAGCGGCATACGGGTAATCGGAATGCCCGGCAAACCACCTTTTTGGGCAATGCCGACCAATTCCCGCAACTCCTTGACATTGCCCACATAAGATCCCTGGATCGTGAGCGCGCGCATCGGCATGACCGGTAGCGGCACAGCCAATTCCCCGCCGAATAGCCCCACCTGCACCAGCTTGCCGCCCTTGCGCAGCGCATCAAAGGCGCTCCGCGCTGTCTCGGTCCCGTTCACCAGGTCAATAATGGCGCGCACCGGGCCGCCACAGGCATCCATGATGCGCTTGGCCGTGCCGGCATCCCCGCCCTGGACGATATCGGTCGCCCCTTCCTGCCTGGCCGCTTCCAGCTTGGCCGGGCTGACATCCACCACCACGATTCGCCGATGGCCCTTGGCCTTCAGCACGGCAATCGCATTCAGCCCAAGACCACCCGCGCCAATCAGCACAATGGGTTCATCTGCCGGCATCGGCATGACCTTGTTGATGGCGCTGAACACCGTAATGCCCGAACACGCATAGGTCGCGGCCAAGGCGGGATCGAGGTTACCCACCGGCACCAGATGCCGCGGCTCGGGCGCCAGCACATGCGTCGCATAGCCACCATGCTGATAAACACCGAGGCTTTTCGGCGTAAGGCACATATTATCCTCATCCGCGAGGCAGGCATCGCAGGTGCCACATCCCACCCAGGGGAAGACCACCATGTGGTCGCCAACCTTAAGGCCAGCGCCATTTGCCTCCGGCCCCCATTTCAGCACGCGCCCCACAATCTCATGCCCCATGGCGAGAGGCAGCTTCACCCCGCGATCCGAGAGCTTCAGATAGCCGCGTGAGCCAAGATCATAGCCGCCTTCCCAGATATGCAGATCGGAATGGCAAACCCCGGCATGGGTGATTTCCAGCAGCACCTGCTTTCCGGTGGGTTCCGGTGTTGGGATCTCGATTTCCTGAAGCGGTTTTCCGGCTTCAATGACAGCCCAGGCGCGCATGGCAGACTTCCTCATTTCTTGGCGTTGCCGCCATGGGAACAAGCCCTGCGCCGCTGGTCAAGCGGTGTTTTCAATCCGGCCGGATATTGTTCTCCCGCACTACCCGGCCCCAGGTGGCGATCTGGGTGGAAAGGAATTGCGAAAAGGCGGCCTCCCCCTGCGGGTTGAGGTCAATGCCAAGGCCAAGAATGCGCTGGCGAATCTCCGGCACATCCAGCGCCTTGCGGATGGCCGCTTCCATGCGGGCCTTGATGGCATCGGGCAGGCGCGCGGGACCGAGGAAGCCCCAAAAAGCACGCGAATCAACGCCGGTGATGCCTAATTCCGTCATGCTCGGCACATCCGGGATATTGGGGCTGCGCGTCGCGCCGGTTTGCGCGAGGGGCACCAGCGTCCCAGCATCAATATGCACGCCAATGGCGGGGCGGGTGGCGATCGGCAAATCCACCTCACCGGCTGCAGCCGCGACCGCAAGCGGCCCACCGCCACGATAGGGCACATGCACCAGCTTGAAATCGCCGGCGCGCTGGATGAGTTCCATCGTCAGATGCGCGAGGCTGCCATTGCCGATGGTGCCATAGGTGATGGTATCCGGCCGCGCCTTTGCCGCCGTCACCACATCGGTGAAGCTGCGATAGGGGCGTGTGCGATGCGCTGTCAGCACCATGGGAGCGGTGCCGAACAACAAGAGCGAGGTCAAATCGCGTTCGGTATCGAACCCCATATTCGGGATAAGCGCCGGGTTGACCGCATGCGTGTCAAAGACAATCAGCCAGGTATTGCCATCGGGTGCGGCGCGCGCGACCTGCGCGGTGCCGAGTGAGCCAGAAGCACCCGGACGACTTTCAACAATGATGGGCACGCCAAATTCGGCCTGCAAATGCGGTTGCAGCAGCCGCGCCAAAGCATCGGTGGAACCGCCCGGCGGAAAGGGCACCACGATACGAATGGGGCCATTGGGCCAGGCGGCCTGGGCGCGTGCAAGATGCGGCGCGGCAAGCATTGCCGGCATGGCAGCCAGAATGGTGCGTTTGGTGATCATCTTTTGCTCAATCCCGGTCTTGATGGCTTCAGGCTTTTGGCGCGGGCGGTATGGCCTTGGCCGCCATCAGCGCGCGGCGGATTTCGGCTTCTGCCTTGTCCAGTTCCACCGCAGCATCGGCACGCTGGGCGCGGGCGCGTTCGGCGATGTTCAAACTATCTTCAATCGTTGCCACCAGCAGCTGATTGGCTTGTTTCACCGCCGCCAGATCAAACACGCCGCGTTCGATCTCATTCCGCGCTTCCGCATTGCCCTGGCGCAGCCTCTCGGCATTCGCGGTCAGCAATTGATTGGTCAGGTCATTCGCCTGCTTCAGCGTCTGCCCCGCATCGCGCATGCGCTGAATGGCAAGTGCTTGTGCAAGCTGCTGGCGCCAAAGCGGCACGGTATTGGCCACCACGGATTGGATCTTCGCCGCCAAGGCCTTGTCATTTTCCTGAATGAGCCGGATGGAAGGCAGGGCCTGCATCGCGACTTGCCGCGTCAGGCGCAGATCATGAATGCGCCGATCAAGCTCATCACGCGCCGCGCGCAGATCGCGCAGTTGCTGCGCCGCCAGCATATCGCCGGCGGTGGCCTTGGCTTCGGCTTCCGGGATCGCGGTGCTGTCCGTGTTCTTCAGCACGATCTCACCGGCCGCGATGTGATCACCAAGGCCGTGGAACCAATCAAGCGTGGCGCCATAAAGCCGTTCAAGCTTTTCGACATCTTCCAACAGCCGCGTGCGATGCGCATCCAGCTTATCGCCAATCGCCTCCACCTGGTCCTTCAGACCTTCGTAGCGGCTGACGACCTGTGCGGCCTCAGCGCCCGCCTTGTTGAACAGGCGCGCGAAAAAGCCGGGCTTTTCCGCCAGCCCCGAAACATCAAAGCCGCGCAGCGTGCTGAGCAGATTGCCGAGCGTCTGCCCCGCCTCCCCCGCTTCGCGGTTTTTCGCCCCTTCCAGCATGGCGTCAGCCGCCGCCGAGGCGCGGGTTTGGGCTTCCTGGCCGAAGCGAAGCACCGCGGCGGGGTCTGTCACGTCAAGCTGCGCGGCGAGGCGTTCAACCTCCGCCCGGCGTTCTTCAGGGGTGGTGACGATGTCGCTCATGAATAGCCTTCCTCGCGCAGCCTATCGGCCAGCACCTTGACTTGGATATCGAGTGCCGCGCTTTCCTCGGCACGGAGATCATCGCGCAAGCGCCGTGCGGCGGCTTCAAGGTCACGCAGCAGCGCGCCAAGCGCGGGCGGTGGCGTTGCGCCGGCTTCAATCCGTGTGGCGATGCGTTCCAGCCCATCCAGATGCACCGCCAGAAAGCGGCGGGCGCGGGGGATTCGCTCGGGCCGCGCTTCCAGATCATCCAGCACCTCGCCAATGACCCGCGCCACCGGCAAAAGCCGCGCTTCATGGCCGCGCAAGGCAAGGGATTGAATGCCGGCAAGCCTGATGCGCGCATCCGCGAGCGGGCCAGAAGGTGGTGGTGGCGGCGGCGCGGGCGGGGCGACTTCCGGGATTTCGGCGTAGAGCAGCCGCGTGCCGCCCCAGGCGCCGAGGGCGAAAAGCAAGCCAATGATCGGCCCTGCCCCGGCGCCAAGCCCGGTGGCGAGGCCAGC
>JADCES010000183.1 GCA_020250005.1 Roseomonas sp.
CGGCGCTCTTGGCGCAGGAACAATTGGCGCGAAGCTTGGCGAGCAGATCGCCGTTGCGGTAGCCGATCGCAATGACTGCAACTACTGCCTCGCGGCCCATACGGTGCTTGGCCAGAAGGCCGGCGCCAGCGCAGCCGAAATGACTGAGGCGCAGACCGGCCGCTCGACCGATCCAAAGACGAGAGCCGCGCTCGCCTTCGCGATCAATGTTGTTGAGAACCGTGCAGCGGTGACTGCAGCCAATGTGCAGGCGCTGCGCGCAGCCGGGTTCGATGATGGGGCCATTGTCGAAATCCTGGCCCATGTCGCTCTCAACCTATTCACGAATTACGTGAACGTCGCCTTCGATGTTCCGGTGGATTTCCCCGCGGTGAAGCTCAGCCGCAGCGCCTGATCGGGCGGGCGGTCATGGGTTAAGCCATGACCGCCCCTCGACCAGCCTGCATTCGGAGACCGACATGACTACCCTCGCACCCGAACTCGCCGTCACCCGCTGGTTCAATACCGCGCGCCCGCTATCCTTGGCTGGCCTAGGCGGCAAGATGATTGTCCTTCATGCGTTCCAAATGCTTTGTCCGGGCTGTGTCGCGCATGCCTTGCCGCAGACCGAACGTCTGCATCGTCTGTTCAGGGATCGCCCCGATGTCGTTGTGATCGGGCTCCACACGGTTTTCGAGCATCACGCCGCAATGACGCCGGTGTCGCTTGAAGCCTTCATCCATGAATATCGGCTGACCTTTCCCATAGGCGTTGATCAGCCAGACGAGCATGAGGCGATCCCGGTGACGATGCGGCGCTTCAATATGCGCGGCACGCCGACGACCATCATCATCGACCGAGCAGGTCGCATCGTTGAACACGCCTTCGGGCAGGTTGATGACTTGGCCTTGGGCGTGCTGCTCGGGACGCTTGCCGCAGAGGCGCCGAGGTCAGATGCAACCCGCTCCTCCGATGCGGGATGCTCAGAAGGCGCCTGCCAAGCCCCAGCCCCCGTTTGACGCGGCGCCATTTTGTCCTAGACGAGCCGTGAACGGATGGAGGCTCTCATGGCGCAGGATTTGACGGTTGGCATAGCGGGGCTTGGCGCGATTGGGCTCCATCTGGCGCGCGCGCTCGATAAGGGTGTGCCGGGGCTGAAGCTGGCCGCCGCTTCGGCGCGGGATCACGCCAAGGCCGCCGCCAATGTGGCGGGGTTCAAAAGCCCGCCGCGCATCGTCTCCAACGCCGAACTCGCTGCCTGCGATATCGTGGTGGAAGCCGCGCCGGCTTCGGTGTTTGAGGAAATTGCGACTGCCGCCATCGAAGCCGGGCGCATCTTCGTGCCATCTTCGGTGGGTGCGCTGCTGCCGCGCATGCATCTGGTGGAAAAGGCGCGGGCCAAGGGGGCGCGCATCATTGTGCCCACCGGCGCCTTGCTTGGCCTCGATGCCGTGCGCGCGGCGGCTGAGGGCGATGTCGAGAGTGTGACCATCGAAACCCGCAAGCCCCCCCGCGGCCTGGCCGGGGCGCCTTATCTTGAAAAGAACAGGATTGATGTCGGTTCGCTCACCAGCGCGACCCGCGTCTTCAAGGGCAATGCCTTTGATGCCGCGCAGGGCTTCCCCGCCAATGTGAATGTCGCGGCTGCACTCGCCTTGGCGGGCATCGGGCCGGAACGCACCATGGTGGAAATCTGGGCCGACCCTGCCGTGACCCGGAACACCCACACCATCCGCGTTGAAGCCGCCACCGTGCGACTGACCATGACCATTGAAAACGTGCCGTCGGAGGAAAACCCCCGCACCGGCAAGATCACGCCGCTGTCCATCCTGGCTTGCCTGCGCGGCCTGACCTCAACGCTGAAGGTTGGGAGCTGACAGGGCGGGGGCGCCCCCTTGCTCTTCCCCGCTATTTCCGCCAGATAGACCCCGCTTCCGGGCCGTGCCCGGGGGTAATCCGCACGCGGCGCACCCTTCCTGATCAGGCAGGGTCCGGTCCCCCTCACCGGGGAAGGCGCCGCGGAGGCTCAACCGGACCAACATGGAAGGAGATCGCTCATGGCGATGCCCGTCGTTTCTCTGCGTGCCCTGCTCGAAGCCGGGGTGCATTTTGGCCACCATACGCGCCGCTGGAATCCCCGCATGGCGCCCTACATCTTCGGCGTGCGCAACCAGGTGCATATCCTGGATTTGCAGCAAACCGTACCGATGATGGACCGCGCGCTGCGCGCCGTGCGTGACACCGTCGCTGGCGGTGGCCGCGTGCTGTTCGTTGGCACCAAGAAGGCGGCAGCCGATTATGTGGCGGAAGCCGCGACGCGCTGCGGCCAGTATTATGTGAACCATCGCTGGCTTGGCGGCATGCTCACGAATTGGAAGACCATCACCGGTTCCATCAAGCGCCTGCGCCAGATGGATGAACGCCTGTCGGGCGACACGGCGGGTCTCACCAAGAAGGAAGTGCTGATGCTCTCGCGCGACAAGGAAAAGCTTGACCGCGCGTTGGGTGGCATCAAGGAAATGGGCGGTCTGCCCGACATTATCTTCGTCATCGACACCATCAAGGAAAAGCTCGCGATTGAGGAAGCCAATAAGCTTGGCATTCCGGTGATTGCGGTGGTTGATTCCAATGCCGATCCGGCCGGCGTGACCTTCCCGATCCCCGGCAATGATGACGCGATCCGCGCCATCACGCTCTATTGCGACATGATCGCGGGCGCGGTGCTGGATGGCATTTCGGCGGAAATGCAGGCTTCTGGCGTTGACCTTGGCGCGGTTGAGGAATTGCCGGAAGAAGCACTGCCGGAAGTCGCAGCAGAAGTCGCGGCGCCGGTTGAAGGCGCTGAGGCGCCGGCCCAGGCCTGATCCTTCCGGGGCCGCCATTTGGTGGCCCCTTTTCCTTCACTCATCCAGCAAATGGGGATGAACAATGGCTGAAATTACAGCGGGCATGGTGCGCGACCTGCGTGAGCGCACCGGCGCGGGCATGATGGATTGCAAGAAGGCGCTGGTCGAAAATGGTGGCGATATGGAAGCCGCCATTGATTGGCTGCGCAAAAAGGGCCTTTCGGCGGCGGCCAAGAAATCCGGCCGCGTCGCGGCAGAGGGCTTGGTGGGCGTTGCCTCGGCCCCTGGTGTCGCCGCCATGGTGGAAGTGAATGCGGAGACGGATTTCGTCGCGCGCAATGAAACCTTCCAGCATTTCGTGGAAACCGTTGCCGAATTGGTGCTGACGGTTGGCGATGATATTGAAGCGCTGAAGAATGCCACCTGGCCGGGCGCCGTGGACCTGGTTGAAGAAACCACCCAGCGCAAGACCGTGGCGGATCAGCTCACCAGCCTGATCGCGACGATTGGGGAGAATATGTCCATCCGTCGCGCCAAGCGCTTCCAGGTCGCGGAAGGTACGGTCGCGACCTATATGCACTCCGCCGTGAAGCCCGGCCTTGGCAAGATTGGCGTGCTGGTGGCGCTTGAAGGCGCTTCCGAACAGGCCGTGATGGAAACGCTTGGTCGGCAGATCGGCATGCATGTCGCCGCCGCCCGCCCGGAAGCGGTGGATGTCTCGGCCGTTGAGCCCTCCGCGCTTGCACGCGAACGCGATGTGCTCGCCGAACAGGCGCGCGCTTCCGGCAAGCCCGAGGCGATCATCGAAAAAATGGTCGAAGGCCGCATCCGCAAATACTACGAGGAAGTGGTGCTGCTGGAGCAGGTGTGGGTGCATGATGGCGAAAGCCGCGTGAAGGAAGTGGTCAAGAAGGCGGGCGTGAAGCTCTCTGGCTTTGCCCGCTTCCATTTGGGCGAGGGCATTGAAAAGCAGCAGGGCGATTTCGCCGCCGAAGTGGCCGCTGCCGCCGGCAAGGCCTGAACTGGCCAGAGTGTTTTCCAACCAAGTGGGTTCACTTGGCGCTCCGGAAAATGCGACCAGACAAGGATTGAGAGCGGTTCCCGTGAGGTAGCGCGAATGGGGATCGCTCTAATTACCTGATTTACCGAACAAAATTTTCTTGAGTGGTTTTGCGCCAAAGACTCATTTTTTCTATTGATCATATAAATGATGATCATTATAGTGATCATTATGATAAACCCAAATGGCGCCAGCGTCGCACCCTATCATCGGGTTCCAGCCCATCTCGGCCGGCTATTTCATCAGCTTTGCCAGTTTCTGGTGGCGGAAGCCCAAGCGACCGAAGGGCTTGTCTCGCCCGAATACGCGGCCCTTGCCTCGCTCGATGAGGAACCGGGACTGGACCAAAAGCGCCTAGGCGAAGCGATTGGTGTTGACCGCAATACCATCGGCCTAGTGGTCGAGCGCTTGGAACAGCGCGGCCTGCTGACACGGGAAGTGGATCAGGAAGACCGACGCGCCCGGATCCTGCGCCTCACGCCCGAAGGGATAGCGCTGCGCCGGCGGCTCCGTCCGCGGATGCTCGCCGCCAATGCCCGCGCCATCGAAGCCCTGACCGAGGATGAGGCGAAGACGCTGCTCGCGCTGTTGCATCGGGCGGTGGAACACCACGCCACGCTGATTTCGCCCGGCGCTGAGCGCCGGATGCGCCGCATCGCAACCCTTCAGCAAAAGGAAGCCGTGTCATGAAACTATCTCGCCGTGCGCTGCCCATGCTCGCAACATTGGCGCTCCCGGTCCGCGCACAGGCTCAGGCATTTCCGAACCGCCCGGTGCGCCTCGTTACCCCATTCGCAGCCGGTGTCGGGGCTGAGACGACGCTTCGGCTTTTCGCGGATGCCCTCGCACGCCGTTGGGGCCAGCCTGTGCCGGTGGAAAACCGGCCCGGCGGGGATGGCGTGATCGCCGCCATGGCCTTTCTGGGGATCAATGATGATCACAAGATGTTCTTCTCCTTTTCGGGTCATCTTACGGTCAATCCCTCCACCATCCCGAACCTGCCCTATCGGCCCGAGCAATTCGCGCCCATTTCCACCGTGGCCATTGACCATATCGCCATCGCCGCCGCGCCCGGCTTTGGCGCCAATGACCTGAGCGGCGCCGTAGCATTGGCGCGGGCGCAGCCTGGCGCCTTTGCCTGGGCCTCATCACCGGGCGGCATCAACATCACCTTCGCGGCCTTCGCGGCTGAACAGCGCCTTGAATTGGTGCGGGCGCAGTATCGCGCGGTGCCCGAAATGCTGAATGACCTGGCAACGAACCGAATCCAGATCGCGGCGATGCCGATGGCCACTGCCTTGCCGCAAGCGCGCGCCGGGCGCATCAAATTGCTGGCCGTGACAAATGCCACCCGTTCGCCCGCCGCGCCAGAAGTTGCGACCGCGACCGAGCAGGGCTTCCCGGAATATGTTTTCGACGGTTTTGTCGGTGTTTTTGGGGATGCCCGTCAGCCTGAAGCCATCCGCGCGGTACTGGCGGAAGCAACCCGTGCCGTGGTGGCCGAGGAAGCCTTCGCCGAGCGGTTGCGCAATGCAGGTCAGCTTCCCTTTGCCGGCGGCGAAGCCGATATGGCAAGGCGCATTGCTGCTCAGCGCAGGCTCGTTGAGGTGGGGCTGCGGCAGCTTGGCTCCTGAAAAAGCATCGCCATGCTGCGCCAAGCGCTGAAGAGAGCACAGCGCGGGGAATAGGGCGCCCCCAAGGCATTGCGCCTACGCAGAATGCCATGCTCTCCGGGTGGTTCCGCCGCGCGCGAAAATGATCTATGCGACCCAGGTCTGCCTTATTGCCGCCCTTGCGGGCTTGTCCTTATGGTGGCGACCGCAACCTCAACCCGAGTCGAGACAAAGCCCCCATGAGCCAGAACCCGGCCTATAAGCGCGTCATGCTCAAGGTCTCCGGTGAGGCCCTGATGGGGGATCGGGATTACGGCCTTGATAACGCCACTTGCCGGCGCATTGCCGAGGATGTGCGGGGTGTGGTGGATCTGGGGGTGCAGGTCTGCCTGGTGATTGGTGGCGGCAACATCTTTCGCGGCATTTCCGGCGCGGCTTCCGGCATGGACCGCGCCCAGGCGGATAGCATCGGCATGCTGGCGACTGTGATGAATGCGCTCGCCATGCAGAATGCGCTTGAGAAAATCGGCGTGCAGACGCGCGTGCAAAGCGCGATCCCGATGGCAAGCCTTTGTGAACCCTTCATCCGTCGCCGTGCCGAACGGCACATGGAAAAGGGCCGCGTGGTGATTTTCGCCGCCGGCACCGGCAATCCGTTTTTCACCACCGATACCGCGGCGGCCTTGCGTGCGGCCGAAATGGGCTGCGATGCGCTGTTCAAGGGCACGCAGGTGGATGGCGTCTATTCCGCCGATCCGCGCAAGAAGCCCAATGCCGAACGCTACACGACACTCACCTATCTGGATATGCTGGCGCGTGACTTGGCCGTGATGGATGCGGCGGCGATCAGCCTTGCGCGCGAAAACAAGCTGCCCATCATTGTCTTCAATATCCATGAACCAGGCGCCTTCACCGCCGTCATGAAGGGCGAAGGCAAATTCACCACCGTGGTGGAACAGGCGCCATAACCCAGGGGGAAGGGCAATATGCCGACTGATGTAAAGGCCCTGAAACAGGATCTGACGCGCCGGATGGAAGGCGCGATGGAAACCCTGAAGAAGGAATTCTCTGGCCTGCGCACGGGCCGCGCCAGCCCCGCCTTGCTCGAACCGGTGCGCGTGGATGCTTATGGCAGTGTCTCGCCGCTCAATCAGGTGGCCAATATCTCGGTCGCCGGGCCTGGTTTGCTCGCCGTGCAGGTCTGGGACAAGGCGCTGACCAAGGCGGTCGAAAGCGCCATTCGGGAAGCCAATTTGGGCCTCAATCCGCAGGCGGAAGGCCAGGTGATCCGCGTGCCGCTGCCCCCGCTTACCACCGAACGGCGCAATGAATTGGCCAAGGCAGCCGCGCGCTATGCCGAACAGGCGCGTGTTGCCGTGCGTGGCGTCAGGCGCGATGGCATGGAACAGATCAAGGCGGCGGGCAAGAAATCCGAACTCGGCGAAGATGAAGTGAAGCGCGCCGAGGAAGAGGTGCAGAAGCTGACCGACCAATTCGTCAAGCAGATTGACTCGGCCTTGGTCGAAAAGGACAAGGATATCCGGACGGTCTGAAAGCCGATCGTCGGAACAGGGACGGAGAGTGCGCTTGCGCAAGCGGATGGGGCCTGAACGCGCGGGGGGATGCAGCGCATGAGTGCTGCAAGCGATCCGCGTCCCGCCCCGGGCGCGCCCCAGGCGCCACCCGCCCATGTCGCCATCATCATGGATGGCAATCGCCGCTGGGCGGAATCGCGCGGCGTGCCGGTGGCGCTGGGCCATCGCGCGGGCGCTGAGGCTGCGCGCCGCGCGGTGCAGGCGGCGGCTGAGGCCGGCATTGGCTGGCTCACGCTTTTCGCCTTTTCCAGTGAGAATTGGCGCCGGCCGGTGGAGGAAGTCTCCGCGCTATCAGGGCTGCTCCGGCTTTACCTCCGCAATGAAGTGGCGGGGCTCGCGCGCGATGGCGTGAAGCTGACCGTGATTGGCGATCACAGCCGCTTTGGTGATGATGTCTCCCATATGGTGGCGGAGGCGGAGAAGGCGACGGCGGGCGGGACGCGGCTCAATCTGGTCATGGCGCTCTCTTACGGTGCGCGGGATGAGATACTGGCCGCGACCCAGGCGGTGGCGCGGGCTGCCCAGGCAGGGACGCTCGACCCCGACAAGCTGACCGAGGCGCAGTTTGGCGGGTTTCTGCAAACCACGGGCATGCCCGATCCGGATCTGATCATCCGCACTTCGGGCGAACAGCGGCTGTCGAATTTCCTGCTCTGGCAGGCGGCCTATGCCGAATTCGTCTTTCTGGATGTGCTCTGGCCGGATTTCGCGGCCGCGGATTTGCAAGGCGCGGTCGCGGAATATCATCGGCGCGAACGCCGCTATGGGCTGCGCGCCTGACGTGACAGAAGCCACAACATCCAAGCCGGAAGGCGGTGCCCCGCGCCCCTGGCGCGATCTGGGCCTGAGGGGCGCTTCGGCGGCGGTGCTGATCCCAATCGCGGTCTTTGGCATCTGGTCCGGCGGCGTGGTCTGGGATGTGCTGGTGGGTGTGGCCGTTGTGCTGCTCTCCTGGGAATGGGCGCGGTTTTGCAAGATTTCCATCTGGCGCTGGCCTGGGCTGCTGATGCCGGCGATCAGCCTGGTGGTCATGCTGCTGGCCGCCTTCGGGCCGCCACTGGCCGCCCTTGGGCTTTTGGCGGCAGGAACGCTGGTCCTGTTTCTGCTGCAACGCCAGGGCGATATCTGGCCGGCGGCTGGGCTTTTCTACATTGGCCTTGTGGGGTTTTCGCTGGTGCTGCTGCGTGGCGAGGATCATGCCGGGCTGCTCAATACGCTGTTTTTGGTGCTGATCGTCTGGGCATCGGATACCGGGGCCTATATGGCGGGCCGCGCCTTGGGCGGGCCGAAGCTGGCGCCGGCGATCTCACCGGGCAAGACCTGGTCGGGGGCGGCGGGCGGCTTGATTGCCGCAACGCTGATCGGCACCGGGGCGGCGGCGCTGCTGGCACCGGGGGGGGCTTCACGCGCGGCGGCAATCGCGGCCATGCTGGGGGTGATGTCTCAGGCAGGTGATCTTCTGGAAAGCGCCATCAAGCGTCGCTTCGGGGTGAAGGATAGCTCATCGCTTATCCCCGGGCATGGCGGCATGCTGGATCGGCTGGATGGGGTCATGGCAGCGGCCCCGATGGCGACTGCGCTTGCCTTGCTGGCTGGGCGGGGCATGCCGCTATGGCATTGAACCAGCGGCCGGGACCGCGCCGCGTCACGGTGCTGGGCAGCACGGGGTCGGTTGGGAAAAGCACAGTTTCCCTGCTGGAAGCCGCCGCAGAGGATACCTTTGATGTCGTGGCCCTGGTGGCCGGGCGTGATTGGCAGGGCCTGGCTGCGCAGGCGCGGCGGCTCAAGGCGCGGCATGCGGTGCTGGCGGATGCCTCGCAATATCAGGCGCTCAAGGAAGCCCTGGCTGGCACGGCAACGGAGGTTTCGGCGGGGCCGGAAGCGGTGGTGGCGGCAGCGGGGCTACCCGCCGATTGGACCATGGCCGCCATTGTGGGCGCGGCCGGGCTGCCCGCCACCATGGCGGCGCTGGCGCGCGGCGGCATTATGGCGATTGCCAATAAGGAAAGCCTGGTCTGCGCGGGGGAACCGGTTTTGGCGGCCGCGCGGGCCGGGGGTGCCACGATCCTGCCCGTGGATAGCGAACACAACGCCATATTCCAGGCGCTGGATATGCGCGATCCCTCGGCGATTGCGAAAATCATCCTGACCGCTTCGGGCGGGCCGTGCCGGACCATGACGCTCGGCGAAATGGCAGCCGTTACCCCCGAAGTCGCGGTGCGCCACCCCGTCTGGTCCATGGGGGCCAAGATCAGCGTCGATTCCGCCACCATGTTCAATAAGGGGCTGGAACTGATCGAAGCCGCGCGGCTTTTCCCGGTGCCGGAAGCGCGGATTGAGGTTTTGGTCCATCCGCAATCCACCGTGCATGGGCTGGTGCAATATACGGATGGATCGGTGCTGGCGCAGCTTGGCACGCCCGATATGCGCACGCCCATTGCCCATGCGCTCGCCTGGCCCGCGCGCATGGCAGCTTCCGTGCCGCCGCTTGATCTGATTGCGCTCGGCAAGCTTGAATTCTTCGCGCCTGACCCGGTGCGCTTCCCGGCGCTCAGGCTTTCGCGCGAAGCGCTTTGCGCCGGGGGCGGCGCGCCCACCATTCTGAATGCGGCGAATGAGATCGCGGTCGGGCTCTTCCTTGAAAAACGGCTCCGCTTTCTCGATATCGCGGTAGTGGTGGAAGAAACGCTCTCACGCCTTGGCGCGCCAGAGGCCGCGGATCTGCCCGCCATTATGGCGCATGATGCGGCAGCGCGGTCCGAAGCGGGGCTGATCGCCGCAAAACGCGCCGCGCTGGCCTGACCTCGCGCTTTTTTAGGAGCCTCTCTCTTGGAATTGCTACCCGAACCCTTCCGCAGCATCGCCGCCTTTGTCGTGGTGCTCGGGGTGCTCATTTTCATCCATGAGCTTGGCCATTACCTGGCCGCACGCTGGCGCGGCGTGCATGTTGAGCGTTTTTCCGTGGGCTTTGGACGCGCGATCTATACCTGGACCGACAAGCGCGGCTGCGAATGGCGGATCGGCTGGCTGCCGCTCGGCGGCTATGTGAAAATGCACGGCATGGAGGATTTGGGGGAGGCCGGGGCAGAGCAGGCCGCTGGCTTCCGCCCGGGTGAGACCTTCCATGAAAAACCCGTGGGCGACCGCGCGCTGGTGGTGGCGGCGGGGCCTTTCTTCAATTTTGCGCTTGCCGTGTTGCTGTTTGCCGCACTTTTCGTGGTGGTGGGCCGCCCTTCCCCAGTCCCGACCGTGGGCAATGTGGTGGAGGCCTCAGCCGCCGCGCGGGCCGGGTTGGCACCCGGGGATCGCATCATCGCCATGGATGGCCAACCGGTTGAACGGTTTGAGGCGCTGCAGCGCTATGTCCAGGCGCGGGCGGGTCAGGCCATTGAAGTGCTGGTGGCGCGCGGCGATTCCCAGATCAAGGTGGTCGCAACTCCCCTGCCCCGGCCTTCCGATGGGCTTGGCATGCTGGGCATTACCGCCGGGCCGCCGGTTTTCGAAAGGCTGGACCCTTTCAGCGCTGCCTGGGCGGGCGTGACGCATACGCTGGATATCACCTGGCAGACCCTGGTTGGGGTATGGCAGATGATCTCCGGCAGCCGCGGGGCCGAGGATCTGGGCGGGCCTTTGCGGATCGCGCAAATGTCCGGGCAGGTCGCGCATATGGGGCTTTCGGCCTTCATCACCTTCACCGCGCTGCTTTCGGTGAATCTTGCCTTGATCAATCTTTTCCCCATCCCGGTGCTGGATGGCGGGCATTTGCTGTTCTACGCGGCTGAGGCGATCAGGGGCCGGCCCTTGCCCTTGAAGGCGCGGGAATATGGCTTCCGCGCCGGCTTTGCCCTGTTGATTTGCCTCATGATTTTCGCGACCTGGAATGATCTGGCCCAGCTTGGCGTGGTGCGTTGGGTGAGCGGCTTGCTCGGTTAGCGCCCGGAGCGCGGCAAGGGCGGCGCGGCGAGGCCTTCGCCCGGAGACGGGCTTGGCGCGATCCGTTGCGGCGGATCGCAGGAAGCCGCGCTTTGGGGGTGGCGAGGGGGGCGCGGCTCGGCTAGGTAGGATCGCCTTCTTGAGAGAGATGCCGAATCCGTGAAGCAGCTACGCGCTCTTTTAGCCCTTTTCGTTTTTCTGGCGCTGGCCATGCCGGCCGCCGCGCAGGATCCCGGCCGTGGTGGCGGGCGTATTGCGGCCGTGGATGTGCGCGGCACGCAGCGCATCGATCCCGATACGGTGCGGAGCTACATGCTGGTGCAGGTTGGCGATGTCGCGGAACAGGACCGGATTGACCGCAGCCTGCGCGCGCTTTTCGCGACCGGGCTGTTTCGTGATGTGACCATCCGCACTGAAGGTGCGCGCGTGGTTGTGGATGTGGTGGAAAACCCCCTGGTCAATCGCGTGGTGTTTGAGGGCAATCGACGCATCTCAAGCGAGATCCTGCGCAGTATCGTGCTGACGCAACCGCGCAGCGTCTTCACCCCCGCTGCCGTGCAGACGGACAGGCAGCGCATCCTTGAAGTCTATGCGCGACGCGGGCGTTTTCGTGCCACTGTCGAACCCAAGATTGTAGAGCTTGACCAGAACCGCGTTGATCTGGTGTTTGAAATCGTCGAAGGCGATCCTGCGCTGGTCGCGCGCGTCACCTTTGTCGGCAATAATGCCTTTTCCGAAGCCCGGCTTAGGGATGTGATCTCGACCCAGGAACAGGCATGGTTCCGCCTGCTGTCTTCCAGCGATATCTATGATCCTGAACGATTGGTCTTTGACCGCGAATTGCTGCGCCGCTTCTATCTGCGCCAGGGCTTTGCGGATGTGCAGATTACCGGGTCTTCCGGCGAATTGAGCCCGGATCGCAGCGCGTTTTTCGTGACCTTCACCATTGAGGAAGGCCAGCGCTATCGCATCGGCCGGGTTGAGGTCATCAACGAAATCCCGCGCATCAATATGGAGGGCCTGCGCCGCGAAGTCGAAATCACGAGTGGTGATTGGTATGATGGCGATGCGGTGGAACGTGGCGCGACAGCGATTGCGGATGCCCTGCAGGCACGCAGTGAGCCCTTCGTCGAAGTGCAGCCCAGGGTCACGCGCAATCCGGAAACCGCGACGATTGATATTGCCTTTATTGTGCGCGAAGGGCCGCGCGCCTTCGTGGAACGTATCGAAATTTCAGGCAATACGCGCACGGAAGATCGGGTGATCCGGCGTGAATTCCGGCTTGCCGAGGGTGACCCGATGAATGCGCGGCAAATCCGGCGTTCGCGTGATCGCATCCGCTCACTTGGTTACTTCTCAGACGTACAGATCACCAATCAGCCAGGCTCGGGGCCAGAACGGGTCAATCTGATGACATCGGTTGTGGAACGCGCCACGGGTGAATTCACCTTGGGGGGCGGTTACTCGACGGATGCCGGGTTCTTGCTGGATGTTGGCGTACGCGAACGCAATCTGCTCGGCATGGGGCTTGATGGGCGTGTCGGCGGCGTATTGGCGCAAAAGCGCAGTCAGCTTGATCTTTCGGTCACCGATCCGCAATTCCTGGATCGCAATCTGGCCGCCGGGGCGGATGCCTTCCTGATCAATCGTGATTTGCGCTTCGTGACCGGCTATCGCGAAAGGCGCGCTGGCTTTGCGCTCCGCACCGGTTACGAGATCAATGATCGGCTGCGGCAGAATTGGTCCTATGCGCTGATTGATCGTGACATCTTTGACATCAACCAATTCGCATCGCGCTTCATTCAGGAACAGGCTGGCCGGACGCTGCTGTCTCAGGTTTCCACCACCATAACCTATGACATGCGCGATAGCCGGGTTGAACCGCGGTCGGGCTATGTGGTGCGGGTTGGCGGCGATTACGCGGGCATCGGCGGCGATGTGAACTATTTCCGCTCGCGCGCCGATGGGCAGTATTATATCCCCTTCGAACGCTGGTTGAATGATCCGGATTTCGTCCTGGTACTCGCGGCCGGCGGCGGTATCCTGAGCCCGCTTGGCGACAAGGATGACCGTATCGTTGACCGCTTCTTCCTGGGGGGTGAAAATCTGCGCGGCTTCCGGCTTGGTGGCGCCGGCCCGCAGGATACCGCAACAGGGGATTCGCTTGGTGGTCAGATACTCTGGACCAGCTCAGCCGAAATGCGCTTCCCGCTGCCGCTGCCCAATGAGCTCGGCCTCATCGGGCGTACCTTTGTGGATGTGGGTTCGCTTTCCGGTATTCCGGACAGCTACTTTAACCAAACGAAGTATCCGGGTGCCAAGCCGGTAGACGAAGCTGATCCACGGGTCAGCGTTGGCGTTGGCTTTTCCTGGCGGAGCCCGATCGGTCTCATCAATATTGATTTCGGCAAGGCGGTTGTGAAGAAAGACTACGACAAGACACAGCTTTTCCGCCTTGGCTTTGGCACACGCTTCTGAAACGGGATGATTGCCCAATGATTCGCCTTGTCCTTGCCGCTTTGCTCGCCTTTCCCATGGCCGCGGCGGCGCAGAACCAACCCGGCTGGTTCGTGCCCGGCCAGCCGCAGGGACAAGGGCAAGCGCAGCCGCAAGGCCAGCGCCCCGCACAACCCGCCCAGCCGCAGCGCCCCGCGCAACAGGCCCAGCCCCCTGCCGCCTTGCCGCCCGGCACGCCGCCGCCTGCCGCCGTGATTGGTGTGGTGGATGTGCCGGAAATCCAACGCGTTTCCACCGCCTTCAACCAGGTGCGCCAGGAAATCGAACGCCGCCGCGCCAAGTTGAATGAGGATGTGCAGAACGAACAACAGCGCTGGCGCGATGAACAGCAGCGCCTTGGCAATGAACGTGGTGGGCTTTCGCCCGACCAGTTGCGCGCCCGTGAACGCGCGTTGCAGGACCAGATTACGGATGGCCAGCGCATCTTCCGTGATCGCGCGCGCGATCTGGAACAATTGGCCCAGCAGGCGCTGCGTGAGATTGAACAGGCACTCGCCATCGTGATCCGGCAGGTGGCCACAAGCCGCAGCATCAATCTGGTGCTGCCAAGGCCCCTGGTGATTTTAAATGATCCGCCTTTTGACATTACGGAAGAAGTGGCGGTGCAGCTCAATCGCATGATCAGCAATGTCACTCTGCCGCCCGATCCATCCGCCGCACCGCCGCCGCGCCCGGCGACAACGCCTGCTCCCGCACCGGCGGCGCCACGGCGGAACTGATCACCTTGGCTGCGGATAGCCGCTTTTACGCTTCTGCCGGGCCGGTAACGCTTGGCGCGCTTCGTGCCGCGCTTGGGCTTGCGTCCACGGGGGATGACACGCGGCTTTTCAGCGGCGTCGCGCCATTGCATCTGGCGGGCCGGGATGATGTGGCCTTCATGGAAGGCCGCAAGAACCTGCCCGCGCTGAAGGTCACCAAGGCCGGCGCCGTGGTGATTGAAGAAGCCTTCGCCGAATACGTTCCGGAAGCTTGTGTGCCCCTTGTCATGGCGGCGCCACAGGCTGGCTTCATTCGGATTGCCCGCCTGTTCCATCCCCCGGTGCAACCAAGACCCGGCATCCACCCAAGCGCGGTGATTGCGCCAGATGCCATCATCGGGTCAGGCTGCGAAATTGGCGCCTTTGTTTATGTTGGGCCAGGTGCAGAGATTGGCGCGCAGTGCATCCTGGCGCATCACAGCTCCATCGGTCCTGGCTGCAAGCTTGGCGCGCATGGGCGCATCCATGCCCATGCCAGCATGGAATACTGCATCGCAGGTGACCATGTGGTGCTGCACCCGGGCGCGCGCATTGGCAATGAAGGCTTTGGCTTCATCACCACGCCACAGGGGCAGCACGTGACCATGCCGCAGCTTGGCCGGGTGATCATCGGCGACGGCGCGGAGATTGGTGCGGGCAGCTGCATTGATCGCGGCGCGGGTGGCGATACGGTGATCGGGCCTGGCGTACGCATCGATAATCTGGTGCAGATTGGCCATAATGTGACAATCGGGCGCGGTGCGGTGATTGTTGCGCAGGTGGGCATATCCGGTTCCACCAATATTGGCGATTATGCGGTACTGGCCGGGCAGGCGGGTATCACGGGACATCTGAATATCGGCGCACGGGCGCGCATTGGTGCGCAATCGGGGGTCATGAATGATGTGCCGGCGGGGGCGGATGTTCTCGGCAGCCCGGCCTGGCCGGCGAAGGAAGCGATGCGCGCCTTTGCGCGTTTGCGCAGGCTGGCGACGACCAAGGGAAATGAAAAAGCGGGCTGAAGAAAATGTCTGAGGAAAACACCACACCCAATGATATCGGTGCTTACGATATCGCCAAGATCATGCATGCGATCCCGCATCGCTACCCTTTCCTGCTTGTGGATCGGGTGGTTGATCTGGTGAAGAACGAAAGCTGCACCGGCATCAAGAACGTCACTATCAACGAGAATTTCTTTCAGGGCCATTTCCCGACCATGCCGGTGATGCCGGGCGTCCTGATCATTGAATGCATGGCGCAGACTGCGGCCGTTTTGGTGGTGGAAACGCTGGGGCCCGATTGGGCCGGCAAGCTGGTTTATTTCATGACCGTGGATAACGCGAAATTCCGCAAGCCCGTGGTGCCGGGCGATCAGATGCGCGTGCATGTCAAAAAGGAACGCCAGCGCGGCAATATCTGGAAATTCTCTGCCGAGGCCAAGGTGGATGGCAAGGTGGTAGCCGAAGCAACCTATGCCGCCATGATCCTGGACCGCTGAGCATGACCGAAATTCACGCGACCGCCGCTGTTTCCCCAACGGCGCAGATCGGCGCCGGTTGCAAGATTGGTCCCGGCTGCGTCATCGGCCCCGATGTGGTGCTGGAAGATGGCGTTGAGCTGATTGCGCATGTGATGGTGGATGGCCATACGCGCCTTGGTGCGGGTGTGAAGGTGTTTCCCTTCGCCACCATCGGCATGGCGCCGCAGGATCTGAAATACAAGAATGAACCGACGCGTTGTGAGATTGGCGCACGCACGCAAATTCGCGAACACGCGACCATTCATCGCGGCAGTGTCGGTGGTGATGGCGTGACGCGGGTGGGTGCGGATTGCCTGATCATGGCGGTGGCGCATGTCGCGCATGATTGCCATTTGGGCGATCGCGTGATCCTGGCCAATAACGTCATGCTGGGCGGGCATGTGGAAATCGCCGATACGGTATTTGTTGGCGGCGGCACGGCCATTCATCAATTCGTGCGCATCGGCCGCCAGGCGGTGATTGGCGGCATGAGCGGGATCGAGGCGGATGTCATCCCCTATGGTTCCGCCATGGGCAATCGCGCGCGACTGATCGGGCTTAACCTTATCGGCCTCAAGCGGCGCGGCTTTTCGCGCCCGGAAATTCATGCGCTGCGCGCGGCGTATCGGCTGATCTTCCGCGAACCGGGCGTGTTCAATGATCGGCTGGAAGAAGCCCAACAGCGCTTCGCCGATGACAAGAATGTGCAGGAAGTGCTGCATTTCATCCGCAATACCTCTCGCCGTGGGCTCTGCAAGGCAGGGCGCGGGGGCGATGATATGGATGATGAGGGTGAATGAGCAGCCTTCGCCCTTATTCGCATAAGCGCTAAGCGCGATCATGCCGGAACCCCTTGGTGTTATCGCGGGCGGGGGCAGCTTGCCACTTCGGGTGGTGCAGGCGGCGACCGCTATCGGGCGGCCGGTGCATGTGGTGGTGCTGGAAGGCCATGGCGATCCGGCGGCCTATGCCGGGCGGTCCCATGTGACGCTCCGCTGGGGCTTGGCTGCGCAAATGCTGTCCTGGCTGAAGCAGCAGGGGGTCCGCGAAGTGGTGCTGGCGGGCAATGTGGCGCGGCCTTCGCTGCTCTCGCTCCGCCCCGATGCGGCTTCGATGAAATTGCTCGGGCGGATTGGGCGCGCAGCCTTCAATGGCGATGATTCCATCCTGCGCGCCGTGATGAAGGTGCTGGGCGAAGAAGGGTTTGAGGTGGTGGGCGCGCAAGCGCTGCTGGCGGGCTTGCTGCCTGAGGCCGCCTTGCTGGCCGGCCCCATGCCTGATGATGTGGCACGCGCCGATATCGCGCGCGGCCTCGCCGTATGTCATGCGATTGGTGCGGTGGATGTTGGGCAATCTGTGGTCGTGCAGCAGGGCTTGGTACTGGGTGTTGAGGCCATTGAAGGCACGGATGCGCTGATCCTGCGCGCCGGCGCACTGAAGCGCGAAGGCCCGGCGCCCATTCTGGTGAAGGCTTTGAAGCCCGCGCAATCCACGCTCGCGGATTTGCCGACCATTGGCCCGAAAACGGTTGCAAGCGCCCGCAACGCCGGGCTGCGCGGCTTGGCCTTTCAGGCCGATGGGACCATTCTATTGGACCGCGATGCCACCATTGCGGCGGCCGAGGCAGCGGGGATATTCCTGCTTGCCTTCAACCCCGCCGAATACAGCCAAGGAGTTTCCACATGAGCCAAGGTCGTTTTCTGCATACCATGCTGCGCGTCGGCAATCTGGAAAAGAGCGTTGATTTCTACACGCGCCTTCTGGGGATGAAGGAATTGCGCCGGCGCGATGTGCCGGATGGCAAATATACGCTGGTCTTCGTGGGCTATGCCGGGGAAGAAACCGGCGCCGGCGTGATTGAGCTCACCTATAATTACGGGGTCGAGAAATACGAACTCGGCTCGGCCTTCGGGCATTTGGCGATTGGCGTGCCGAATGTGACCGCCACTTGCGATCAGCTGCGCTCGGAAGGCGTCAAGATCACGCGTGAACCGGGTCCGGTGAAATTCGGCACCACCGTGATCGCCTTCATCGAAGACCCGGATGGCTACAAGATTGAACTGATCGAACGCGCCTGATCAGGCGCGCGATGCAACGAAAAAACCGCGCGGGGTGCATCCCGCGCGGTTTTCTTTTGGGCATGACGCCTCAGGTGTCAGTTGATACGCTCACCATGCAACGCGACATCAAGGCCCTCACGTTCCTCTTCCTCGGTCACGCGCAGGCCGATGATGACATCTGTGACCTTGAGCAGGATCCAGGTGGCGATCGCGGTGAAGACCATGGTGGCGGCAACCGCGATCACCTGCTTGATGAACTGCTCCATCCCGCCTGACAGGCCTTCCGGCACTGCCGTGGTGGCAGACAGCGGGCCATAGGCCAGGAAGCCCACCAGCAAGGCGCCGACAATGCCGCAAACGCCATGCACGCCAAAGGCATCCAGGCTGTCATCATATTTCAGCGCGCGCTTAAGCGCCGTGGCACCCCAATAACCGGCGACGCCAGCGACCAAGCCGATGATCAGCGCACTGCCCGGCAGCACGAAGCCCGCCGCCGGCGTGATGGCCACCAGGCCCGATACCGCGCCGGAAATCGCACCCAGGACGGAAGGCTTGCCCTTGCCGATCCATTCCGCCGCCAACCAGGAAAGCACCGCCGCTGCCGCCGCGATTTGCGTGACCAGCATGGCCATGCCCGCACGCCCGCCGGAGGACCCAAGCGCCGAGCCGGCATTGAAGCCGAACCAACCCACCCAAAGCAGCGCGGCACCAATCACCGCAAAGCCGAGGTTATAGGGCGAGAGGTTGTCCGAACCATAACCAACCCGCTTGCCGAGCACGATGGCGGCGACAAGCCCGGCCACGCCGGCATTGATATGCACCACCGTACCGCCCGCGAAATCCAGCGCGCCGAGCGAGAAGATCCAGCCATTTGGATGCCAAACCCAATGCGCAACCGGCGAATAGACCAAGAGCGTCCAAAGCCCGATAAACACGAGCAACGCGGAAAACTTCATGCGATCCGCAACCGCGCCCGTGATCAGCGCCGCGGTGATCACCGCGAAGGTCATCTGGAAGGTCAGAAACACCGATTCCGGAATGGTGGTGGCGACCGCCGCATCACCTGACCCCAGCGTAAAGGGCTTGTCCCAATTCTCGGCCAAGCCGCCCAGGAAGAAGCGTGAAAAATCGCCGATCCAGGCATTCCCTTCACCAAAGGCGAGGCTATAGCCCGCCACCATCCACAACACCGTCACCAGCGCGCAAATGGAAAAGGACTGCATCATGGTGGCGAGAACATTCTTCTTGCGCACCATGCCGGCATAGAAAAGCGCAACACCAGGCACTGTCATCATCAGCACCAGGGCGGTGCTCACCAGCATCCAGGCGGCATCACCAGTATCCACCTTCGCCTCATCGCCGGCAAAGGCGGGTGCAGCGGCCAGGCCAAGAAAAGCCGCGGCCATACCGCAGCGAGCAAGGAACCTCATGGGTTTTCCCTTCTTGTCAGATGTTTCGGAATTCGGGTTCACAGCGCGGATTCATCCGTCTCACCGGTGCGGATGCGCAACGCGCGTTCCACATCCATGACGAAGATCTTGCCATCGCCGATCTTGCCGGTGCGCGCCGTTGTTGCGATGGCTTCGACCACCGCATCCACCATTTCGGCCGGCACGGCCACTTCGATTTTCACCTTGGGCAGGAAGCTCACATGATATTCCGCACCGCGGTAGATTTCGGTCTGGCCTTTCTGCCGGCCAAAGCCTTTCACTTCAGTCACCGTC
>JADCES010000184.1 GCA_020250005.1 Roseomonas sp.
TGAAGCGCCCCATGGTCAGGCAGGCATGGATCTGATCCGCGACATGCAGATGCGTGACATTCACACCTTCCTCATCCAGGCGTTTTGCATAGGCAGTGCCTTCATCCACCAGGGGATCAACGCCCGCTGTCATCAGGAAAGCCGGCGGCAAGCCCGCTAGGGATGGCGCGCGCAAGGGTGAGGCGCGCCAATCAATACCCTTTTCATGGGGGCCGAGATAATGCGCAATGAACCATTTCATGACATCGCGCGTCAGCACCAGGCCTTCGGTGAAGCGATCATAGGATGGCGGATTCCCGGCCATATCGGTAACTGGATAGAACAACACCTGATAGTCCGGCATGGGCAAATCACCATGCAGCGCCATCAGCGCCAGCACGGCGGCCAAGTTGCCACCAGCGCTATCGCCACCAACCGCAATGCGGTTGCGGTCTATGCCAAGCCGCTTCGCCTGCCGGCAAATATAACGATAAGCGGCGGCTGAATCCTCGACCGCAGCCGGGTAGCGATGTTCGGGTGCAAGGCGGTAGTCAATTGCAATGACACAAGCCTGGGAGAGATTTGCAAGTCGCCGGCAGACCTGATCATGGCTGTCCAGATCACCAATCACCCAGCCGCCACCATGCATGTAGACAAGGCAGGGGAGCGCGGCTTCGGGATTGGTGCCGATGCCGCGGTAGCGCCGCAAGCGTATTTTGCCCGCAGGGCCCGGGCATTTCAAATCTTCAACAAGCGCAACTTCGGGCGGGTCTGGCTGCATCACGCGGCGGGAAGCGGCGGAAACCTCTCGTGCTTCGCCGGGAGTCAGGGTATTGAAGGCGGGGCGCTTGGCTTCCTTGATCAGATTGAGAACATGTTGCGCGCCTGCATCAAGTGTCATGAGACTTCCCCCTATTCCGCCGCTGCGGCGGGCCGTTCCGCACCGCCGAAATGAAAGCCGCGATAGCCATCCGCGGCGATTTCATCGCAGAGTACGCGGTAATTTCCAACGCCACCCACATAGGGCATGAATAGCCTTGGTTTGCCCGGCACATTGGCGCCCATGTACCAGGATGCCGCGCGTGGATAGAGCGTGCGATGCGCGACCTTATTCACTTCCTCAACCCAGTGATCTTCCGCGCTGCGATCGGCTTCGATGGTGGCTTGGCCCTTGGCCTGCATCTGCGCCAGGCAATCCATGATCCAATCCACATGCTGTTCGATGGAAACGATCATATTACTGAGGACGGAGGGGCTGCCCGGACCCGTGATCATGAACATATTCGGAAAACCTGCCGTCATGATGCCAAGCAGGGTGCGCGGCCCGGCTTCCCATTTGGCATTGAGACTTTCGCCCGCGCGGCCCTTGATATCCACACCAAGCAGCGCACCCGTCATGGCATCAAAGCCTGTTGCGAAAACGATATCATCGAATTCATGCAGGACGCCGCCCGCTTCAATGCCGGTTGTGGTAATGCGCGTGATTGGCGCTTCGTTGATGTCAATCAGCGTGACATTGGGGCGGTTATAGGTCTCATAATAATGCGTATCCACGCAAATGCGCTTGGTGCCGATCGGGTGATTGCGTGGGCAGAGTTTTTCGGCTGTGGCCGGATCCTTCACGGTTTCGCGAATCTTGCCGCGCACGAATTCCGCTGCCGTGTCATTGGCGGCCTGATCCAGCAGCAGATCGCGGAAGGATCCCATGAATGCCGTGCCGCCGACCGCCCAGCGCTTTTCATATTCGGCTTTCCGTTCCTCGGCACTGACCGACATGGCGGGCGTGTCGCTCAGGCCATACAGGATGCCGGTGCGCATCATGCGCGCCTTTTGCCGGAGATTGGCGTAATCGCCCTTCCAGCTTTGCTCATATTCATCATCCATCGGGCCATTGCGCGATGGGATGCTGAAATTGGGTGTGCGCTGAAACACCGTGAGATGCGCGGCTTCTTCCGCGATCACGGGGATGGATTGAATGGCGGAAGACCCGGTGCCGATCAACGCGACCCGGCGGCCGGTGAAATCAACCTTGTGATGCGGCCAATAGCCGGTGTGGAATTGCCTTCCCTTGAAATCGGCAATGCCCGGAATATCAGGCAGCCGGGCCGCGGAAAGGCAGCCTGTCGCCATGAAGAAATAGCGCGCGGTAAGTTTTTGCCCGCGATTGGTGGCGATGCGCCAAAGCCCGGCGGCTTCATCCCAGGCGGCATCGGTGACGCGGGTTTCAAAGCGGATATCGCGGCGCAGATCGAAGCGTTCCGCAACATGGCGCGCATAGGCAAGGATTTCCGGCTGTGCGGCAAAGCGTTCAGACCAGCGCCATTCCTGCTGCAATTCCTCGGAGAATGCAAAGGAATACTGCATGCTTTCCACATCGCAGCGGGCACCTGGGTAGCGATTCCAGTACCAGGTGCCGCCCACATCATCCGCTGCTTCCAGGCAAATGGCCGGGATGCCAAGCCCGCGCAGCCGATGCAGCAGGTAAAGCCCGGCAAAGCCCGCGCCAACAATGACAGCGCCATGATTTTCCTGCGCCATATTCTTCCTCCTGGACCTTTTCTTGGGGCTAGCGGAAAGCCTTCCGCCGGGACTGTCAATGCCCTCAAGCCGCGCTATGCTACCCGAAATACGTGAAGGGGAAAGTCCATGGATAAAGGTTTTCAGCTTGGTGAGCTGACGATTCAACGGGTTGTTGAGGAAGAAAGACCTAGCTTCGACCCGCTGACCTTCTTCCCGACGCTCACGCCGGAATTGCTGGCCGAAAATCGTGCTTGGCTGGAACCCCAGGCGCTTGATCCCGCAACGGGCAAGCTTGTGCTTTGCATCCAATCCTGGGTGGTGCGCACGCCGCATCATAACATCCTGATTGATACCTGTGTCGGCAATGACAAGAACCGCCCGACGCATCCCTTCTGGCACCAGATGAAGAGCGAAGCCTATATGCGCAACCTGGCCGCGCTTGGGCTTGGTGTGGGCGATATTGATTTTGTCATGTGCACGCATTTGCATGTGGATCATGTCGGCTGGAATACGCGGCTGGAAAATGGGCGCTGGGTGCCGAGCTTCCCAAAGGCGCGCTATCTTTTCGCGAAAGAAGAATATGCCCATTGGGAAAGGGAACATGCCAAGGCACCATCGCCAGTTTTTGCCGATAGCGTCTTGCCCGTGGTGGAAGCGGGGCGCGTGGATTTTGTGACTAATGACTATCAGATGAATGATCTGGTGAAGCTTGAATCAACGCCCGGCCATACACCAGACCACGTCGCGGTGCGGCTTGGCAAGAAGGGCGCCGATGCGCTGGCGACGGGAGATCTGATCCATTCGCCCTTGCAGGCGCGCTATCCGGAAATTTCCATGCGGGCGGATAGTGATCCCGTGCAGGCGGCGGCCACGCGGCGGCGCGTGATGGAATGCGCCTGTGATACCTCCACCATTCTATGCTTTGGGCATTTCCCCTCGCCATCGCGTGGGCGGATCAAGCGTTGGGGCAATGGATTCCGCGCTGAAGCGGTGGCTTGAGCGATGGGGAGGATCATCGCGCTATTCATTTGGCTGCTGTTTCCGAGCGTTGTTTTCGCACAAGCCACCTGGCCCAATCGGCCCATCAGCCTGATTGTGCCTTACCCGCCGGGCGGCAGCACGGATAATGTCGCGCGGCCCTTGGTGCAGGAATGGGGCAAGGTGCTGGGCCAGACTGTGGTGATTGAAAATCGCGGTGGTGCGGGTGGTACCATCGGCGCTGATCTGGTGGCCCGCGCGCGGCCAGATGGCCATACGCTCCTGCTCTTTCCGACGGCGATTTTCACCATCAGCCCGCATATGATGCAGCTTCCCTATGATGTTGATCGTGCCTTTGTGCCGATTGCGCGCGTGGCGGCTTCCGATGCCTTCGTCATCATCCATCCATCCGTTCCCGCGCGGCATATCCGCGACCTGGTGGCGCTGGCCAAGCAAAGGCCTGGTGAATTGCGGTTTGGTTCCGCCGGCAATGGCACGATTACGCAACTGCAATGCGAAATCTTTGCTGAGGCTGCGGGCATCAAGCTGGAACATGTGCCGTATCGCGGCTCAGGCCAATCCTTCATTGACCTGCTCGCTGGGCGCATTCAGATGATTTGCGATCCCGCCGCGCTGCCGGGTGTGCGTGATGGTCGGCTGATCGCGCTCGCGAGTTTCGGAGACCGGCGGCATGAGGAATTCAAGGATGTGCCGACACTCTTGGAACTGGGCCTTGCTGAACGCGGCGCCATGTCCTGGTTTGGCATTGCTGCGCCTGCAGGCACGCCCCCTGACATTCAAGCGCGCATTACGGCCAGCTTGGAAGAATCGCTGCGCGCGCCCGCCGTCGCTTCCGGCATGGCTATTGGCGGGCTGCGGCCTGCGTTTGAAACAGGTGATGCCTTCACCCGGCGTATCCGCGAAGATCGCGCTATTTTTCAAGGCGTGATCGAAAGAACAGGAGCGAAAGTGAACTGACATGGAACATGTAACCGTCACCGATGAAGGCCCAATCCGTATTGTCACGCTGAACAATCCCGCCAAAGGGAATGCCATCAGCAAACCAATGGGTGAGGCAGTGCAGACCGCCATGCGCGAATTTGAAGCCCGCGATGATTTGCGCTGCGCGATCATCACTTCCGCTGGTACGCGTGCCTTTACCTTTGGTGCGGATGTCTCGGACCCGCCTGAATTGTGGCGCACCATTCCAAGTGTCGGCTATCGGCCGCTCAAGCCCGTGATTTGCGCGGTGGAGGGTTGGTGTGTGGGCGGTGGTATTGTGCTGGCCATGATGGCCGATCTGCTGGTCTGCGGCAAAAGCGCAAAATTCTATTATCCGGAGGCAAAGCTTGGCCTGACGGGTGGCATGATCGCGGGCCTGGTCAGCCGCATTCCGCATAAGATCGCGATGGAAATCATGTTGCTCTGCCGCACTGTGGATGCGGAACGTGCCGCTTCGATCGGGTTGGTAAATGAGGTGGTGGAAGACGGCAAGGCTTTGGAAACCGCCAAGACTTGGGCATTGGAACTGACCGGCATGGCGCCCATGGTTGTTGCGGAATTGAAGCGCATGGTGACCGAGGAAATCCTGCCGCGCGGTCCTTCGGAACAAATGGCGATCCACGGCCAGCGCATGGGCGCCATTCGCGCGTCAGAGGATTTCGCCGAAGGCAAGGCCGCCTTTCGGGAAAAGCGCCTGCCGCGTTTTCGCGGGCGCTGATCCCAAAAATCAGGGGAACATGGCAACGGCACGGATCGGGCTTGCCGTGCCGCCCCTGATCTTCAGCGGAAAGCCAATAAAGGTGAAGCGCCCTCGGGCAATCAGCTTATCCAGATTGGCAAGGCATTCCATATGCGTAATGCCGCGTTCCGCGCAGGCCATATGCGCCTGAAAATTCAACTCACCTTCCGGGGCAGGGCTGATCGCCTCCACACCAAACATCCCAATGCCGCGATCGGCCAGCCAATGCACGGATTCCAGTGCCAAGCCCGGAAAATCATGCAAATACCCAGGCTTGCCGAGCAGCCTTTCATTCGTTGCCATCCAGATCAGCACGGTATCGCCCTTGCGGATTTCCTGTCCTGATTTGGCGAGCGCAGCCTCCATTTCCGCAACCGTTATCGCGTGCTTTAGCGGTACATGGGAAAGGTCAAGGCAAAACGCGCTGGTGTAGAATTTCTCGAGCGGCATTTGCTCCACTGAAAGCGCATCAGGGCGCGGGTCGAAATGCACCGGCGCATCAACATGCGTGCCGGCATGATCCGACATGGAAAAATAGAGCGCCTTGCTGGTGAAGGTAGTATTGCCTGCTACCTTCTTTTCAGAATGATCGCCCCAGACTGTCATCACTACGGGCGGGTGGCTTGGGTGTGTCTGCGTGCGGTGAAATATTTCACGGCTGAGATCAACGAATTCCATGGATGTTTTCCTTTGTTGCAAAGCCTCTAAAGATTGACGCCACGAATGGCGTTGATGATCGCCTCTGTCACCTGATCCGTCGTCGCCTTACCGCCAAGGTCGGGCGTCAGCACATCGCCGCGCCCAGTCACCATTTCCACCGCGCGCATCAGCTGCGCCGCCGCTGGCGCTTCGCCCAAATGTTCCAGCATCATGGAAGCGGTCCAAAAAGCGCCAAGCGGATTGGCAATGCCTTTGCCGGTGATATCAAAAGCCGAGCCATGGATCGGTTCAAACATGGAAGGACGCTTGCGGGATGGATCAATATTGCCTGTCGCACCAATCCCAAGAGAACCCGCCAATGCCGCCGCAAGATCGGACAGGATATCGGCATGCAGATTGGTCGCAACCACCGTATCAACGCTGCCTGGCTTCATGACCATGCGGGCGGTCATGGCATCCACCAGCATTTTCTCGACCGTGAGGGCCGGATATTGCGCGGTGATTTCCGCGCAAACCTCGTCCCACATCACCATGCCGTGGCGCTGCGCGTTGGATTTCGTCACCACCGTCAAATGTTTGCGCGGGCGCGCCATGGCGACTTCACAGGCATGGCGGCAAATGCGCGCCACCCCTTCGCGCGTGAAGACCGCGACATCCATCGCAACTTCAATCGGCAGGCCGCGATGCGCGCGCCCACCAACGCCGGCATATTCGCCCTCACTATTTTCGCGCACGATTACCCAATCAATCTGCTCCCCCAGATCAGGCCGCAAGGGACCCTTGATGCCGGGCAATAGGCGCGTGGGGCGGACATTGGCGTATTGATCAAAACCCTGACAGATCGCGAGGCGTAATTCCCATAGCGTGACATGATCAGGAATATCCGGCGCACCAACCGCGCCGAAGAAGATCGCATCAAAGCCTTCAAGCTGGTTCAGGCCATCTTCCGGCATCATTCGTCCGGTACGGCGATAGTAATCGCTGCCCCAATCGAAATCCTGAAAATCGAGTTTGAAGCCACCATTCTTGTCAGCCAGAGCCTGCAAAACATGGCAGCCCGCCTTGATGACATCCGGCCCGATGCCATCGCCACCCATGGCGGCAATTCGATACGTCTTCATGGTCAGTGCTTTCCTTTCACGGGCGCCGCAGGCGCAAATCCAGGCCGCGCGCAATCCAGGCGGCTTCAATCACATCAAGATCCGTCTCGCCGGAAGGATTGGCCTTGCTGGGCCGGGAAGCAAGCCCGGGCTCGGCCTGAATGCGCCACAGACCCAGCAGGCGGTGCAGTTCGGTAAGCGGCGCCGTGTGATCATCTACGCGGAGATTGATGTCGGGGAAATCCTCTGTCGTGGTCAAAACAAGTGCAGCCGATTGCCGCCCGCGCTTATCGCCGCCGGCAGCCTCGCCCGCATCAAGCGCCGTGATCAGGCGTTCCGGCAGGGCAAGGCCGGCATTGGCGCGGAAACTGTCAAAGCTTGCCTGCACGACCGCGCCGCCTGCCAGCATATTGCCGGCGACGCTGAAGCCATCACCACTCAGATGCCCGCACCACTCAACGCAATTCTCACCGGTCCAGGCGGCATTGCGGCCATGGCAATCCACAGCGTGGATTTGCCGTAAGCCCTTGCCCTCATCGCCCACCAGCGCGGCTTCAATCGCCTTGGCAGGTGTCAGGCCGCGTTCAAGCCCCTGCAAAACAGCAGGCCCCAAATAGCGGTTGCTCATGGATTGCGTGCTGACGGCACCAACGCCCGATTTCAGGAAGGGGCAGGTGGCACCAACCGCGATATTGCAGGTGGTAACCGCAACCGCGAAGGCGCCCGAGGCAGGATCATGCGCAACAATGGACCAAGTCATGCGGTAGCCTTTCTTTTACACCGAGACAAAAGCTTAACCGCGCCGCGATGCTTGCAGGAAGCCCACCCCATGCCAAAATAGGCTGAAACGGGAGGTTTCTTGCCATGTCCATTTCCATTTCTCGCCGTGGCCTTGCCGGTCTTGGCCTTGCTTCGCTTTTGCCCTCGGCTGTTTCTGCGCAAGCCGCCTGGCCGGATCGGCAGGTACGGCTGATCGTGCCCTTCGGCGCTGGCGGTGCGGTGGATACGCTGTCGCGCCTGGTCGCCAATGGTTTTGCGGCGCAGGCCAATGGTCAGGCGCTGGTGGTGGAAAACCGCTCCGGCGCAGGTGGCGCCATTGCGGGCGCTTTCGTCGCGCAAAGCCGGCCTGATGGCTATACGCTGATGATGGCCGACCTCGGCGCTAATTGCATCGGCAAGGAATTGCAGCCTGCGCTGAATTATGACCCGATGCGCGCCTTCACGCCGATTTCGCATCTGGTGAATCTGCCGATTGCGGTGATCGTGCCGGCCAATCTGCCGGTGCAAACGCTGGAAGATTTGCTCGCGCGTGCGCGGGCGCGCGCTGATGGCATTCAATATGCCTCACCAGGTGTTGGCCATGTCAGCCATTTGGCCGCCGAGCTTTTGGGCCGCCGCGCCGGCGTGAAGCTCACGGCCGTGCATTACCGAAGCGGCGCTGATGTGATGCGCAGCCTGATTCAGGGTGAAACAGAATTCTCCTTCCCCTCTGTCTCCACCGCGCTGCCCTTCATTCGGGAAGGCCGCGTGCGTGCGCTTGCCATCGGCACGCCAGCCCCGGTTGCGGCGCTGCCGGGCGTGCCTTCCGTTGCGGCAAGCTTCCCAGGGTTTGAGGCGATGACCTGGCACGGCATTGTGGGCCCTGCCGGCATGCCGGATGATGTGGTGGCAGCGGCCAATCGGATCTTCCGCGCCATCATCACCTCAGCCGAAGTGAAGGAAACCGTGCAGCGTGTGCAGGCGGCTGACGTGATTGCTTCCAGCCCAGCGGAATTCGCGGCACTCATTGCCCGCGATCACGCGAAATGGACGCCCGTGATACGTGAAGGAAATATCCGCGCCGAGTAAAGCCCGGCGCGGAGAAGCTGATCAGCAACCAAGCTGATCAGCCAAATCCTCAAAGCTTGTCGCGATCGCGCCCCAATCCTGTTCGGCCTTCAAATCCTTCCCTTGATCCGCCCCATGTTCATTGGGGCGGAGCACGAAGGCCGTTGCCAGCCCGCATTTGCGTGCGGCGGCCAAATCGCCGTTATGCGCGGCAACCAGTGCGACTTGCGCAGGCTTAAGGCCCAAAATCTCGCAGGTGCGCAAATAGGCTTCCGGCTGCGGCTTATAGGCTTGCGCGGCCTCAGCCCCAAGGATCGCATCCCAGGGCATGCCGGCGCGCTTGGCCATATTCGCCAGCAGCAGGATATTGCCATTGGATAAGGGCGCGATGAAATGCTTAGCCTTCAGGCGGATCAGGCCTGGAATGGTATCAGGCCAGGGGTCCAGGCGGTGCCAGGCGCGGTTGAGCCAATCAAGCTCCTCCGCAGTCACGCCTGCTGTGCTCACGCCAAAATCCTTCAAGACGCCATCAAGGTTTTCCCGATGCAGCACATCAAGCCGCGTGAAGGGGCGGCGGCCGCTGCGTACTTCTTCCATGGCGGGTTGGTAGCGCTTGCGCCAGGCATCGGCGAAGCGGTGCGGGTCTATATCGCTGCGTCCGTGACGCGCCAGGAAGGTCCGAGCATCGCGCGCGATGCCGTTACGCCAATCCACCACCGTGCCAAAAACATCGAAGACCAGGGCCTTCACTTCGGGAAGTGCGCTCATGCTGCAGTATCCCTTTCGGGCACGGCCCATTTCTTCTCAAAATCCCAGACCTCCGGGAAGCCCATGAGTTCGGTCATGCGCTTGAAGCCGTAGGATTCGCCAAGCGCCAGACTATCGCCCGTTGTCTTCAAATGCGCATAGGCGCGTTCCAGCGCGGCAGCTGCGGCAAGGAAGCCAATGGCGGGATAGATCGCCATGGCATAGCCAATTTCCTGCAAGCGCGCGGCAGGCAGAATGGGCGTGCGTCCGCCTTCCACCATATTCGCCAGCAAAGGCTTGGAAATCGCCTTGCCGATGGCGCGCATTTCATCTTCGCTTTCCGGGCTTTCGATGAAAACAATATCAGCGCCTGCATCGCCATACATGCGCCCGCGGCGGATGGCTTCTTCAAGGCCGAGCGTGGTGCGTGAATCGGTGCGCGCCACAATCAGGAAATTCGGATCGCGCCGCGCTTCGGCGGCGACCTTGATCTTCAGCACCATTTCCTCGGCCGGGATAACGCGCCGGCCAGGTGTGTGGCCGCATTTCTTTGGCATTTCCTGATCTTCAAGCTGAATGCCGGTCATGCCGGCGGCTTCATAGCCAAGCGTCGTGTGGCGCACATTCAGAAGACCGCCATAGCCTGTATCGGCATCCGCCACCAAAGGCGTCTTGCAGCCGCGTGCCA
>JADCES010000185.1 GCA_020250005.1 Roseomonas sp.
AGTTTTGAAAACGCCATGGCGATTGCGGTGCGCCCGGAAAGTCCTTTCACTTCCCTGGCTGACCTTGTCGCCGCCGCCCGTGCGCGGCCCGGCGCGCTCACCTATGGGCATCAGGGTGTCGCCTCCATCCCGCATCTGGCTGCGATTGAATTGGCCGAAGTCGCAGGCGTGCAGGTGCAGGATGTACCCTATCGCGGAGAGCCTGCAGTGGTGACGGATTTGCGCGCCGGCCGCGTGGATTTCGCCGTTCTGGTGATGGGATCCCTCGCTGCCGGAGGCCTGCGCACGCTAGGCGTTTTTGCGCCTGAACGTCACCCGCTGCTGCCCGAGGTGCCGACCGTGATGGAACAGGGTTTTGCTGTCGCGCCCACCAGCTTTGGCGGGCTTTTCGCCCCCGCCGGCACGCCGCCCGCCGCCATCGCCAGGCTGGAAGCCGCCTGCCTGGAAGCGGCGCGCGACGAGGCCCACCGCAATGTCGGCGCGCGCATGTTCCAACCAACGCGGCCAGAAGCTGATGCGGCGAGCCTTGCGACAAGGCTCGCGCGCGATATCGCCGATAAGCGGCGGCTGCTTGGGTTGATCCAAGAAGCCAGATAATGCGCCGGGTTTCAGGAAAGCGTCGTCAAATCCTGGAACCAATGCTGCGCCTGGGTATAGCCGCGCACATTGCGGCCAAGGGCGCGTGGGTTGGTATCATGCACCACAAAGACCAGAAGCGCTTCATTCACCGCCTTTTCATGCACCTTGGCCATCAGGCGATCCACCTCGGCCGCGTCAAAGGTATTGAGCGCGGTATCAATCAGCCGATCCATTTCCGCATCGCGGTAATGGGACCAATTCACGCCTGTCGGCGCGATTTGGTTGGAATGGAAAAAGCGCACCAGCGCATAAAGCGGGTCGCTGGTGACATAGGCGACATTATTGGCAGTGACATTATTGTTGCGCGCCAATTCCCCCGCCGCCCCCTGGCGCCAGCAAGTGTAGAGCACTTCCAATTCCACCGGCACGAATTCAACCTCGATCCCCACTTCACGCCAGCTTTGCTGGATGAATTCATTGATGGGCATGGACAGCATTTGCCCGCTGCCACCGGTGGCGACGATGAATTTCGTGCGCAACGGATTACGCGGCGTGAAGCCAGCGGCTGACAGCAGGCGCCGTGCCTCGGCCGGGTCATGCCTGATCTTGAAGCTGGGGTTGCCGAACCAGGGCGATGACGGGTCCACCACCCCAACGGCCGGCTTCGCCAGCCCATTCATCAGCGCCACCACGCCGGCGCGATCAATCGCCAAATTCGCCGCCTGACGCAGGCGGATATCACGCCAGGGGGAGCCTTCCAGCAGGCTCAAATGATAATTCCAGACATGCGGCGTGATGTTTTCCATGATCCGCGCGCCGGATTGGCGAAGCCGTGGAACGATATCTGGGGCGGGCGTTTCAATCAGATCCACCTGCCCGGTCAGCAGCGCATTGGAACGGGTGACGGCCTCAGGCGCGCAGACCAGCACAATACGGTCCACCTTCGCCATGCGTGCGGGGTTCCAATAGCTGGTATTGCGCAACAATTCGACACTCGCGCGCGGCACCAACCGCCCCATGCGGAAAGGCCCCGTGCCGGAGGGTTCATTGGCAAAGCGTTCCCAGGAACGGCCAAGCCTTTCATATTGCGCGGGCGAAGAAATCAGGAACCACAACATCTGATAGGGGAAGATGCTGTCCACCGCCTTGGTGGTGACTTCCACCGTCATGGCATCAATCTTTCGCCAGGACGCAACGGAAGGCAGGCGCGGGCGCACCTGCGCAGCCTGGCGATTGTCAAAATGCGGCGCCTGCGGATTGAGCACTTTTTCGAAATTCCAGATCACCGCATCGGCATCGAAATCCGACCCGTCATGGAATTTCACCCCCGCGCGCAGCTTGAAAATCCAGCGCTTGCGGTCCGCTGGATCGGTCTCCCAGGATGTTGCCAGCCCCGGCATCAGCTTGCCCGGCCGGTCCGCCACATCCATTTCCCAGGCAACCAGCGGGTCATACAGCGTATAGCCGGTGAATTGATAAGCGCCCGCGCCACGATCCGGCTGGCCGGTGGTTTGCGGAATATCGGCCATGGAAATGCCGTAGCGCAGCGTTCTTTCGCCCGCGCCTTGGGCAAAAGCCGGGCTGAACGCCTCAGGAATAAGCGGGAGGGTCAGGCCAGAAGCGCCAGCCCCAAGCAGAGCACGGCGCGAAAAGCGAGCAATGGACATGGTTTGAAGCCCCGGAGTTGTTGTTCCGGGGCGATAGCAGCAAGGACCGTGCCGGGGCGGTTCAGTCCACCATCACCCCGGCGGCGCGCGCCTTTTCCACCATATAGCCGCGCGCCCATTGCATATCTTCGAGCGACCCAAAGGCATTGGTGTAATGGCCCGTAAAGCCACGCGCTTCGATCAGGCGGAACATATCGCCGAAATCGAAATCACCCTGGCCGGGCACCAGATGTTCCTCATGCCCATTGCGCCAGCAATCGGCCAAGCGCACTTCGCGCACCCGTTCCATCGGAATGCCCGCCACCCAGGCAGCGACCCCATCGGGCATCAGATGCGCATGATTGGCGGTGAAGGAAAGCGCGAAGGCGGGGGAATGAATGGCATCATAATAATAGCGCCATTCTTCCTGGGTATGGGCCAGGTAATGCACTTCCGCCGTTGGGGGTTCCACATTCAGGTTTTCGAGCAGCAATAGCGCGCCATGTTTTTCCGCGTGCTGGACCATGCGCTGCAAACGGTCCCGGCCCGCTTCCATGCGCATCGGCACATCGGCGGTGAAGTGATAGCCGGCATGGACCACAATCCATTCCGCTTCAAGCTTCGGTGCCACTTCAATATAGGCGCGCATATAGGCATCCACGGCTTCCGAGAGGAAGGGCGAATATTCCGCCACATTCACGGCGGAGAGCGTGTGCAAGGCAATGGTCACGCCATTGGCGCGGGCAGAGGCGACTATGGCGCGGCAGCGCGTATCATCAAACATCGTCACCTTGTTCTCGCCAGTGTCCAATTGGATATCTATGTGGCGCACCTGGTTGCGCGCCGCCCATTCAATTGCGTCTTCAAGCTTCAGCTTGCGCCCAACATCCACCCCGATCCGATCAATCAATGCCATGGCTAACCTCCTGTTTCCGGCAGGGTTTACAGGCTTCAAACGGGCTGGCAAGCCTTGACTAATGTAACGGGAGGCTGATCGGCGCGATCTCATCACCGCTCCGCCCACGATAATCCCGCCCCACTGAATCGCGCAGCATCTTGGCTTGGCTTTCGGCCAGAATGCCGGCGGCATCGGCAACATTCAACTTGGTTGGCTTGCCATCGGCGTAAATTGTCTCACCCCCCACCATCACGCGCTTCACGGCACGGTCAGCCGCGTGGAAAACAAGCGCGCGCAGGGGATCGCGCGGCGGGGTCATCAACGGATGCGCCAAATCCACCAGCACCACATCCGCCGATGCACCTTGATGTAAGCGCCCCAGATCAGGCCGGCCAAGCGCGGTCGCACCGCCAATTGTTGCCGCATGGAAAACACTGCCGGTATCGGCAGCAGCGACATCGCGGCAGGCATTGCGCGCCAGAATGATGGCAAGGCGCATTTCCTCAATCAGATTATGCGGCGCGCAATCCGTGCCAAAGCCAAGATTGACGCCGCGCGCACGGTATTTGCCGAAATGACGCAGATGCTCCCCATAACGTGCAAAGGGTGATGGGCAATGCGCGACCGTTGCGCCCGTATCGGCAATCAGGCCGACATCCTTGGCGGTGTGCCAGCCGATTGAGATATGCTCATCCACAAAAATCGCATGGCCCAGAATGCTGCGGGGCGTGAGTAAGCCTATATTCGCAGCCCATTGAATGGGGGTGATGCCATGGCGGCGAATAATCTCCCGCACCTCTACCACAGATTGCGAAATATGCGTGGTGAAGGGACGACCGGTTTCGCCAGCATAGGCGATGCTTTCGCGCAGCATCTCCTCCTCCACCGTGTCAATTTGCGCGGGAAAGACAATGCCGGTCAGGCGGCCAGAGGGATCAGCCTCGGCTTCCTTCATGAATTGCTTGGCAGCATCGAATTGCCGGCGCGCATCTTCGCGGTTCCACATCCAGGTTACGGTTTGCGGCGCTTCCATGCCCCAGCGCGCCGCGGCATAACCCGCACCCGCCCAACCACGCAGGCCGCTCTCCGACATGATGGAAAGCCAGGATGGAAAGGGGGGCGATAAATCCACCACGCTGGTGACACCCGCCGACATCAACTCCGCATAGGCCAAACGCATCGCCGCCGCCTGGCCTTGCTGATCCAGGCGAAAGGCTTGCAAGCGTTCGAACAACCCCGTCATTTGCTGTTCCGGCACACCATGATCTTCGCGCACACCGCGCCCGGCGGGTTCTGTTGTCGGGTGGGTGTGGATATTGATCAGCCCTGGTATGACCAGCAATTTGCTGCCATCAATTGCCTCAGCGCCCGTCGGCGGAGGTGCATTCGGATCATGCGGCGCAATGGCAGCGATGCGCCCTTCGGCCAACAGCACATCCCGGCCCTGGCCATAGACATGCCGCCCCGCTGCGGCATCCCATTCGGCAGTCCAGGCGGCGTTACGGATCAGGGTGGGTATGGGCATGGCGGCCTCCTGGCTTCTGGATCGCAGCGGATACCGCAAGCCAAGCGCGAAGCGCGCTGCCTTTCAAGCGAAAAACAGGCGCTTCTCAGGCTTCCGCATAGGCCGGCGCGGCACGGGCGAGGCCGCCATAGGCATCCAGCATCCTCTCCCGCCAGGCATAAACAGCATCATCCTTTGCCAGCAGCGGGAAGGCGCTGACGCAACGCGCCCATTGGAAGCCACCAAACACGATCATATCCGCATAGCCCGGCGCATCGCCGTGCAAGAACGGCGCGGAACGCAACGCGATCCGCAGCGGCATCAGGCTGTCGCGAAAACCCTTCACGCGCTCCGCACGATCCGCCGTCACGGCTTCAAGCTTCATCCCGAAGCGCTTTTCACGATCCGGCACGAAATAGGCCGCATCTTCCGGCGCCAAATGCTGCGGAATGTCTGAGACCACCAACCGCGCAATCCCGGCATGCAACACCGCATCGCCCCAGGCATTGATGAAGCGCGCCAGCGCATGCCCACCCGCGCCGCCGAATAGCGAAGGCCGATCTGGATAGGTATCTTCCAGATATTCAGCAATCACCCAGGAATCGACAATGGCGCGGCCATTATCCAGCATCACCGGCACCTTCTGCGCGCCATGCGCGCCAATCGCCGCCTTTTCGGTAAAGCGCCAGAGGATGGTTTCCACCGCCAGGCCCTTATGGGCCAGCGCGAGCCTGCTCCGCCAGCAATAGGGGCTGAAGCGCCGCGCCGGATCGGCGCCGCAGAGTTCAAAAAGCTGAATGGCCATCGCGCAATCTCCTTTCCCGCATTATGCTATGCTCAGGAAGGAAAGGCCACGGCATGAAGACCCCCCTGCTGCTTGCGCTCGATCAGGGCACCACCTCCACGCGCACCATCGCCTTCGGGGCCGATCTGGCGCCGCGCGCGACAGCGCAGATGGAATTGCCGCAGCACTTCCCCGCACCTGGATGGGTGGAACATGAGCCAGAGGATATCTGGCAAGGTGCCATCACCACGCTGCGTCAGGCTTTGGAGAAAGCAGGCGGCAGCGCCGCTGATGTCGCGGGCATCGGCATTACCAATCAGCGCGAAACCACACTGCTTTGGGACCGCGCCACGGGACGCTGCCTGCATCGCGCCATTGTTTGGCAGGATCGCCGCACGGCCGATGCTTGCGCGAAGCTCCGTGCTGAGGGCCATGAGGCGCTGCTGACCGAACGCACGGGGCTGCTGGCTGATCCCTATTTCTCTGCCACCAAGCTTGCCTGGATGCTGGACAATATCGCAGGCGCAAGGGCCGCGGCAGAACGCGGTGCGCTCGCTTTCGGCACGGTGGATTGCTTTCTGCTCTGGCGCCTGACGGGTGGGCGCGTACATGCGACCGATGCCACCAATGCCGCGCGCACCATGTTGTTCGATATAAGGCGCGGCATTTGGGATACGGATCTGCTGCGCCTTTTTCGCATCCCGGAAGCCATTCTGCCCGAAGTGCGTGATTGTGCAGGGGATTTTGGTGCGACCGACGCGGGCTTGCTCGGTGCCGTCATTCCCATTCGCGGCATGGCGGGTGATCAGCAGGCGGCGACCATTGGCCAGGGTTGCTTCGCGCCGGGCATGGTGAAATCCACTTATGGCACGGGCTGCTTTGCGCTGCTCAATACCGGTGAGGCGCCGGTCGCATCACGCAATCGGCTGCTGACGACTATCGCCTACCAATTGCAGGGCAAACGCCATTACGCCCTGGAAGGCGCGATTTTCGTCGCCGGTGCTGCGGTGCAGTGGCTGCGCGATGGCTTGGGCATTATCAAGGAAGCGAAGGAAGCCGGTATTCTGGCCGCGCAGGCTGATCCGGCGCAGCGCGTGGTGCTGGTGCCGGCCTTTGCCGGGCTTGGCGCGCCGCATTGGGATGCCAAGGCGCAGGCCGCGATTTATGGCCTGACGCGCGGTGCGGGCCGCGCAGAGCTTTGCCGCGCTGCCCTTGAAAGTGTTGCCTTCCAAACGCGCGATCTGATCGAAGCCATGCATGCGGATTGGCAGGGCGAAAAGGAAACCGTGCTCCGCGTTGATGGCGGCATGGTCGCTTCCGATTGGACCATGCAATTCCTGGCCGACCAGCTTGGCGCGCCGGTAGATCGCCCGACGGTGCTGGAAACCACCGCGCTTGGCGCGGCCTATCTTGCTGGCATGCAGGCCGGGCTTTGCGCCCCACCAGGCGCCGCGGGGGCGACGCATTGGCGGCTGGAGCGCCGCTTCGTCCCGCAAATGAACCGCGCCGAAGCGGATAGTCGTTATGCGCTCTGGCGTGATGCGCTGCGCCGCACCCTTTCGGAACAACCCGCATGATTTACGATGATTTGGGTGTGCCGCGCATCATCAACGCTTACGGTACCAATACACGGCTTTCCGGCGGGCTGATGGCGCCCGAAATTCTCGCCGCCATGGCGGAAGCCGCGCGCGCCACGGTGGAGATGCATCATTTGCAAGCCGCCGCCAGCCGAGAAATCAGCAAGGCCACCGGCGCGGAAGCGGGCATTGTCACCTCTGGCGCTTCTGCCGCTGTCTTATTGGGCGCAGCCGCCTGCATGGCGCGGCTTGATCCGGGCGCGATGAACCGCCTGCCCGAAACACGCGGTATGCCAGATGAATTCATCACCATCCGGAGCCAGCGCAATATGTATGACCGTGCGTTGCGTGTGGCGGGCGGGCGCATCATTGAAATCGGCATTCCGGATCGCGTTTCCGGGCCAGGTGTGCGGGATGCCGCGCCTTGGGAAATCGCCGATGCCATCACAGACCGTACGGCGGCGATCTATTATTTGGCAGGCGCGCAAAGCGAACCGCCCTTGCCTGATGTGGTGCGCGTGGCGCGTGAACGGCATATCCCCGTATTGGTGGATGCGGCAGCGCAATTGCCGCCCGCTGAAAACCTGAAGCGCTTCATCGCTGAAGGCGCCGATCTGGTGTGTTTTTCGGGCGGCAAGGCTTTGGGCGGGCCGCAATCTTCCGGCATTCTGGCCGGGCGGCGTGATCTGGTTTCTTCTGCGCTGGCGCAAATGCTCGATCTTGATATGCCGGAAGCGGAGTTCATCGCGCCGGCAGAATTCGCGCCACTCGCGCAAATGCGCGGCCTGCCGCATCACGGCATTGGGCGGTCTTGCAAGATCGGCAAGGAAGAAATTATTGGCCTGATCGTGGCTTTGCGCCGCTTCGTGGCAGAAGATGCGGGGCAACGTAGCGCGCGCTGGCAGGCGCGGCTGGAAGCGGTGCTGGCGGCGGCGGGCAATCCGCCAAGCCTTCGCCTGGTGCCGGATGGCGCCAAGCCTGGACTGCCTATGCTGGAATGGCGCCTGCCTGATACTGCCGCTGCCCATGCGGCGGATGCCAGGCTGCGCGCCCATCGCCCCGCCATTCATCTAGATGCCGGGCGCATCGGCCAGGGCCTGCTTGCCATCAACCCGATTGCCTTTGACGATAGCGACGCGGCAATACTCGGCGCCGCGATCAAGGAGTGCATGGCGTGAGTGATCTGTTTTTGGTCGGCAATGGCGCTGGTTTTTCCGGTGACCGTGTGGATGCGCCCATTCCGGTGATGCGCAGCCTGATCCAGCGCGGCCTGCCGGCGGCGATGTTCTTTGAATGCCTCGGCGAACGCACCGTGGCGCTCGCACAATTGGAACGCCGCCGAGATCCCGAAGCGGGCTATGAGCCCATGCTGGAACGGCTATTGGAACCGATCCTCGCTGATGCAGCGCGCGCGGGTATTCCCATCCTCGGCAATTTCGGCGCCGCCAATCCGCTTGCTGCCGCGCGCGCCATTGCGCGGCTGGCGAAACGGCTTGGCCTGCCGGAACTCCGTATCGGGCTTGTCACTGGCGATGATGTTTCCGCCAGCATCAATCTGGACAGCATGGCCGTGCATGAGGCCGATGTCGGGCTTGATATGTCTTCCTGGAAACTCGTTTCCGCCAATGCCTATATCGGTGCCGCGCCTTTGGCAAAAGCGCTTGCCGCCGGCGCGCAAATCGTCGTGGCAGGGCGCACTTCGGACCCGGCACTGGCTATCGCGCCGCTCATGCATCATTTCGGCTGGGCCGAGGATGATTGGCGGGCGCTGGCGGTTGGTGCCGCGACAGGGCATTTGCTGGAATGCGGCAGCCAGGTGACGGGCGGCGTGTTTTGGGATCCGGGCTTCAAGGATATTCCAGACCCCGCCAATATCGGCTTTCCCATCGCCGAAGTTGGGCGCGATTTGTCGCTGCTGATCACGAAACCCGAAGACACGGGCGGCATTGTTGATCTCCGCACCGTCAAGGAACAGCTTTTGTATGAGGTGCATGATCCCGCGCACTACATCACGCCCGATGTGACTTTGGACATCACCGCCGTGCATCTGGCCATGGCGGGCAAGGATCGCGTCGCGGTGCATGGCCTGCGCGGCAACCCGCGCCCCGATCTGCTGAAGGTCACCGCCTGCTATGAAGGTTCCTGGCTGGGTGAGGGTGAAATCAGCGTCGCTGGCCCCAATGCGCTTGCCCGCGCCAAGGCGACCGCGGATGTGCTGCTGGAACGCGTCAAGCGCCGCGGCCTTGCGCGCCGCGCGCGGGCTGATCTGATTGGTGTCGCTTCCGTGCATGATTCGGATGATGGCGCGCTCTGGCGTGGCTATGATGGTCCGGCGCCGCAAGACATTCGCATTCGCCTGGCGGTTGAGGCCACCACGCGCGATGATGCGGATCAGGCTTCGCGTGAAGCCCTCGCCTTGCTTTGCTGCGGCACGGCTGGCACCTCCGGGGCACGCTGGCGCGTCACGCCCCGCATCCTCACGCGCAGCTTCCTGGTCCCGCGCGACCAGGTGCCCACCGAAACGCGCGTGCTGCCAGCGCGGGAGTGGAATTGAAAGACCGCTGCGGTGAACAACGACCAACTTCTCAACCAACTGACGCAGCAGGCGGTCGAAGCGCGTCGCCTGATGCTTGGCAGGCTTCTGTATAATCGTCTTCAGGGAATAGTCAGCTATGGCCCCTTGAAGGGCTTTCGCCTCAATGAACAACAGGTTTGGGGCCAGGGAGATCTCGGCCCAAAACTACTTGGCCTTTACGAACAGGAAGTTCTGGAGAGGATCGCAGCAAAAGGCAAGAAATGGGACTGCGTGATCAATCTTGGCGCCGGCGATGGCTATTATGGTGTTGGACTGGTCAAAAGCGGCCTTGCGGCCCGCAGCTTCTGTTTCGAACAGAAAGACGAAGGTCAGGCGGCGATCAAACATGCAGCCGACACTAACGGGGTCGCTGATCGTGTCTCCATTCTGGGCCGAGCCGATGCGGATTTCCTGAATAATCCAGCGCTCCATGGCATTGATCTATCACACACCCTTATCATCATTGATATCGAAGGTGGGGAATTCAGCCTGCTTACTGCCAATCTGCTCAAACGTCTGAAGGATGCGGAACTGATCGTCGAATTGCATGGGCGTTTCATCGCCACAAACCCGAATCCAGAAGCCGCTTTCCTGCAAAGACTGGCGCAATATTTCCGCTGCGACCTGTTTTCGATGGGGCAGCGTGATCCATCCACCATTACGGAACTGTCAATGCTTGGGGATAGTGATCGCTGGCTGTTGTGTTCCGAAGGTCGCCCCTTTCTCATGCGCTGGGTCCATTGCCATCCAATCTCAAGACAGGTCGTAAGCCATGGCTGAAACCACCACCAGCCCCCTGCATGACATCGCCCATAGCCGCGCGGGCGATAAGGGCAATCGCGTCAACCTCTCTCTCATGCCCTATGATCCGGCGCATTATGATCTACTGGCCGAACAGGTCACGGCGGAGAAGGTGCTGGCGCTATTTCGCCATCGTGGTGCGACGGGCTGCACGCGCTATGATCTGCCGCTGCTGCATGCCTTCAATTTCGTGATTGATGATGTGCTGGAAGGCGGCGTGAATGGCAGCCTCAATCTTGATGGCCATGGCAAGAGCCATTCCTTCCGGCTGCTCGCCATGACCATCGAAGTGCCGAGCGAAAAACTCAGCCGCCCTTGACGCCTTCCGTATTCACATAAAGCGAATAGAGCGACTGCGCGGCGGCCATGAATAACCGGTTGCGATAACGCCCACCAAAGCAGAGATTGGCGCAGCGTTCCGGCAGATGGATGTGCCCGATTGGCGCGCCGGCATTATTGTACACACGCACACCATCGAATTCCGCCGTCATGCCCCAGCCACACCACAGATTGCCATCCACATCCACGCGGAAGCCATCGGGCGTTTCGCCCGGCTGGCAGGCCACGAAAACGCGGCGCTTGCGCAAGCTTTTGCCATTCGCCGCCACATCATAGGCCAGGATATTGCGCGGATCGGCGCGGCTTTCGATGACATACAAAATCTTCTCATCCGGGCTGAAGGCCAGGCCATTCGGATGGTTCACATCATCGGCGACCAGCGTGATCTCCCCGCTTTGGCCATCAATGCGATAGACATTGGTATGCGGCAATTCGGGGGTGGCGCGTTCGCCTTCATAATTCGCCATCAGGCCAAAGGGTGGGTCGGTGAACCAGATGGACCCATCGGATTTCACCACAACATCGTTCGGGCTGTTCAACCGCTTGCCCTTATAGCTATCGGCCAGCACCGTAATCGCGCCATCATATTCAAAGCGCACCACGCGGCGGCCGAAATGCTCACAGGCAATCACGCGGCCCTGGCGGTCCCGCGTATGGCCATTGGCGTTGTTGGAGGGCTTCCGCCAAGCGCTGACCGCGCCGGTCTCCTCATCCCATTTCAGCACGCGGTTATTCGGAATATCGGACCATAACAGGCAGCGTGCATCGCCAAGCCAAACCGGCCCCTCACCCCAGCGCGTGCCGTGATAAAGCCGCTCAACGGCTGATAACGGCAGATGATATTTCTTGAAGGATGCATCCAGCGCCACAATGGAAGGGTCCGGATAGCGCAGGCTTTGCTGCCAGCGTGTGTCTTGGTTCATGGCGTTTCTCCCTGGGCCATAACAGAAGCATGGACCAAGCGCTGCGAAAGGCCAATCAGGCGCGCAGCAGCACGCGGCGGCGCAGCCGCACCGCCCCGGCCGGCATGGCGGCGAAGATATCCTTCTCCGCTTCAATCAGGCAAAGCCCGGCCCAGCGCGCGGGGCAGATGGTGCGGCCGGCTTTCTCCCAAGCCGTGCCGGCGCGCATCAGGGGCGTGAAGGGCGGCACGTAAAGCGCGGCGTCGCGCCGTTCCACGCGAAACATCTGCGCCTGTAAAAGCCGTGTGATCTGAGAAGGCGAATAGGGCCGGCCATGGCCAAAGGGCGTATGGTCAAACTGCGCCCAAATGCCGCGCCGATTGGGTGCGACCACCAGCAAGCGCCCATCATCGCGCAGCACGCGCCAACATTCCCTCAGCAAGCGCCCGGCATTTTCCGCCGCTTCCAACCCATGCACCAGCAGGATGCGATCAAAGCTCAAATCCGGGAAAGGCAGCGCGTCTTCCTCGGCCAGCACGGCGGATGAAACACCGCCCGGGGCAAAGCGCGAAGGGCCAAGCTGGGCGGGGGCAAGCGCAATGCAACGCGCCGCTTCTTCGCGCCATAGCGGCAAATAGGGCTCGGCATGGCCAATCCCCAGCACATCAAGCCCCGTCAGCCGCGGCCAGAGCGTGGCCAAGCGCCGGCGCAGCAGCCGCGCGGTCAACCCGCCCGCCGGCGCGGCGTAGAATCCGGCCAGGCCATGGATTTCCTCTCCCATACCGCTAGATATAGTCGCTTCCGGGCCGGCTTGGCATGGCCCCATGACAAGGTACCCCCATGGCACTGACCGCGACCCCGATTCCCTGCCTTTCCGACAATTACGCCTGGCTGCTCCGCGCCGCTGATGGCCGCCTCGCGGTCTGCGACCCGGCAGAAGACGCCCCCGTGGCCGCAGTGATCGAAGCGATGGGCGGCAAGCTCGACCTGATTTTACTGACGCATCACCACGGGGATCACGTGGCGGGCGTGCCGGGCTTGGTCGCGCGCTACGGCGCCAAGGTGGTGGGCGCGGCGGCGGATAGGCACCGCCTGCCGCCGCTCGATCAGGCGGTCTCACCGGGCGATACGGTGGATGTGCTGGGCAGCAAGGCGGTAGTGCTGGCGAGTGATGGCCATACGCGCGGCCATATCGCCTTCCACATCGCCGATTCGCATATTCTGCTTTGCGGCGACACGCTGTTTTCGCTCGGTTGCGGGCGCTTGCTGGAAGGCACAGCAGAGCAGATGTTCGCCTCACTCGCCGCGCTTGCTGCCCTGCCGGGTGAAACGCTCGTTTGCTGCGGCCATGAATACACCGAAAGCAATGCGCGTTTTGCCATTACGGTGGAACCGGATAATGCCGCGCTTAAGGCCCGCATCGCGGAAGCCCAGGCGCAGCGGGCGGCCGGCAAGCCGACGCTGCCCAGCACCATCGCTTCCGAACGCGCTGCCAATCCCTTTATGCGTGCGCCGGATATCGCGACACTTGCCCGCATCCGTGCTGGCAAGGACATTTTTCGTTAAATCAACCCAAGGAAACGCCCGATGAAACTGCATTACTCCCCAGCCAGCCCCTATGTGCGGAAAGTCATGGTCTGCGCCATTGCGCGTGGCATTGGTGGGCTTTTGGAAAAGGTCTCGACCAATCCCCATCAATCACCGGCCGATCTGCTGGCCGATAACCCGCTTTCCAAGGTGCCCGCCCTGGTCACGAAGGATGGCACGGCGATTTATGACAGCCCGGTGATTTGCGAATATCTCGATACCATCGGCTCCGCCGCGCCGCTTTTCCCGCCCACCGGCAGCGCGCCGCGCCTGAAGGCCATGATCCGGCAAGCGACCGCCGATGGCATTCTGGATGCCGCCGTGGCGCGGCGCCTGCAAATGGGCCAGCCGCAGGATGATGGCCGCAAGGCCTTCGATGCGCGCCAAAAGCTTGCTGTGGAACGCACCTTGGCCGCGCTGGAAAAGAACCCACCACGCGGGCTGGGCGATATCGGCGCCATCAGCATTGCCTGTGCGCTTGGCTACCTCGATTTCCGCTTTGCGGCTGAGCCCTGGCGCGATTCCTGCCCGAAGCTCGCCGCCTGGTTTGCGGAAGTATCCAAGCTGGCCCCGCTCGCTGAAACCGTGCCGGTCGGCTGAGCCATGATTGACCTGCGCGACCCTGGCGTGACGGCCGCGCAGGTCATTACCGCGCTGGATTTGGCGCCACATCCAGAAGGCGGGCATTACCGCGAAATCTGGCGCGATGTTCCCGAAGCGGGCGGACGCGGCGCGGGCACGGCGATCTATTTCCTGCTCGCGGCCGATGAATTCAGCCATTGGCATCGCGTGGATGCCGCCGAAGCCTGGCATTGGTATGCCGGCGGGCCGCTGGCGCTGAGCCTTTCGCCCGACGGCCATGATGCGGAGGCGCTGCATCTCGGCCCCGATCTTTCGCGCCATCAGCGGCCTTTCGCTTTGGTGCCGAAGGGCTGGTGGCAAAGCGCCGTGTCGCTCGGCCGTTGGACCCTGGTGGGCTGCACCGTCAGCCCCGCCTTTGAT
>JADCES010000186.1 GCA_020250005.1 Roseomonas sp.
CCCGATCCTCACCGATCGACTGCACAATCAAACCGGCCGCCAAAAACATCGCAGCCTTGGCAAGGGCGGGGGAGGTCGCCTGCAACATCCCCCCCATCCAGGCGCGCGTCGCCGCATCAGGATCGCCCGCCATCAGCAAGGGAAACATCAGGAACAGATAGCCGATCTGCGCAACAGTCGAATAAGCGATCAGCGCCTTCAGCTTTTCCTGCCTGAGCGCCACTACACTGCCCACCAGGATCGCTGCCGCGCCAAGGGCGGCGAGCAATTCCGCCCCCGCCACGGGCGGACCAGGCAGCACCCAGAACCACAGCCGCACCAGCAAAACAAAGGCGCCCTTGACCACAAGCCCGGACAGCAAGGCCGAACCCGCCGGCGGCGCCCCGGCATGGGCGGGCGGCAACCAAAGATGCAGCGGAAACACCGCCATCTTCGCAAGCAGCCCAACCGTCATGAGCGCGCCGGCCAGGCGCGTTGGCGCATCGGCGCGCGTATTGCCCGCAAGCAGGCCGATATCGAGCGTGCCATAGGCGCCATAAAACAGCGCGCATCCGAGCAGATAAAGCACCGACCCGAGCAGCGCGAAAAGCAGATAACGGAGTTCTGCCTTGAATTGCGAAGGCCGCCCATCAAGGCAGGCGAGTGCCAGCGCAGTGAAGGTCAACATCTCCAGCGCCACAAACAGGCTGAACAAATCGCGCGCCAGAAAAGCAACGGCGAGAGAGGCCGCCAATGCCGGCAGCAGGCACCAATAGGCATAGGCAGCGCGCCCGCCCTTGTCCCAGGATGGCGCCGGATAGGCAGCGCGGCCAAAAAGCCCGGCAGCGACAAGAATAATGGCAGCCGCGAGCAGCATCGCCGCGGCAAGCCCATCGGCGGCAAGCGCAATACCAATCGGCGGCGCGAAACCGCCGATGTGATAGGAAATGGGCTCACCCTGCCTGATGACGGCAGCAACGATGGCAACCGCAAGCGCAAGCCAAAGCCAAAGCCAAAGCGCGCCGCGCGCGACGCGTGATGCGGCCTGGCCGCCAAGCACAAAGGCGATCAGCGTCGCGCCAAGCGGCAGCGCGATTGCGAGCACCAGCAACGCTCCGCCGAGCGAACCTGTCATGCTGCGGGTGCATCCGGCTTGGTGGGTGGTGCGGGGTCTTCCGCGAGCGTCACCGCGCCGGTTGTCTGATGCAGGCGAAGCGTCAGCACCAGGGCCAAGGCGGTGGCGGCAAAGGCAACCACCAGCCCGGTGATCACCATGGCTTGCGGTACGGGGTCCGCGGGCAGCCCTGCCGCAGCGCCGCGCCGCGCCGCGACGCCAAATACCAGGAAAACGCCAATGCCGAGCAGGTTGAAGGCAATCACCTTCCGCAGCACGGATGATTGCGCCAGCATGCCATACAGCCCAAGCCCAACCAGCCCGGCCGCCGCAAGGGCGAAGGGGGTGATTTCTGTCATGGCTGCGCGCGCCGTTCAGGTGGCCCCGCAATCATGCAGGCGAGCGCGGCAGCGACAGAGAGCGTCATCGCCGTTTCGATCAGCAGGATCAGCGGTTTGGCGAAGCCCGGCGGATAGGCGAGGAAACCATCCGCCACCGCAAATCCCGCCAGCCCGACCATCAGGAACACGAGCGGCCCCGCGGCAATGGCAAGCCTGAGGCGCATATCGCTGATGCTGGGTGGGGCGATCAGCCCGGCAATCCAGGGCAGCACCCACATCGCCGCCAAGACAGCGCCGCCCTGGAATTTGCCGCCCGGCGCATCGGCACCAACCCAGGCGATATAGATGCCGATCACAATCCCAATCGGCGGCAGCACCTTGGCCAGGAAAGCAAGCGGCCCCTGCGCTTCGGCAATGAAAGCCGGCCCCGGCGCGCGGCCCCAGCGCCGTTCCGGCGCCATGGACCAGATGGCAAAAACCGCAAAGACCAGCACGGCGGATTCCAGCAGCGTATCCAAGGCGCGCTGCGCCATCAGCACCGCAGTCACCGGATTGCCAAGGCCGGTCGGCACCATGGTTTCCAGTATCGGGGCAGCAAGGCTTGGCGCGGGGTCAGGCAGGGCCTGCAGCGCATGGGCCAAAAGTGCCGCCAAAAGCACCGAAAGCGCCCCAGCCAATAGGCGCTGCGCCATGGGCGGCGGGGCCGGCGCCACGGCGCCAGTACTCATGCGGCTTGCGACATAAAGAATGATGACGGAAGTGGCGGCGGCGCCGATCACCGCCTCGGTCAGGGCGACATCGGGCGCTTCAAGCCGCACCCAGACAAGCGCCGCGATCAGGCCCGTGGAAATGAAGCCCAGCACGGCGCCAAACAGCGATCTGGCGAGGAGTGTGGCGGCCCCCGCACCAAACAGGCCAAGCGCCAGCGGCAGATCGAGCAGCCAGGCAGTCACGGCGGCGGTTCCTGTTCGCGCCGTACCGCACCGGCGACAAGCTGCGCCGCTGTGGTCCCGCCCAGCAAGACCAGCGCCCAGATGACAAGAAGCTTGAGCGCATCGGCAAGGCTATCGGCCAGTGGCAGCAGGCCCAGCACAATCAGGCCAAGGCCAAGATTATCTGCCTTGGTCAGCGCATGCACGCGGCTGAGCGTATCGCCAAAGCGCAGCAGGCCAAGCGTGCCGGCAATGAAAAAGAAGGCGCCTGCCAGCACAGAAACGGCCGCGAAGATCGAAACCAGCATGCTCATCGCCGGTCAATCACGCGCGACGCCATGACAAAAGCGACCGAGGCAAAGGCGCCGACCAGGGCCAATATCAGCGCGACATCAATCAGCTCTGGCGCGCCGGCGGCCGAAAGCAGCAGCAGCGCGCCGATGCCTGCCGTGCTCAGCAATTGCGCCGCCAGCAGCCGGTCGGCGCGGGTCGGGCCGCGCAGCACGCGTGCCAGACCGATCAGGGCGCTCAGCATGATCAGCGCGGCGGCGCCTGTCAGCACTTCAGCCATGCTGGCCGCCTTGCTGGCTGCGGGCAAAGGCGGCCTTGGTTTCGGCGAGGTCTATTTCCAGCGGCATGGCGATATCAAGTGCGTGCAGCCTGAGCCTGCCATCCGGCAAATCCTCAAGCGGGAGGGAACCGGGCGCGAGGCTTGCCAGCGCGCGAAAGGCATCGCGTGACAGCCCGGGCGGGATGGCGAGCGGAACCTCAATCACACCGGGCGCGAGGCGCGGTGGTGAGGCAAAGGCGCGCAAGGCCACATCCCAGCCCGCGCTGAAGCTTTGGCGCAGCAGAATGAGCGCAAGGCGCGGCAAGGCGCTGACTGCAATGGCGCCAGGGCCGGGCGGCAAAAGCCGCAAGCTGGCATAGGTCGCGCAAAAGGCGGCGATCAGGCCAAAGGGCAAGCCGAAGGGTTCCGCGCCGGTCAGCACCAGCCAGAGGCCAAAAAACACTGCGCCGCGCGCCAGGGCGGCAGGCAGGGCGGATGGCGTCGGCAAGAACCCAGGCTCCTCAAGGATAGCTGCGCCCGAGATGTGGCATGGGCCGAGGGGTCAAACAAGGCAAAACGGGGCGTCACGCTGGGCTGGCGGTGCCCTGACTGTGCAGAGCGTGCAAGCGTGACGCCGAAGGGGCGAAAGCCCCTAATCCCTCAGCAGCGCCCAAAAACTCGGCGTCAGCGCGGCAGGCGCATCACCATCGGCGAATACCGCGAAACAATCATTGAAAAACGCCACAAAGGCATCGGCATGCGCATGCCCGCCGCGCAGCGTCTGCACCAAGCCCCAAGGGTCCGCGGCACCATCGGCACGCGCGCGGAGCGACCCGGCATTATAGGCAATGGCGACCAAGGGCGGGTCGAAATGCGTGGGCAGCTTACGGCGCATGGCCTGGGCGCGGATCATCGCCGCCCCGGCACGGATGGAAGTGGCGGGATCAAGCAGACGCGCGCGGTCAATGCTGGCATCGGCCAGCACTTCGCGTGCCGTTGCAATCAGCGTCTGCATCAGGCCGGGCGAGACACGATGCGGGGTAGCCGCATCACTGATGAAGCCAGGTTCTTCGCGAATAGCCCCGGCGCGGCCGCTGGATTCCGTACACGCGGTTGCGATCAGCAATTCCACCGGTACGCCATAGGCCGCAGCACAAGTTTCAAAGGCTGCGCGAAAATCGCGCCAGCAGCGCGTGGCGGTTTCCGGCCGGCCTTGGCTGCGCGGGGGCGCGACAAAACCTTCAACGCGCAAGCCTTCAGGGCTGAGGCGCCAGCGCCGCGATCCCTGCCCCACTGGCGGCGCGCTGCCGGCCATCAGGCGCTTCACATAGGGGTGCAGCATGGCGCGCCAATCAGGCCCGGAAGCCAACCCGGGTTCGGGTGTGGCGGCACCCGCCAGCGGATGCGGCGCGGCATCGGGGAAAAGCGCGCTCCAGCTTTGTCGGCCCACAATGCCATCGGCGGCAAAACCTGGATGGCGCGCCTGCATGCGGCGCTGGAAATCGAGCACGGCACGATGCGTCGCCGGGCCGAAAATGCCATCGGCACTCCCCGTGAGCATGCCGGCGCGGATCAACGCCTGCTGCACGGCGCGCACATCATCACCGCGTTGCAGCGGCAGGCGGAGGCTGAGTTCGCGGGCGAGGGCCATGACAAATCCTCCTTTCTTTAAATGCGACAATCGCTGATGCGCGTGGCGCGCAACGCGGCATCATCGGCAAGGCGCTTGAGCGCCGCGTCATCGGGTTTTTGTGCGAGGCCGCGCCGTGCCTCAGCCAGCGCATCCCGCGCCGCGGCGCAGCGGATGGCTTCAGGCCCGGCGGAAGGCCGCGCGGCGGCAAGCAGCGCGCGGCCGCGCAGCAAGGCGCCTTCCGCATCGGCCATGGGTACGGCTTCGGCGATGAATTCCCGCGCCGCCGGGGCGGCCATGGCAGGGGGCAGGTTTTCAATGGCGCAGAGCCGCGCTTGCGCGCGCAGCTTCCGCGCCGGCAACAGGATTTCGCCGGCGGATTGTTCCGCCGCTTGCGCCGCACTCGCCGCGCAGGAAAGCAGGCCTGCTTCGCGCGCGCTGGCGCCGGGGCAGGCCGCGCCCGGCGCGCGATCGGCAAAGGCAAGGCTGAGGCAGGCTTCGGCGCGGATCAGATGCAGGCGCTGACACGCCTCCCCCTTGCCGGGCGCGCAATCGCGAACCACGGGTTCGTCCGCGATGGCCGCCAGCGCCCCGGCGGCGCGCTGCTTCTGCCAGCGTTCAAGCTGCGCCACCGGCGCATCGAGGGCGCTGCAGGCCGCAAGGGCAATCAATGCCAGCGTGATCAGGCGGATCATGGCATCACCTCCGCCATCAGCTTTACCGGGTCAAGCTTTCTATCCCGCAAATGCCCGGTCAGCATGACCAGCGCTTCAAAAGCCGCGCGGGCTTCGGGTTGGCCTTCGCCGGCCTTGCCGGCCTGATCCATCATGCGGTTCACATGGTCCACGCTGGGCAGCGTGCCCGGCGCGGGCGCCATTGGCGCAAGCGCGGCGGCGATCTTTTCGGGCGTTGCATCGCGCGCGGCAAGATCAGCAAGCAAAGCCGCGCGGAATTCCGCCAAGCCTTCTTCAACTTCTGCCTGGCCGCCCGGAAAGCGCGCTGCATCGGCACCATATTCGGCCCAAAGCCGTGCGCCCGCATCATCCTGCCCGATCTTGCTGAGAAGATCCGCGAAGAAGCCGGGCCGCGCCTTCACATCCTTGAAGGCGCGCGCAAAAATCGGGCAGGATTCCATACGGAGTTCCGCCGAGCTTGGCGTGATCAGCCCCGCATCGAAAAGCTGCGGCGCAAAAGGCGCCGCCAGCACGCGCGCCCGCCAGCGCTGATATTCCGCCGCACCGAAATGCCAGCCAAGCCCGATCACGGTCGCGACCGCCCCAAGCGGCCCGAGCGCCGTGCCGGCGGGCAGCAGGGATGCCGCGCCACGCAGCAGCGGCGCCAAGGGCTGCGCGCCGATCAACCCGGCCAAGGCGTCGGTGGCGGTCTTCAGCGCATCCTCAGCGCCTGGGCCGCTTTGCTGGTCTTGCAAGGCGGCGGCGGCCTCGCGTGCCTTGCCGAGGGCCTGTGCTGCCCCTTCCGGGATCATGCCCTTTGGCAGCAGCGGGCCGAATTCATCCAGCACCAGGCCCGCCACTTCGATATGCCGCGCGAGGCTGCCGCGCGTTGCTTCAATCCGCCCCGGCAGGGCGGCATCGCGCGCCGCACCTTCCGCCTTTTGCCGCAACGCCTCAGCTTCGGCGGCAAGCGCGCCGGTGGCGCGTTCACGTTCGGCCAATTGTTCGGTGGCGCGCCGGGCGATTTGCGCATCCGCCCCGGTGCTGCGCGTACCGAAATAAAAGCCGAAAACGCCGGTGACGATGCCATTCACATAGCCGGCAATCGCATCCGTGAGCCCAAGCGTCTTGGAAAAGAGCAACAGCGGCAGGCCAATGACGCCGACAATCAGCGCGAGCAGCGCGCGCACCGTACCTTCCGGCAGGGCAAGCGGCAGGTCACGCAAGCCGGCCAGCCGTTCCGGCCCAATGGCGGGGTTCGACACCAGCGCAAAGCTTCTTGCCGCCAGCCACCAGAGGAAGGCGGCGAAGCCGATACCGACAAGGAAAATCATCATACCAATCAGCGCCGGCAGTCCAGTGGCGCCGGGGGCGGCGAAGGCAGCAAATAGCGCCTCCGGCCCCGGCAGGCCGAGTGCCACGCCAGCCCCCAGCACGGCGGCCATGGCCGCGCCGGTCAGCAGAATACGCAGTGGCAAACGCGTGATATAGAGCAATTCCAGGGCGATGGAGCGCCCTTCCGTGGTGCCTGTGCTGTTCTCAATTGGGGTGGCTGGGGGCATGGGCGGGACCTCGGCTGGGGCCGTGGTTTATGGTATAAAATTCCTATTTTGTCAAGGAATTTTTTCTAGACCTCTCAACCCCGCGCCACCGCCTCCGCAATCCGCGTCGCATTCAGCGCGGCCCCAAGCCGCACATCATCGCCAACTGCCCATAGCGATAGCCCCTCCGGCAGCGTCGCATCACGGCGAATGCGGGAGACATAGACCATATCCTCCCCCACAATCTCGGCCGGGCTCGCATAGCCGCCATCATCGCGCCGATCGAGCAGGCTTAAGCCAGGCGCTTTTCGCAGCACGTCGCGCGCATCGCGTTCATTGATCGGACGATCAAAAGCAATGTTCAGCGCCATGCCAAGCCCAAGCATCACGGGTACGCGCACGCAGCTTGCACTCACCTGAATATCGGGCGCGACAAGCTTGCGGATTTCGGCGGCCATGGCCCATTCCTCCCGCGTCGCGCCATCGGCCATGAAGCGATCAATATGCGGAATGACATTGAAGGCGATCTGCTTGGTGAAATATTGCGCTTCCGGATTGTCATTGACGAAAATGCCGCGCGTCTGGGACCAGAGCTCATCCATGCCCTCCTTCCCCACGCCGGAGGCTGGCTGATAGGTCGCGGCCACCACGCGCCGGATGCCGGCGGCTTCATGCAGGGGCTTCAGCACCATCGCCAATATCAGGCTGGCCGGCAGCGGGCAGGCGATGATCCGCCTTTTGGCAGCGCGGGCCAAAGCCTGGTCATTCACGCCGGCCACCACCAAAGGCACATCGGGTTCCAGATGGAAATGCCCGGAAAGGTCAATCGCCATGGCGCCGGCAGCGGCCGCGCGCGGCACCTCAATTGCAGCAAGCTTGGCGTCGCAGGCGAAAATCGCGAGCGCCGTGCCGGCATAGTCAAACCGGGCCACATCGCGGGTCTTGAGAACTGCCTTCTCACCCCAGGAAAGCTCCGCCCCCGCGGCGCGGCCCGTGGCCAGCGCCACCAATTCAGCCCCGGCAAGGCTGGTTTCCGCAAGACAACGCAAGATTTCGCGCCCAATCAGGGAAGGCGCGCCAATGACGGCGATACGATGAGCCATAAGGTGATTCCCAAATCCTTGATCATATTTAGCCGCAATCGCGCCAAGCCGCACGGGCCTTAACCGGCTCGTAGCGAAATGCCGTCACACTGGGCCCTGGATTCCAGGATGCGCCATGAAAGTTGAGCTCCGTTTACCAGGCCTTGTCGTGATGACCCTGCTTGCTGAACCCGGCCTGGCCGCGGCTGGGCAGAAAGCAAGCACTGGTCAGGCGCCGGGTTTCTTCATGGGGCTTGCGGCGGGGTTCATGATTTGCCTGCTGCTTGGTTGCTGGGCACTTTGGCATCAACGCAGCATGTTGGCGGGCTTTGCCGGCAAGCTCTCGCGCTTGGCGGCTGGTGACCCCGTGCCCCCTTTTACCGCAATCGAAGCTGATGGCCCCTGGCGCCAGATGCTGATGGCGGCTGAGGCCTTGCGGCAGCGCCCGCCGCCGCCTGCCCTGCCCGCCCCACCCATCCCCGCCGCGCCTCAAGCCGCGCTCGGTGATCTTGCCGCCACGATCGAGGCAGAGACCGCCGCCGCGCTTGAGGATCTGGATCGCCGGATTGCCATGCTGCGGCGCAATGCTGCCGCCATGACCGAAGCCGCCGAAGGCGGTGCCCGCGCGGCAGAAGCTTCGGCCAGCGCCGCCGCCGCAGGGCGAATCAGCGCGCAGCAAGCCTCACGCGGGGCTGATGAACTCGCCGGCGCGGCGGGGGAGATTGCGCAGCAAATGTCACGCGCCGGGGAAGCGACGCGGGGCGTGATGCAGCGCACGGAAGAAGCGCGGCGGATTTTCACGGAACTGACCGGCAGCGTGGATCAAATCGGCCAGGTGTCGCGCCTGATCGCGGAAATCGCCGGGCAGACCAATCTGCTGGCACTTAATGCCACCATCGAAGCGGCGCGCGCCGGGGAGGCCGGCAAGGGCTTCACCGTGGTCGCCAATGAGGTTAAGAACCTTGCCAAGCGCACGGGGCAAAGCACCGAGGAAATCGCCGGGCGCATCGCCGCCATGCAGGCCGCTGCCAGCCGCGCCTTGGCCGCCATGGATGGGATCGGCGGCGCGGTGACCGAGCTTGATGCGGTCGCGACTTCGGTTGCGGCGGCGGTTGAGGAGCAATCGGCGACCACCGCCGAAATCTCCCGCGCCATCATGGGCGCGGCGGAGAATGCCGCGGATGTCGCGAATAGAATGGAAGCGCTGACGCAGGATTCCGGCAATACGGGAGAGGCGGCCTGGACGCTGCAATCGGGTGCGGATGAATTGGCCGATGCCATCGCAGCCTTCAGGCAGAATCTGGGCGAGGCGCTGCGCGGGCGCCTGCCGGCTGCCAATCGCCGGCGAGAGGCGCGGCTTTCCCTTGGCGTGCCGGCCCGGCTGAATGCGACCGAGGGCGTGCTGCTCGATCTTTCACCTGGTGGCGCGCTGTTCCTGGGTGGGGCAGCGGATTTTACCGAAGGGGAGCTGCGTATTGATGCGCTGGGGCTAGCGCTTGGCGTGCGGCTGGTTTCCCGCGCGGAGGGGCGGCTGCATTTGGCTTTTACCAATCCTGCCATGGCGCAGCCGATCATTGCGGCCTTATTGCAGCAAAATGAAAGTCCTGAAATGCGTGCTGCGTGACGTCTTGCGGGTTTGCCAAGCACGACCATTTCAGACAAGCCGGTGTTCTGCCGTAATTTTTGCCTGAAGGGCGATTGCGGTGTCTCAGCTTTCAGGAGCCTTGATTGATGCGTCGCCTTTTGCTTTCCGCCGCCATGCTGGCGGGTTTTTCCGTCACGGTCCCAGCCTTCGCGCAGGATGCCGATGCCGGCCAGCGCGTCTTCAACCAGTGCCGCGCTTGCCACACCATTGACAAGGGCGGGCGCAATGGCGTTGGCCCCAATCTTTGGGGCGTGGTGGGCCGCAAGGCGGCTTCCATCGAAGGCTTCCGCTATTCATCCAATATGCGCACGCTGGGTGAAGGCGGTCATGTCTGGACCATCGAAAACCTGACCGCCTATATCACCAATCCAAAGGCAGTCGCACCGCAGGGTTCCATGGCCTTTGCCGGGCTTCGCAATGAACAGCAATTGAAGGATCTGCTGGCCTATCTTGCGAAGCACAAGGATTGATCGCAGGGCGCGCTAAGCCCTGGCCCGAAAAAGCGCCGCCGAGGGGCACCCCGGCGGCGTTTCGCTTTACTGGGCAATGATGCGCGCATTGCCGACAATGGCGCGCATCTTGTCATTGGCGGTGGCACCCGCTTCCACCGCGGCAATCGCGCGGGCTTCGGCAGCGCGCACGGCGGCGAGTTTTTCCAGCACTGCCTCCGCCTGATCCTGCGGCACCACGACAACGCCATCGGCATCGCCCACAATGATATCGCCCGGGCGCACATGCTGCCCGCCAAGCGTCACCGGCGCGCCCACCACCGCGGGGCCATTCGCCGCCGGTGAGGCGGGCATGATGCCGGCGGCAAACAGCGGCAGGCGGGACGCGACAATGCCCGCACGGTCGCGCGCCAGACCATCGGTCACGAAAGCGGCGACACCCTTGTTCTTCATCATCCCGGCCACAAGGTCACCGATCACGGCGGTCGCGGTATAGGCGTCATTCGCGACCACAATCACATCACCCGCTTCGGCTTCCATCAGCGCACCAAAAACGCCGACAACATCGGCGGGATAGGCAAGCGCGGTCAGTGCCGGGCCGACGAACACCGCATTATCGGCGTCCATCGGCTTGATGCGATAATCAAGCGCGCCGCGCCCATCCATGGCATCCACCAAATGGGATGTCTGCGCGCCACGAAAGGCTTCGATCAGTGCCTTTGCCGGGCGGCGATGGCCGCGATGAATGGTGAGCAGCGGGGGGTTGTCGAGCATGGGCGCCTCCTGATGGTTTCCGGCCATGCTTGCCTTTCCCCAAGCGCCAGTAAAGGGTTGTTGGCCTTTGCGCGGATCGTGACCGATCCGCCCTCAGACGCCGGCGCGCGCCTCCGCGCGCTTGGCTTCGCTGCATAAGCAGCGGCGCCCATTCGGGCGCTCGCCCGCCCTTGGCGGGCGTTAGAGGCGCGCAGATTCTCAGATTTCAGTGCTGCGCGACCAATGCAAGGGCATGCTCCGCGATCATCGCTTCCTCATCCGTTGGGCGGATCAGTACGCGCACGGGATCACCTGCGCGGCCAATCTCCGGGCGATTGGCGGCATTGGCGGCGGGATCAAGGTTGATACCCAGAAAGCCAAGCCCCGCGCAGATGCGTGCGCGCACGCCATGCGCATTCTCGCCAATGCCGGCGGTGAACACCAAGGCGTCAATGCCGCCGATGGAAGCGGCCAAAGCGCCGATTTCGCGCCGCACACGAAAGGCGAAGTGATCCAAAGCGGCTTCAGCGGCTTCGGTGCCCGCAGCTTCAATGGCGCGCACATCCTGCGAGACGCCGGACATGCCCTTCAAGCCGCTGTCGTGATAAAGCAGATGCGTGATGTCCTTCGATGTCATCTGCAAACTATCCAGCATATGCAGCACCACGCCGGGGTCCAATTGGCCGCTTCTTGTGCCCATGGGCACGCCATCCAAGGCGGTAAAACCCATGGTGGTGGCGCGGCTTTGCCCGCCTTCAATGGCGCAAAGCGATGCGCCATTGCCAAGATGCGCGACCACCAGCCTAGCACGCGCCAGCGCTGCATCTTCGGCCGCCAGGCGGCGCGCGATGTATTCGTAAGAAAGGCCATGAAAGCCGTAACGCAGAATGCCCTGATCGAAAAACCGCGGCGGCAGCGCGAAACTTGCGGCAGCATGGCTTTGCGTGCGGTGAAAGGCTGTGTCGAAACAGGCGATTTGCGGAACACCCGGAAAATGCCGCGCGGCCGCTTCAATGCCGGCCAGATTATGCGGCTGATGCAGGGGTGCGAGGGGCACCAACGCGCGGAGCTTCGCCATGATGGCATCGGTGATCATCACCGGCGCACTCAAATCCCGCCCGCCATGCACCACGCGATGACCAATGGCGCGAATGGCCGCGCCATCCAGCAAGGGCGAAAGCGCCGCCAAAATCACCCCAAGCGCGCCTTCATGGCCCTTGGGTGCTTCGGCTGCCGTGAAATGGCGTTCCGTCAGCATCGCCCCTGCTGCATCGCGCAGGATGAAACGCGGTGCCGCGCCAATGCCTTCCATCTGGCCATCATAACGCTGCGCCAATACGCTGCCATTCACAGCAAAGACCGCGAATTTCAGCGATGATGAGCCCGCATTCAACACCAGCAGTGCCGCAGTTTTTGCTTCAGGCGACATTGTGCAGCCCCGCATCCACATAGATCGTATCGCCCGTCATGCCCGATGACGCGCCACTCACCAGAAACGCTACCACGCGGCCAACTTCGGCGATATCCACAAGCCGCTGCGCCGGCGCGCGTTCCTTCGCTTCCGCGATCAATTCATCGAATTGCGCAATGCCGCTAGCGGCACGGGTGCGAAGCGGCCCGGGCGAGACCGCGAAAACCCGGACACCGCGCGGCCCAAGTTCAGCCGCCGCATAACGGACCGAGGCTTCAAGCGCGGCCTTCACCGGCCCCATGATGTTGTAATTCGCAACCACCTTATCGGCGCCGTAATAGCTCATGGTCACCAGCACGCCGCCCGGCGCCATGATGGGTTCCGCGAGCTTCGCCATGCGCAAAAAGGACCAGCAGGAAACACGCATGGCCTGGGCGAAACCCTGGGCCGAACAATCAATCACGCGGCCATGCAAATCGGCACGCGGGGCGAAGGCGATGGAATGGATCACGAAATCAAGCTTGCCCCAGTCGCGCGTCAGGCGTTCAAACACCGCTTCCATTTCGCCGGGCGCTTCGACATCCAGCTTCATGGTGATGTCCGCGCCAAGCTGTTCGGCCAAAGGGCGGACATGGGGTTCCGCTTTCTCATTCAGCCAGGTTACGGCAAGGTCGGCACCAAAGGCCCTGAGCTTGGCGGCAGCGCCAAAGGCTATGGAATCGGCATTGGCAATGCCCACCACCAGGCCGCGCTTGCCCTTCAGCATATCGCCGATGCGCTGATCGGGGTTCCAAATGGTGGGAAGCGGGTCGGTCATGCGAATCTCCTTGTGACGCCGCGCCATTTACCATGATCCCAATGCGCGTTTTTGCGCCGGATCATGCCTTCTGAAGCGGCTCAGCAGGGCGCGAAGCGGAGGCGTTCTATCCGCGCATCCAGCCGCGCATTCGTATCATCCACATCGGTGCCGATCATGATTTCCAGCACCGGCGGCACGCCCGCCCCCTTGAAGGCAGCGCGCCAATCCCGGCCGAGATCAATCCTTTCGTCAAACCATTGCTGGCGTGGGGCTGTCGCAGCGCGCAAGACATGGACCTTGCCAAGGCCCGCCACATAAGGGTTGGGAAAGGGGCGCGGTTCCTGCCCCGTCCCGCCCCAGACATAGACAAGCATGCTGCGCGGCAGGCGGTGATCCCCGGCCATGGCCTGGGCCATGGTGTGCTGCGCCTTTTGGAAAAAACTCGCATCCGGTGGCCAGCCATCAAAGCCAACGGTAATCGCAATCGCCCGATCATCACCGCCCTTGCGGTCCAGCCGCGTGGGCGGCGGACCCTGATCCACACGCCAGCGCCAATAGAGGCAGGCATCCGCCTTGGAGACGGTGCGCCACACAAAACTCCCCTCCCCCTGGCCGCTGATCCTCAACCCGGCATCCGGCAGCGCTTCGAAGGTCGCGGGCTTGATGCCGGGCCAGCCGCCCTTCTGCCAGCCGGCTGCGCGCAGGGGGTCCGGCGTTGGCAGACGCTCAGCCGGCGCGCCCAGCAGGGGGGCGAGCAGCAAGACACAAAGGGCACGGAGAAGTGGCGGCATGGGCGGCATATGGGGCAGCCCAGGCCAATGGTAAATGCTTTGTTGCTTTTGCTTCAGGCCTGGAGCGCCGCCCCTGCCCGCGCCACTACCCGGTCCGTGAAGGCATGGGCGCTGCCCAGATAGCTCGCCGGGTCGGTCATCGCTTCCACCGCCGCCGCATCCAGCCGCGCCGCAATGGCCGGGATGCGTGACAAGGCCGCCGCCAGCGTAATGCCCTCGGCACGCACCGCATCACAGGCGTCATTCACCTTATGATGCGCCTCCCCACGGCCCAGAATGGGGGCAAGCCGCATCATCACGGCCTCACCCATGATCATGCCATGGGTCGCATCCAGATTGGCGCGCATGCGCGCCGCATCCACTTGCAGCCCCTCGGACAAAAACCGCGCCTGCGCCACGGCGCCATGGGTCAGCAGGAAGGCTTGCGGGAGGGCAAGGGCTTCCGCCTGCCAGGGGCCGGTGCCGCGTTCCAGATCATGCGCCATGGCCGAGAGCATTTGCGGCACCA
>JADCES010000187.1 GCA_020250005.1 Roseomonas sp.
AGGTGGCCATCAATTTCCATCGCGTGATCCGGGCTGACCCGCAAATCACGCGCCGGCATGCCGGGCGCAATCGCACCAGCCTTGATCAGGATGGGCGCGGTTTTCGCCGCCATCACCGCGTTGCGCGGCACGGCGATATCCATGAAGCCTACCCAGCGCAGCGGTTCAAACCCGGCCTGACCGTTGCGCATGGCCAGCACCATATCCCCGGCGCGGAGGTTTTCCACCACATCCTCGCCGCCTGGGGTGACGATGCGTGTGCCTTCGGCGAAGCACACCACCTGTTCCCAGCCCTGGGTGAACATGGTGACGGTTTCGGTACCACCAGTACCAGCAATGGTTCTTTCGAAATTGATCCAGTCATTGCTGGTAACGGTACCATTCACCCAACCAGTGCCAAGGTTCAGGAAGTCATTGCCGTCGGCACCGATCAGCGTCAGGTTGCCAGGCGTGAGGACCTGATCCCAGACAAAGGTATCATTGCCAGCGCCGTAATCGAGCAGGTCATTGCCACCGCCGCCCGTGAGCAACGAATCCGAACCACCACCGCCAATGAGCGTATTGGCGCTGGTATCACCCTCCAGCGTGTCATCAAAATTCGAACCGATCAGCCCTTCAAAGCCCTGCAATTCATCATTGCCTGCCCCGCCGAGGGCATCACGATTGATCTGAACGTCTACCCCTGCGCCCGCATTGGCATAGCTCGCAAAGTCATTGCCAGAACCGCCATCCAGGCGGTCATCGCCATTGCCGCCAGCCAACGTGTCATTGCCAAGGCCGCCAATCAGCCTATTGTTACTGCCGTCGCCCAGCAGGCTGTCAGCGCCATTGCCGCCAAGGACGTTTGTGATATTTAAAATGGTATCGCTATCATCCGCGCCGGAACTGCTGCCGGCACCAAGATTGACTGTGACTGCACCACCCGCATTCGCATAGCTCGCCCAGTTGGAGCCCGCGCCGCCATCCAGGTAGTCATTGCCAAGCCCGCCAACCAACGTGTCATTGCCAAGGCCGCCAATCAGGCTATTGTTACTGCTATTGCCCAGCAGGCTGTCAGCGCCATTCCCACCAAGGACGTTTGTGATATTTGAAATGGCATCGTTATTATCCGCGCCAGAACTGCTGCCGGCACCAAGATTGACCGTGACTGCACCACCCGCATTTGCATAGCTCGCCCAGTTGGAGCCCGCACCGCCATCCAGAACGTCACTGCCAAGCCCGCCATCCAGCGTGTCATTGCCAAGGCCGCCAATCAGGATATTGTTGCTGTCGTTGCCCAGAAGGAAGTCATTGCCATTGCCGCCAACGACGTTTCTGATATTTGCAATGGAATCGATATTATCCGCGCCAGAACTGCGGCCGGTAGCAAGATTGACCGTGACATCACCACCAGCATTCGCATAGCTCGCAAAGTTTGAGCCCTGGCCGCCTTCCAGCGTGTCATTGCCGGTACCGCCCTTCAGGGTGTCCTCGCCCAACCCCCCGTTGAGCCAATCATCGCCGCCAGCGCCGCTGATGGAGTCGACCCTAGTCTGGGAAATTAGCTCCCAAGCAGGGTCCTCCCCGAAAAGCGTGTCATTGCCACTGCCGCCAGTCAGCGTGTCGGCACCGATAGTGCCGAAGACCCGGTTGATGCCGCTGATGGAATTATTACCGAAAAGATTGCTTAAGGGATCTCCGCTAAAGGTGCCCACGCCCAGATCAACGAAAATCGGATTTTGAGAAAAATGGCGGAAGGTCAGAAGGTCCGTGCCGTCCCCACTGCCGGCGAACGACTGATTTCCATCGGGGCCGCCGAGGTCGATGAGCGTGTCCGCCCCGGCGCCGCCGATCAGGGTTCCGTTGCTTGGCGAGCTGATGATACAATCATTGCCATCACCGCCTTCGTTCCAGCCGGCGACTTGATCGAGTGTGTCGTCGCCGATGCCGCCAAGGATCGACGAGTTCACACCTTGGTTGGCATTAATATAGTCATTGCCGCTGCCGCCAAGGATCGTGTCATTGCCGCGCCCGAAACTGGTATCGCCGCTGAAAATCGAATCGTTGCCGTCGCCGCCATCAATTGAGTCACTGCCGGAACCGCCGAACAGGCGGTCATTGCCTGCGTCGCCCGTCAGCGTGTCAGCGCTATTGCCGCCATCCAGCGTGTCATCGCCAATGCCGCCAAAAAGAGAGTCGTTACCATTACCGCTACCGCCAAAAAGCGAGTCCCTGCCATTGCCGCCAACAAGCGCGTCATTGCCATTGCCGGCACCGCCATCCAGCGTGTCATTGCCATTGCCGCCAACAAGCGAATCACTGGAATTGCCGCCAATGACGGCTTCAAAGCTGATCAGGACATCATTGCCATCCGCACCGGAACTGGTGCCCGTATCAAGATTAACCGTGACAGCACCGCCAGCATTGGCATAGCTTGCCATGTCATTGCCGGCGCCGCCATCCAGCCTGTCATCGCCCGCACCGCCATTTACCGTTTCATCAACGGCAGTGCTACTGCTGCCCAGGAAACTGTCGCTGCCCGAACCGAGCCGGTAGCTTTCAAAGGAAGTGATGCTATCATTGCCCAGGCCGGAAAGCGTCGCGCGCTGCGCCTGTACATCAATGGTAATGCCGCCAGTGGCTGCAGCGTAATTCAGAAAGTCAGTGCCGGCATTGCCAATCAGGCTGTCATTGCCCGCATCAATGCCGCCAAAGATGGTGTCATTGTCGGCGCCGCCATCCAGCGTGTCATCGTTAAGGCCACCATTCAGACAGTCATTGCCGGCGCCGCCAATCAGCGAGTCATTACCATTGCCACCAATCAGCGAGTCATTGCCTGTATTGCCATCAAGCGTGTCATTGCCAATGCCGCCATCAAGCGTGTCACGATCAGCGCCGCCATCGAGCCAGTCATCGCCGCCAATGCCGAGAATGCTGTCATTGCCGCCTTGGCCAAGCACCGAGTCATTCGCGGTGGTACCGGCGAATGTATTATTGCCTGGCCCAAGAACTGTCTCAGCGAAACCACTCATGACGACTTCCCCTTCTCCGGCGTGCCTAGCCTACGGGATTCCGAAATAAGTCCGTTTCCGATGCCTTTCCGAAGACAAAACAAAAACACAGCGGATTTCAAAGCTATGCTCAAAGCTATTTCGGAAGACCAGACAGACTTAAAGAGATATCCTTTGGCGTTCACACTCTATTCACACTTTTGAGGTGCAGCGCAACAGATTAACCGCTGATTAATGTGAAAAACTGCGTCGCAAGACGCAAAAAAATGTCTCCTCATAATCAACTGATGAAAACCGCCACACTTAAAACAACCCCCGGTTGTATTTGCTGGGGCGATGCTTCAATGGCCGCCGCAATCCGCCCCTCCCCGACCGCCAGCAGCGACAGAATCACCTGCCCCGCCTGGCCTGGTAGAATCGCCGCACAACTGCGGGTGCCCTTGGTCGCCGCCAAATAGGCCGCCGGGGTGTCATTTAAGGCTTCAACCGGTACCCTGGTCGGGAAAACCGCACCGGCTTTGCCGCAAAAAACCCGGGAATGATGATAAGATTTTCATTCCATTCGCTGGTTTCGCCGGATATAGTCTCGTGATGGACGATATAGACCGGAATATCCTGCTGGAACTGCAAGGCAATGGCGCGGCGGGGCTGGCGGAACTCGCGAAAGTCGCGGGGCTTTCCGTCTCGGCCACGGCGGAACGCGTCAAGCGCCTGGAAGAACGCGGCACGATCAGGGGCTGGCGGGCGGATTTGGACCCGGCGGCGGTGGGCTGCCCGCAACTCGCCTGGGTGTTTGTGATGCTGCAATCAGGCACGGAAGCAGGCTTCATCGCCGCCATGGCGGCAGATGAGGCTGTGCTGGAATGCCATGCGATTTCCGGGCGCTGGTCCTATCAGGTGAAGCTTCGGCTGCCGGACCTTGCCGCGGTGGATAGCTTCACCAATGCGCGGCTGCGCGCCCTGCCTGGCGTGATGCGCACGGAAACCCTGGTGGCGCTGGCGACGCATAAGGAAAGCAGCGCGCTTCCGATCGCCCCGGCGGATGAGGAAGAATAGCGCGGGGCTCACCCTTGCAATAGGGTCGCGCGCATGAGCCGCCGGCCGCTGGAAATCACGCCCGAATTGATGCTGCGCGCCTATGGCGCCGGGCTTTTCCCCATGGCGGAAGGGCGGGAGAGCAAGAAGCTCCATTGGCTTGATCCGGCGCTACGCGGCATTCTGCCGTTGGATCAGGGGTTTCATCTGCCGCGCCGGCTGCGCCGCACGGTGCTTTCCGGGCGCTTCAGCGTGACGGCTGATCAGGATTTCGCCGGCGTGATCGCGGGCTGCGCCGAACCCGCGCCGGGGCGCACCGATACCTGGATCAATGCTGAAATCGAAACCCTTTTCACCGCGCTACATCGCATCGGGGCGGCCCATTCCATCGAAGTCTGGCAGGATGGCGCGCTGGTCGGCGGGCTTTATGGCGTGCGCATCGGCGGCGCGTTTTTTGGGGAGAGCATGTTCTCCCGCATCACGGATGCCTCAAAGGTGGCTTTGGTGGCGCTGGTGGCGCGGCTGCGGCTGGGGGGGTTCACGCTTTTGGATACGCAGTTCCTGACGGCGCATCTGGCGCGGTTTGGCGCCATTGAACTGCCCAAGGCCGAGTATAAGCGCCTGCTGGCAGTGGCCATTGCCGTGCCGGCGCAATGGCTGGCAGCGCCCGATCCCGCGCTGCTGGAAGCGGAAATCCGCGCGATGCGCGCTTCAGCTACGGATCAGCCCGCTCATGGGGCTTGATGCATCCGCGCTGTAATTGCGCGGCATGCGCCCTGCCAGGAAGGCGTGGCGCCCGGCTTCCACCGCGGCTTTCATGGCGCGCGCCATGCGCACGGGGTGTTTGGCGTGAGCAATCGCGGAATTGAGCAGCACGGCATCGCAGCCAAGCTCCATCGCCAAGGCCGCATCGGATGCCGTGCCGATGCCCGCATCGACCAGCACCGGCACCTTGGCTTCCCGCTTGATGGCGCTGATCATATAGGGATTCACAACCCCCATGCCGGAGCCGATGGGTGCCCCCAAAGGCATGATGGCGACACAGCCCATATCTTCCAGCCGCTTGGCCGCCAGCGGGTCATCCGCGCAATAGACCATGACCTGAAAGCCATCGGCGATCAGCGCTGCCGCCGCTTCAAAAGTGGCTGGCATATCGGGATACAGGAAGGGGGCGGGGCCCAGCACTTCCAGCTTCACCAGGTTCCACCCGCCAGCTTCGCGGGCCAGGCGCAGCGTGCGCACCGCATCCTTGGCGGTATGGCAGCCGGCGGTATTGGGCAGATAGGTATAGCGCTTGGGGGAGACATAATCCTGCAGCATCGGCGCCTTGGGGTCCGACAGATTGACCCGGCGCACTGCGACGGTGACGATTTCCGCCCCTGAGGCTTCGATGGCGGCGGCGGTTTCCTCGAGGTCCTTGTAGCGGCCCGTGCCCACGATCAGGCGGGATTGGAACCGCTGGCCGGCGACCTGCCAGCTATCATCATCTGTGTGGGACATGCTCAGCCGCCCCCGATGAAGTGAACGATTTCAAGCTTGTCGCCCTCATGCAGCGCGACCGAGGCATAGGTGGAACGGGGCACGATTTCCTCATTACGCTCAACCGCCACCTTGCGGGTATCAAGGCCAATCGCGGCCAAAAGCGCCGCCACAGTGGCACCCTGGGGCATTTGGCGGGGTTCCCCGTTGACGGAAATGGCGATGGCAGACATGGGCCCAATGTGGCGGGGCGGGGGCGGAAGGGCAAGCGCCCGGCCCGCTTGCCGGGCTTGGACCCCCCGTGCTAGCGCAACGCCTTCTGATAAAGCCGCAAGGGAAGCGTCGTGACCCCGCCTTTGATCGCCGTGCTCAACGGCCCTAACCTGAACATGCTTGGCGTGCGAGAGCCGGAGAAATACGGCACCGCCACCCTTGATGATGTGGAAGCCCTTTGCGCCGAGGTGGCGGATGGGCTTGGGCTTGCCATTGATTTCCGCCAGACCAATAGCGAAGGCGAATTGGTGACCTGGGTGCAGGAATGCCGCGGGCGCGCTGCCGGCATCATCATGAACCCGGCGGGGTATACCACGACCTCCATCGCCGTCATGGATGCGCTGCTGGCCGTGGATGTGCCGGTGATTGAGGTGCACATCACGAATATCCATCGCCGGGAGGAATTCCGGCATCACAGTTTCATCTCCAAGGCCGCGACCGGCGTGATTTGCGGGCTTGGCGTTGAAGGCTATGCGCTGGCGATCCGCGCCATGGCGGGGCTGATCGCACAGGATGAGGAAGCATGACCAAGGACCTGCAATTCGACCCGGCGACGATCCGGGAATTGGCGCAAATCCTGCGTGAGAGCGACCTGACCGAAATTGAGCTGGTTGATAATGACATGCGGGTCAAGCTGGTGCGCCAGGTGACGGTGGCGGCCATGGCGATGCCGGTGGCCGCTGCGCCGGCGCCTTCTGCCGCTGCCCTGGCTGCCGCGCCCGCACTCGCAGCGCCCGCCGCTGAAATTGACGCAGACCATCCCGGCGCGGTGAACAGCCCCATGGTGGGCGTTGCCTATCTTTCCGCTGAACCCACCGCCGCGCCCTTCGTGACGCTGGGCAGCAAGGTCACGCAGGGCCAGACTCTGCTGCTGATTGAGGCAATGAAGACCTATAACCAGAT
>JADCES010000188.1 GCA_020250005.1 Roseomonas sp.
ACCACCTCATGGCCATTGCGACGGAAGTAATCCAGGAAGGTCGCACGAATATCATTGCTGCTGGTCATGTTTCGCCCATCGGGTCCGCGTTTTCTGGAGCATGTTGCGTTCACATGGGTTCACGCAACCCGCTCCAGAGCTGTGTTTTTCGAGCATCTTCACGCGTTCAGAAGATTCCATCTGAACGCGATCTGCTCTATGGGCGGAGAGGTAGCGCGCAGCGCCCCGCGCGTGAAGGCCCTGTCACACGCGACCCGGCCAAACCCCAGGCCGCACCGCAAGCGCGCAAATCAGCCCATAGGCGGTGATGCCAAGCGCAACCGCAATGAATTGCCCGGTCAGCCCAAGCCCAGCCGCATCCATCAGCAAAGCGCCCCCCAGCACGGCAAGCCCCACGCGCATCAGCGCCGCAGCCACCGGCCAGCGCATCCGCCCTGCCCCCATGGCCGCAAAGTAAAGCGCCATGCCCAGCCCAAAACCCGGCAAGGCCCAGCCAATGATCCCCAGCGCTTCGGTTGCTATGGCGGCCACCGCCGCGTCACTGGCAAAGGCCGCCGCCACCTGGGCAGGAAACAGCGCAATGCCAAAGCCGATCACGCCCGTCACCGCAAAGGCCAAGGCACCGCCGGTCCAGGCGATGCGCCGTGCCTCATTCCAATCCCCTGCCCCCACCGCGCGCCCGACCAGGGCCGTCAGTGCCGATCCGATACCAAAAGCCAGCGGGATCATCAGGAATTCCATGCGCGCGGAAATGCCGTAGGCGGCAATCGCCGCCGGCCCGTGGGCGGCGATGCGCGCCGTCACCAGAATGGTCGCCAGATTGGCAAGCGTCGCCATGACACAGGCAATCAGCCCCACCGCCAGGATGCGCCCGAATAGCGCGCGGCGAAGGGGGGCGCGAAAATCCGGCACAAAGCCGGCACCGCCGCGCAGCACCACAAGCGCCATGATCAGCGCGGAAGCGCTCATGCTGAGCGCGAAGGCCATGCCAGCACCTGGCAGGCCAAAGCCCAGCGGTTCCATGAAAGCCCAGGCGAGCGGCGGATAGATCACCCAGCCCCCCACCACACCGCGCGCCGCAAGCGCATGCCGCCCGCCACCGCGCAGGATGGAGGCCAAGGTATTGGTCAGCCAGGCCGGTAGCGCCCCCGCGCCAAAGGTCCAGGCGGCAAAGGCAGCACCGGCTTCCGCCGCGCCTGCGCCACCGATCAGGCCCAGGATCGCGCGCGGGGCCAGCAGAAAAGGCAGCGCGAAAAGCGCCGCGCCGGCGGTCGCGATGATCAGCGCATGGAAGGCAAGCGCGGCTGCCTCATCACGCTTCCCGCCCCCCAGGGCGCGGGCAATAGCCGAAACCACGCCGCCCCCCATGGCCCCGGCCGACATTTGGGAGAGCAGCAGGGTGAAGGGCAGCACCACCGCCCAGCCTGCCAAAGCCGCCTGGCCCTGGCGCGCGGCCAGCCAGGGTTCGATCAATTGCGCGATGATCTGGGTCGCGACCAGCAGCGTGGTCGGCGCCGCCAGGGCCAGGATCTGCTTGAGCCGCCCCGTACCGCTAGTCACGGGCAAGCCGCCGAGTCGCACCTGCAAATGCTTTGATCATGGCCTATCGGAGCCCTCAAAAACGGCCCTGACAAGGCCGAATCGGGCGTTTTCCACAGATTTCTTTCGAGTCGCGGATCATAGAACTTGTGTCTCTGCCCCCTTTTCCCTACCGTATCTTGTGTTGGGGAGATCAAGGGGGTTCCATCATGGATTGGACGCAAGAAGCGATTGAGAGGCTGCGCGCCTTCTGGGCCGAGGGTCTTTCGACCGCGGAAATCGGTCGCCGCATGGGGATTTCGAAGAATGCCGTGGTCGGCAAGGCGCATCGGCTGAACCTGTCTTCCCGGCCAAGCCCGATCCGGCGTGACCCGCAGGAACGGCGCACCACGCCAAGCCCGCGCCCGCCCCGCCAGGCCCCGGTGGCCCGGCCCATGCCAAGCACACCAGTCATGCGGCCCCAGGCCCCGCCGCCACAAGCCGCCCCTGTAGTGCTGGTCGCACCACCCCCGGCTGCCGTGCGCAACCCCGCCCCGCCCCGTCCGCGCCTTGGCGGATCCCGCACCTGCTGCTGGCCAATCGGGGAGCCCGGCACCCCTGAATTCCGCTTCTGTGAGGGCGATCCCCTGTCCGGCAAGCCCTATTGCGCCGAACATGCCGCGGTTGCCTATGTGAAGCCGCGCGAAAAGGAACGCCGCGAAGACGCGGCCTGAGGGCTTTCCACCCCTCCGCAAGACGGGATGATTGCCGGGCAATCATCCCGTTTTTTTATGGCGCTAAACGGGTTACAGGGCAGCCATGAATTCCGTCCTTGCCGGCGTCCTGTTGCAGCTTTTGGCGCTGGCGCTGTTTGTCGCCATGGATACGCTGCTGAAGCTGATGACGCTGAGCTTCGCCGTGCCGCAATTGATGTGGGCGCGGTTTCTGTTCAGCTTCATCGCCGTCACCATCGCCATGCGGCTGATCACGGGCAGCCTGCCCTGGCGGTCCCGCGCGCCGGGGCTTCAAACCTTTCGCAGCCTTTTGCTGGCCGCCTGCAATTTCCTGTTTTCCTCGGCGCTGGTCTATATCCCGCTCGCGGATGCGACCGCGGTTGGCTTTGCCTCACCACTATTTACCCTGGCGCTGGCAGCCCTTTGGCTTGGCGAAAAAATCGGCCCCTGGCGCTGGTTCGGCATGGGTCTTGGCTTTGCCGGGGTGGTGATGCTGCTCCGCCCGCCCTTCCTGTTTGCCGGGGAGCCCGCGCATTGGGCCATGCTGCTGCCGCTAGGGGCTGCCGCGCTTTTCGCCTTCTACCAGATCCTGACGCGCAAGCTGGCCGCGCTGGATGACCCGCGCACCACCATCCTGCATACGTCTTTTGCGGCAACGCTGCTGACCTCGGCCTCGCTGCCCTTTGTCTGGGTCTGGCCAAGCGCGCTGGATTGGGTGGCGCTGGTGCTGCTTGGGCTGCTGGGCGGAGCCTCCCACGGGTTATTGGTGCTGGCCTTTGCGCGCGCGCCAGCCAGCCTGCTGGCACCGCTTTCCTATACGCAAATGATCTGGGCGGTGGTGGCCGGCGTGCTGGTCTTCGGCGATGCGCCGGATACCATCACCTGGGTCGGCATGGCGGTGATTGCGGTCAGTGGGGTGCTGGTGGCGGTGTCCGGCAAAGACAGGAAGTCTTGACAGATTTAGTGTCAGATTTGGCCAGTAATCCCAAACCCTAGCAAAAAGATTGACGAGACCTTATTTGCGGTGTTCATGCCCTCGCATTCAGGCGCAGGGAATCAGGATTCCAATGGCAAATATCGGTCTCGCCAAGGGCGCAGAAGAACGGGGTCACGCGCGTGAAGCGCTGGATGCCGATAGTGTGCGCGAAGCCTATCGCCGCTGGGCGGGTGTTTATGATCTGGTCTTTGGTGGCGTTTCCGCCTTTGGGCGGAGGCGCGCGGTGGAAGCCGTCAATCGCCTTGCCGGGCCGCGCGTTTTGGAGGTGGGCGTTGGCACCGGCTTGGCGCTGCCGCTTTATCGGCGTGATCTGCAGGTCGTTGGTATTGACCTGTCGCGGGAAATGCTCGCCAAGGCGCATGAACGCGTGGCCGAGGAAAAGCTTTCCCATGTGCGCGGCCTGGTTGAAATGAACGCGGAAGAAATGGCTTTCGAAGACGCTTCCTTCGATATTGCCGTTGCCATGTTCACGGCCAGTGTGGTGCCAGATGCGCGCCGGCTTTATGCCGAGATGTCACGCGTCGTGCGCCCCGGTGGGCATCTGCTTTTCGTCAATCACTTCGCGGCGGAAGGTGGCCCGCGCTGGTGGGTGGAACGCGCCATGGCGCCGCTATCGCGTCGCCTCGGCTGGCACCCGGATTTCGCGCTGCGCGATTTGCTGAACCCGGAAGACGTCACCGTGGAAGCGATGGAGCCCTGCCAACCGGCCGGCATCTTCACGCTGCTGAGCGTACGCAATAATGCGCGCCCGGTGCCCATTCGTTAACAGAACCCGTGATTGAGCGCTGCCCAGATTGCGGGCGGCGCAGGGCATTGGTCCATGCGGTTCTGAGGTTGGGCGGGCCGCATGGGCGGCACCAAGCGCATGCGCGCGCGGCGTTGCCATCAGGCCTTTGATCTATTCTCACTCGGTCTTGCGGGAAAACCGTTCGATCAGCATGCGCAAGGCGCCGGTGGAAGCCAGAATTGTCAGGATCAGCGCCACAATCAGCATGAGGCTGAGCGGGCGCATGAAAAGCGGTTCCAGGCTGCCATGGCTCGCGGAAAGTGCCCGCCTGAATTCGGCATCCGCCATCGGGCCCAGGATCATGCCCAGCACCAGGGGCGGCGTCGGGATGGACAGGGCACGCATGCCCCATCCCAGAACACCAAAGGCAAACATCACCCAGACATCGAAAATGCGGTTATTGACCGCAAAGCTGCCCACAATCGCGAGCAGGACCACCACCGGAAACAGCACCCAGGCCGGAACGCCCAGAATGCGGGGCGTCACCCGCGCCATCATCAGGCCGAAGACAACCAGGAACACCGCGGAGACCACCATGATGGTCGGGATGATGGTGAAATATTGCGGGCTTTCCAGGAAAAACATCGGCCCCGGCCGCAGCCCATGCAGCACCATGCCGCCCAGGATCACCGCGGTCACTGCATCGCCCGGAATGCCAAGCGTCAGCATGGGGATATAAGTGCCGCCAACGGCGGCGTTATTCGCTGTTTCGGCAGAAACCACGCCCTCTGGCGTGCCCTTGCCATATTGGTCCTTTTCCTTGGACATTTGCTTGTTGCTGCCATAGCTGACCCAGGCAGCGATATCCGCGCCAACGCCAGGCAGCGCACCGATGATCACGCCAATCACATTGGCTCTCAGGATCGCCATGCGGTAGCGCCAGTAATCGGCAACCTTTGTTGAGACACGCCCAACCTTATCCGCCAAGGGCTGCCCCGCGCGCAGGGAAAGCGCGTGCAATACCTCAGCCAGGCCAAATAGCCCAATCATGGCGGGAATAAAGGAAAAGCCCGCCGCCAGATCGGTGTAGCCATAGGTGAAGCGCTGATAGCCCCACACACTATCCATACCGACCAGCGCGATCATGACGCCAAGAAAGGCGCCGATCAGGCCAAGCGCCATGGAACGACCGCATAGCGCAGCACTTATGGCCATGCCCAAAACCGCGAGCAAAAAATACTCCCAGGCCGAAAACTTCAGCGCGAATTCCGCAATCATCGGCGCGACCGCGAAAAGCACCAGGGCGCCAAACACCGTGCCAATGCCGGAAGCGATGGTTGAAAACCCAATCGCCTGCCCCGCACGACCCGTCTTGCACATCATATGGCCTTCCAGCGCGGTCGCCGCCGCTGCCGGGCTGCCTGGCACATTGATGAGAATGGCCGATTGGGAGCCGCCATAAATGCCACCAACAAAAACGCACGTCAGCACAATCAGCGCATCAAGCGGCGGCATGCCGAAGGTCAGGCCCACCAGCAGGCCGACACTCATGGTCACCGTAATACCCGGCAGCAGGCCAACGATAATGCCCCCAAGCGTGGAGATGGCCATAAGGGCGATGTAGTAAGGCGTGAAAAGCCCCGCCGCGTAATCAAGGATTGTCATGCTTGAAACACCCTTATGGCAGGGGGGTGAGGAAGATCTGCGTAAAAACCCAATGCATCACAAAGGGCAGGATCAGCGCCGAACCAAGAACCAAGGCGCCCTCCCGCAGGTTCGGCCGCCGGCCAAGCCCCGCCAGCATCAGCCCCGCCGTTGCAAACATGCCCGCGACGATGAAGCCCGCCGGGCGCATCAGCGCCACCGCACCTGCCGTGATCAGGGTGCAGATGATGACCTTGGCGACGGAACCGATTTCTTCCTCGGGCGCTTCGGGGCGAATGGGGCGCCAGCCGAGCACTTCCGGAATGCGGCGGATCAGCACGGTCAGGGCAAGCAGACCAATCGCCGCTGCCGTGATCATGGGAAACAGGCCGGGCGCGGTCAGATTTTGCCCACCGAAAATCGGCATATTCCAGCTTTCGCGGAACGCCGCGACGGCGATGACCAGCATCACCGTCGCCACCGCGATATCGCGCCAAGGCACGCTATCAGCTCGTCAAGCGTTCAAGATTGACGCTGGCCGGATCACGCTGAGAACGCCCATTATCATGCAGCAGCCAGGAAATGCGGCGGGTTTCGCGTTCCACATGCTGATTGGCTTCATCGCGCAGCATGCGGCCCGCAATGGTGCCGGTATCTTCCAGGAACCGCTGCGCCGCCGCATCGCTCGCCGCCCTTTGATAGGCTTGCGTGATGCGCTCAATGATCGGCTGCGGCGTGCCGCGCTTGACCGCGGGGCCGAACCAACCGCCAAGCGGCAGCATATCATCCATGGAACGAAGCTCGGGCGAGACACCGGGGATTTCGCCAAAGCCCGCCAGGGTGGTGGGCTGGGTGGCCCAATGGAAGACAGGGCGAATGCGCCGGCCAATGATCAATTCGCGCCCCGTCGCGGCATCGGTAGTGACAATGCCAACATCGCCGCGCAGCAGCCCGGTTTGCGCCGGCGCATGGCCGGGGAAGGAGACCTCATTGTAGCGAACCTTCTCACGCGCGGTGAAGGCGGTCATGGCAACGAAGCCCATGGTGCCCGGGCCGGCGGTACCGATGGAAAGGCGCCCATCCTGCGCGCGCAATTCGCGCACGAAATCGCTGGCGTTGCGGATATTGCTGTCGGGCCGGACGCAAAGATAGGTGGTCGCAATGACAAAGACGCCAATCATGTCAAAGTCGCGCCAGGTCAGGTTTGACTGGCCCATGGCGGGATAGGTCCGGATCGCATCCGTCTGCAGCAGGATGGTGTTGCCATCCGCGGGCTGGTCCATGACATGCTGCTTGCCGACCGCGCCTGAGGCGCCGGTGATGTTCACAACCCCGATCGGCACGCCAAGTTCACGCTGCATCAGCGGCTGCAGGGCGCGCGCCGTGCGGTCCGTCAGGCCGCCTGCGGCAAAGGGGACGACAATGGTGATGGGCCCGCGCGGCCAGCCGGCCTGAGCCTTGGAAAGGCTGGGGGCGGCGAGAAGCCCGGCGCCGGCAGCGGCGGAACCGAGCAAAAGGTGACGTCTTTTCATGATGATGAGCTCCCTTCCGGCGCCGATCTAGGCCGGCGCTCTCCGTTGTCATAGTTAAATGGCTAAAAAATTACAATACGGCCATCTCCACGCTCGGGAAATTTCCTGCCGCCGCGCCTGCCGGCAGCCTTATGCCTCGCGGGTGGTACTGGCCCCAGGCGCCGCCGGGCTTGGCAGATGCGCTTTTTTGCGCGGCTGGTCTTGTACTGGCCTCGGCCGGCGCCGACCTAAAATGACATGATCAATGCCCAATCCCTCCTCGACCGCTTTCTCGGCCAGGGCATGACCGCCCAGCCACCCTCAAGCCAACCCCAGGCGGGTGCGCCGGCGGGCCAGATGGATCTGGCCGGGGCAGCGCGCCAGGCGCTCGGCGGTGCCGGCGGCCTTGGTGGCCTTGCCGCATCAGGCGTGGCGGGCGGGCTGCTTGGCTTGCTCGTTGGCGGCAAGAAAAAGAGCATGGGCGGGCTTGGCGGCGTGCTGAGCCATGGGGGTGCGGCCATGATTGGCGCGCTGGCGAGCCAAGCCTTTCAGGGTTGGCAAAAGGGGCAGGCCCCAGCGCAGACGCCGGTCGCTCAACCCCCGCAAGCCGCGCGGGTGGAGCAGCGCTATCTGCCGGCAGCGGCCCCCGCGGCGAATGGCCAGCCCTTCGAACTCGCTTTGGTGCGCGCCATGATCGGCGCGGCCAAGGCTGATGGCCATATTGATGCCGAGGAGCAGGACCGCATTTTCGCCCGCGTGAATGAGGCTGGGCTTGATCCCGAAAGCAAGGCTTTTGTGTTCGACGCGCTGGCTGCCCCGGTGAATGTTTCAGACATCGCTGCCCTGGCGACAACACCCGAACAGGCGGCCGAGATTTACCTGGTATCGCGGCTGGCGATTGACCCGGACCGGCCGGCTGAACTGGCCTATCTTCAAGCCCTCGCCCATCGGCTGAAACTGCCGGATGATTTGGTGGCGCATTTGAACCGGCAGATTGAGATCAGCTGATCTTATCTGGGTCGCGGCGCTGCGGTGTGGTGGCGATAAGGACCGCCCAGCGTGAAGCTGGGCGGGCAACAGGCGGCCTCAGCGCCGCGGCGCGGCCCCGGCGCCACAATCCGGCGCATTAAGCGGCTGAATGATGTTCTGATTGACAGAGAATTTGGCCAATTGCCCAGGCGGCAACGCCCTGATCTGCCGCAAGATCACTTCCGCATCGCGGCAGAAGTAGGACCCGGCGCGTGACGCATCCATGGCGTGGTCCTGGGAAATATTGGTGTAATATTGATCGAAGCGGGTCTGGCCCGCCCCACCATAGGCGCGGCGGAAATAGCCTTGAATCACATTGGCCGCCGCCGAGAGTTCGCCTCTATGGGGTTGAAAAGCATCGATCATGCGCTCGCGATCGATTTTGCACTGCATGCCTATGACCCTGAGGTAACTATTCATGGCCCAGGTATCGGCCGCCTGTCTTTCTTCAGGCCGCATGCAGGTATTCGCCAGAACGGGGCCGGCAACCAGAACCGGCAGCATCGCCGCCATCAGCAAGCGCTTCAAACCCATGATACTCATCCTCTCCTCGTCAAAGGGTGGCGAATCGGCCACCGCATATGACCCCTGATCGGCATATAGGGCCTTGCCCGCGTGATGGGAACCAAAGCGCGTATTCAGGCAGCGCGCGGCTTGAAGCGCGCCAGGCCCTTTTGGAAACAGGCATGATCCGCCAGCCGCCTGTCGAGGAATTCCAACGCCGCATCCAGCCCCTGGCCGCGCCCACTCAGCCAAAAGGCCAAGGTAGCGCTATAGATCGCGGCCAGGGTGGCGCGGCGCGTATACCAGGAAAAATCAGCGGATTTGTCGCCCGCCGCATACCAGATGGCGCTGACACTGCGGGCCAGGCTGCGCGCGGCAATCGGCGCATTCCAGGGGAGCGCCAGCAGTGAAAGCGCGGCGCGCAGCGCGTCCCGGTGCGGCTCGGCGGCTTCCAGCCGCGCCTTGATCAGGAAACGCACGCGTTCATGGGTGCGCATGCTGGCCATATCGGCAGCGAGGCCAGCTTCTTCCATGCGCCGATCGGCAAGCTCGATCCAGGCTTCAATCGCCGAAATGGCGCCGCGCGGGAACATCCATTCGGCATCCTCGGGCGCCATGCCGGCATCCTTCAGCCCTTCGCGAATGGCGCTGCCCTGCCAGCCATAAAGCGGCACCAGGGGCAAAATGGCGTCCAGCGCGGCATCCCGCGCGTCACGATCCGGTCCGGCGTCCATCATGGCTTTTGTCTTTCATTTTCAATGGGCTTCGGTGGGTTGAACCGGGCCAGTTCCTCAACAAACCCAAGTCGCGACAAGTCTGTCATGCGCATCGGGTAAAGCACCCCTTCAAGATGGTCATGTTCGTGCTGCATCACGCGCGCGGCCATGCCGGCGGCTTCGCCTTCAATCTCCGTGCCGGCGATATCCTGGCCGCGAAACCTGATGCGCGCGGGTCGGCGCACGGCGCCGCGCAGGCCAGGGATAGAAAGGCAGCCTTCCCAGGCTTCCTCGGTTTCCTCCCCAACCGGCGCGATTTCCGGGTTGAACAGCGCGGAATGCCCGCCCGCCGCCGTGCGCCAGATGAAAAGCCTAAGGGAAACATGCACTTGCGGGGCGGCAAGGCCAAGCCCGCCAACATCTTCCAGGGTTTCCACCATATCGGCGACCAGGCGGCGCAGCTCGGGCGCCGTGGGGTCTGCCACCGCTTCCGCCCGTTGCAGCAGCACGGGATGGCCCAGCCGGGCGATTTTCAGAATGGCCATGACATTCCCGCAGCGCGATTGAGCTTTTTATATAATTGGCCTGAAAAAGGCTTGAAAGGGGCTTCCGGCGCGGCGAATCACTGTGCTAGAAGCCCTTCATGTGGACGGGCACCGGGCAACCGGTTGCGCGTCTTTTGCTTTGAACCAGCGATCCATGAAGGGGGTTGTGCCGCGTGCAAGTCGTCGTTCGTGACAACAATGTTGATCAGGCGCTGAAGGCGCTCAAGAAGAAATTGCAGCGTGAAGGGGTCTTCCGTGAAATGAAGATCCGCCGCCATTACGAAAAGCCGTCTGAGCGCCGCGCGCGTGAAGCCGCGGAAGCTGTGCGCCGCGCCCGCAAGGTGGAGCGCAAGCGGATTGAACGCGAAGGCTTCTGATTCCCCCTGAAGTCAGGGTTACCATCGGCAATCCGCGGCACGGGGCAACCCGTGGGCCGCGGTTTTGCATTTCAGGGTTTCAGCCGCGCCGTGAGGCGCCGGGCCAGGATATAGCCAAGCGCCCCGCCCAAGGGCGCCGCCGGCAAGGCGAGCAGCCAGCCGGCATGGGACCCGGCCACCACCAAAGCAAGGCCCGCGTAAAGCATCAGGCCGCCCACCAGGCTGCCCACCACGCCGGCCGTCAGGCCAAGCACCAATATGTCTTCTTTGGATACGCTCATGCCTCCGGGGATGGGGCTGGGCGCGCGGTTTGACAAGCCCTGAGGCGCGGAATATCACGCGCCCTCCTTCCGGGAATGTGGACGGGCCTTCGGGGTCCGCGCCCGCCCTGGCCAGCAGGCCTGGGACTACCGGGACAACAAGGCCCCTTGGGGCATAGCAAGAAAGGCCATCGCGCCCGCGATGGAGATTGCGCATGACGAAGCGCGCCGAAAGCAAATACAAGATCAATCGCCGCCTTGGCGTGAACCTTTGGGGCCGCGCGAAATCGCCGGTCGCCAAGCGCGAATATGGCCCCGGCCAGCATGGCCAGCGCCGCAAGCAAAAGCCGACCGATTTCGGCGTGCAGCTGATGGCGAAGCAGAAGCTGAAGGGCTATTACGGCAATATCGGCGAAAAGCAGTTCCGCAAATATTACGAGGAAGCGGTGCGCCGTAAGGGTGACACTTCTGAAAACCTGGTTGAATTGCTGGAACGCCGCCTGGATGCGGTGATCTACCGCATGAAGCTGGCCGTCACACCCTTTGCCGCGCGGCAATTCGTCAATCACGGGCATGTATTGATCAATGGCAAGCGGCTCAACATCCCATCCTATTCGGTGAAGAATGGCGATGTGATTGAGGTGAAGGAAAAGTCGAAGCAGCTGACAGCCGTGCTGGATTCCGCGCAGAGCACTGAACGTGATGTGCCGGAATATCTGGAAATTGATCACCGCGCGATGAAGGGCAAGTTCCTGCGCGCGCCGAAGCTTTCCGATGTACCCTATCCGGTGCAGATGGAACCCAATCTGGTGGTTGAATTCTACAGCCGCTGATCAGGTTTTATCTTCCTTTGCTGCAAAGCCGGTGCCTTCGGGTGCCGGCTTTTTTTGTTTGGCAGAATGCTCGGCAAAAGCCGCGCTTGCTTGCCGGTCGCGGCCAATTGCCCGAAGCTCTACCCGTGCGGGAGAAGTTTGGCGGAGAGCGTGAATGAAGGAACGAATTGCTGTTTTCGGCATGGGTCAGATGGGGGCGAATATGGCGTCCCGCCTGACCGAACAGGGTTTCGATGTGCTTGGTTATGATATCAGCCCCGCCCGCCGTCAGGAATTGGCCGAACGCCAAATTGCAGTTGCCGACACGGTGGAAGCCGCGCTGGCCGGCCGCCCCGTGGTACTGACCAGCCTACCCGATCCGGCCGCCGCAAGATCAGCCTGGCTTGCACCGGGGGGCCTGGTGGATCAGGCAGCGCAAGGCACGCTGATCATCGAGCTTTCAACCCTTGATCCCGACACGATGCGCGAAATCGCCGCCGCAGCCGCCGCCAAGGGCATTGCCGTGCTGGATTGCCCGGTCAGTGGCGGGCCGCTGGAATCGCTCCGCGGTGAATTGGTGCTGATTGTGGGCGGTGATGCGGCCGATATCCGCCGCGCGGAGCCCGTGCTGCAAAGCCTTGGGCAATCCTGGTCTCATACCGGGCCGATTGGCACGGCCAAGGCGGTGAAGCTGGTGAATAATATGATGTCCATGGGTAATGTACTGATTGCCTGTGAGGCCTTTGCGCTGGGTGAGGCGGCAGGTGTCGCGCCCGAAACACTCTATCAGGTGCTGTCCCAAAGCGGTGGGCGTTCCTTTCATTTCACCAAGCGCTTTCCGAAGGCGCTCAAGAATGATTTCGATCCCGGTTTCAAGATGGAATTGGGGGAGAAGGATCTGGCGCTGGCCATTGAATTCGGCAGGGCATTGCACCAGCCAACGCCGGCCACTTCGGCTGTGCGTGAATTGATGGCGCAGGCATTGGCAACCGGTCATCGCGGGCGAGATGTGGTGGCGTTGCTTGAGATGTTTCGCGGGTTTTCCAGCAAGAAGTGAATTTGGTGTGATGGGTCAGCCGCGCGCATGCGTCACGCGCCCTTTTCCCCCGCCAACAACGCCCGCTTGCGCGCCACCCCCCAGCGATAGCCTGTCACATCGCCATCCTTGCCCAGCACGCGATGGCAAGGCACGGCGAGTGAGACCGGGTTTTGCGCACAAGCCCGCGCCACCGCGCGCGTTGCCTTGGGTTCCCCCATGGCGGCGGCGAGGGCGCCGTAGCTTGTGGTGCTGCCAAGCGGAATGCCGCGCAAAGCTTCCCAGACGCGGCGCTGGAAAATCGTGCCGCGCAAATCCAAGGGTAGGTCCAAGGCAGCGCGCGGTTCGGCGATGAAGGCAATGGCGCGTTTGGCGAAATCGCTGATCTCGTCAGGTGCTGCTTCAATCCGCGCATGTGGGAAACGCGCGCGCAAATCGCCTTCCAGCGCGTCGCGTGCCTCGCCAAAGCCAAGGAAGCAGACGCCCTGATCGGTGGCGCCAAGCAACAAGGGGCCAAAGGCGCTTTCCGCCCAGGCGATGCGAATAACCTCTCCGGCGCCGCCGCGCCGCGCACGGCCAGGGCGCATGCCCAAATGCCGCGCGGTGTTTTCATAAACGCGGCTTTCGCTGCCGAAGCCTGCACCCGCCACCGCTTCCGCCACGCGCGCGCCTTCGGCCAAAGCGGCTGATAGGCGCTGCCCGCGCACGCCCTCCGCATAGGAACGCGGCGTGACGCCGGTGATGTCCCGAAACATTCTTTGGAAATGATGCGGCGCATAACCAGCGCGCGCGGCAAGGTTTGCCAGCGATGGTATGGCCTCAGAAGCCTCAATCATGGCGCAGGCAGCGCGCACCGCTTCCGCTTGCAGGCGTGCGCGATCACCGCGCGGGTCGCAGCGCTTGCAGGGGCGAAAGCCGGCATCCTCCGCCGCCGAGCCATCGGCGAAGAACCGCGTATTGCGGCGGAGCGGCGGCGGCGATGGGCAGCCGGGGCGGCAATAGACCCCTTGGCTGGTGACGGCATAAAGAAAAGCACCACAGGCAGGCGCGGCATCACGCGCCAGCACGGCGGCGAAGCGGGCATCATCCAGGTTTTCAGGCATATCGTTCATGCGCGCATCTTCAGTCACGCACGAAACCCGCGCCATCCGCTTCTTGCTTTGACTTGTTTCCTCTGTCGCGGATCGTAGCCGATCCGCCCTCAGACGCCGGCGCGCGCCTCCGCGCGCTTGGCTTCGCTGCAGGAGCTTTTTCAAGCCAAGTGGACTCGCTTGGCGACTCGGAAAATGCGACCAAAGAGAAATTTGGTGCATATCCGATGAGCGAATGCGAATGGGACATGCACCAAATGGCGGCGCCCATTCGGGCGCTCGTCCGCCTTCGGCGGCCGCAAGAGGCCCAATCTTTTGCGCAAACCGCTTTACGCATCAGGGCCGCCACGTGCGATGATAAGGATGCCCCGTTCTGATCGCCTGCACCCGGTAAAGCTGTTCCGCCAGCATGCCCCGCACCAGGAAATGCGGCCAGGTGAGCGGGCCGAGCGAGAGGCGATATTCCGCCCGCGCCTGCACGGCCTGATCCAGCCCCTCAGCACCGCCGATCATGAAGCATGCGCTGCGCCCGGCCTCATCCCAGCGGGTCAGCAGCGCGGCCAGGCTTTCCGTATCGGGCATGGCGCCGCCAAGATCCAAGGCGACCGGCACTGCACCCGTGGGGATAGCGGCCAGGATCGCGGCACCTTCCCGCCGGCGGATTTCGGCATCGCTGCCGCGCGCTTCGGGGATTTCGACAAGCTCTGGCGCCGGGCGCAGCCGCGCCGCGTAATGGGCGTAAAGCGCTGCCTCCGGCCCCGGCTTGATCCGCCCGATGGCGATGATCCTAATCCCGCGCGGCGTCGGAATTCTCCGTCTTCAAGGGGCTTTCCGGGCCCCACATGCGCTCCAGCCGATAGAGCTCCCGTGCATCGGGGCGGAACAAATGGATCACCAGATCGCCCGCATCAATCAGCACCCAATCCGGTGAGGCCTGAATGGCATCGCGCTTCAAATGCAGCCCGGCCTTGCCGAGCGCCTCATCCAAATGCGTCGCCATGGCTTGTAATTGGCGCTCCACCTGGCCGGTCGCGATGATCAGCCGATCCGTGTAATCGGCGCGGCCAGTCACATCCAAAACCACGATATTCTCGGCCTTGTCGTCTTCCAGGCTTTTCTGCGCGGCTTCCACAAGAAGTTGCAGCCGGTCGGGCGCCAGTTTTTCGCGGCGCCTGCCGCGTGCGGGGCGCGGCGCTGCGGGCGCGGGTTTCGCGGCGGCGGTTTTTGCGGCGGCGCGCTTCGGCGCTGGCTTGGCGGCAGCGGTTTTTGGCGCGGCCTTGGCGGTAGGCTTTGGCGCCGACTTCGCAGAAGCCGCTTTGGCGGCAGCGGCTTTCGGCGCAGCTTTCGCCTTGGGCACGGCAGCCGCCTTCGGCTTGGCGCTGGCCTTGGGCGCGGCCTTGGGTTTTGGCTCGGCGGTGGCGCGCCGTTTTGGGCTTTCTTCAGCCGGGGTGGGCTTGCGGGCTATGGCCGCCTCCTGTCTCTGTCTAACTGTCGCGGGTGCAAGGCTGCTGCCCTGATTGCAGTGGCGGAAGCAGCATGTTCCCGCGCTGAAATGAAACACCATCTGGCCTTTTTGGTAGCCTGCTTGGCGCCCGCAAGCAACGCGCCGGGCCGGTAACGCCCGCGGCGCAGCACGGAAGCGGCTGCTCCACGCAGCGCCTGCCGTGTCCAGCCCGGGCGCGGTAGCACTGCCAATGGGGTAGAAGTGGCGATGCGGCGCCATGATTTCCAGCGGGGAAGCTGCACCAGATTATCCGCGCCGATCAGAAACACGAAAACCGCGCGCGGAAAGCGCCGGCGCAGTTTTGTCAGCGTATCGGCGGTGAAGCGCGTGCCGAGCGCCTTTTCGATATCGGTTGCGATCACGCGCCTGCCATCGGCAATGCCCCGCGCGCTGGCCAAACGGTCCCGCAGTGGCGCCATGCCCGCGCGTGGCTTCAGCGGATTGCCGGGGGATACCATGAGCCAAACCTGATCCAGCCCCAGCGCCTGCATGGCCTTGAGCGCGACATGGCGATGCCCGGCATGGGCCGGGTTGAAGGACCCGCCCAAAAGGCCGATGCGGCGCCGGCGGCCATCGCCGAAACGGGATGGGATCATGCGGCGATGATAAGCGTGTTAAGCGCCGAGGTGAAAGGCCCTGCCATGTCGCGGCCACCGGTTACTTGTAGACGAAGGCCGCGTCGTTCAGGTCTATTTTGGGGAATTCGTCCTTCTCCGCCCAGTAATCCTGATTATGCATCCATTCCGGCTTGTCACCGCGTTGCGGCAGCAGATGCAACCCCCGCATCAGATAGCCGGGGTTGAAGTTTTCCGGATCAATCCAGGGCAGGATGGGCATATTATGGTCTTCTTCGCGCAGCGCCACTTCGACCTGCGCCTTGCCCTTCGCATCCATGTGCTTCAGCAATCGGCAGACAAAATCGCCCACCAGATCAGCGCGCAAGGTCCAGGAAGCGCGGAAATAGCCGAAGACCCAAACCATATTGGGAATGCCGGTGAACATCATGCCGCGATAGGTCACGGTTTCATGAAAATCGAGCGGCTTGCCATCAATCTCAAAGGCGATATCGCCCAACACATTCAAGTGGAAGCCGGTCGCCGCGACAATGATATCCGCTGCCAATTCCTGACCGGATTTGGTGACAACGCCTTTTTCGGAGAAGCGCTCAATCTCATCGGTGACCACGCTCGCCTTGCCGCTGGCGATGCCGTGGAACAGATCGCCATCGGGCACAAAGGCCACGCGTTGCCGCCAGGGGCGATATTTCGGCGTGAAATGGGTCGCGATATCGTAATCCTGCCCGACAATGCCGCGAATGCCATCCAATAGCGCTTCCTTGACCTGTTCCGGTTGCGTGAAGGACATTTTGGCGAATTTGGCTTGCTCGAACAGGATCTTGCGGCGCGTGATTTCGTGAATCCAATCTTCCGAAATGCCAAGTGCGCGTAATTCCTGGGCGATCTCAATCGCGTTGCGGCCCACACGGAAATAGGTGGGGGAACGCTGCAACATCACGACATGGGCGGCCTTGGCGGCCATGGCGGGAATGATGGTGGCCGCGCTGGCGCCTGACCCAATGACCAGCACGCGCTTGCCGGCATAGTCCAAATCATCTGGCCATTCCTCGGAATGCACCAACCGCCCTTGATAGGCCGCCATATTCGGCCATTCCGGCATAAAGCCCTGGCGCTGCCGGTAATAGCCCTGGCACATATAGAGAAAATTGCAGGTGAAACGGCGTGGCAGGCCAGTGGTCTTGTCCAGAACCTCCAAGGTCCAAAGCTTGGTTTGGCTATCCCAGCTTGCCTGCGTGATGTGGTGCCGATAGCGGATATGCCGCGCCAGATCATTTTCGGCGATCACTTCGCCCATGTAGCGCAGGATTTCTTCGGCAGTGGCAATCGGCGCGCCGCGCCAGGGCTTGAAGCGATAGCCGAAGGTATGAAGGTCGCTATCTGAGCGAATGCCGGGATATTTATGCGTCCACCAGGTGCCGCCGAAGCTTTCCTCATTCTCCAGCACGACAAAGCGCTTGTCCGGGCATTGTGTGCTGAGGTGATAGGCGGCGCCAATGCCGGAAATGCCGGCACCAACAATCAACACATCGAAAAACTCAACCGAATGCGGATGGCTTGCGGTCTGTAGCGGGGCAGTATCGGGCATGCGGCGCGTCTTTCCTGATCACCAACAAACTCAGCGTTTCACAATAGCAGGCAGCGCGGCTTTGACGAAACGGCCAGATTATTTGAACCGCACCACCACATCCTGCGCCTGATCCAAGCCCTCATAGCGCGCGGTCCAGACCTGACCTGCCACCACAGGCTGCGGCGGTGAGAATGAGCCCTAGGAGATGATGTCCCCCGCGCGCAAGGGCCGCCCCTCTCGCGCCAAGTCGCGCGCAATCCAGGCGAGCGCATTCAGGGGATGGCCGAGAATGGCCGCACTGGGCGCGCGTGAAACTTCCCGCCCATCCTGATGGAGTGAAATGTTCATGCGCCCCAAGGCCGCGGCGAATTCCGCGCTTGGCGTCACCGCAATGGGTCGGCCAACAACGCCAAGCCGCGCCCCGACATTGATCGCGAGCAGATCGCCAAGGCTTGGGCGATGATCCGGCGCATAGACCAGATCGGGCAATTCGATGAAGGGAATAACCTGATCAATATGGCGGATCAGCGCGGCGTGATCATTGAGCGCGGCCTCAACGCCCCCCATCGAAACACGTACCAGCATATCCGCTTCCAGCACCGGCACGGCGGCGAAACGTGCTTCGATTTCGGCGCCCGAAGATGCGCGCAAGGTGGCGTGGAAAATCGAACCGCGAATAGGATGGTCAATACCGAAGCGTTGTTGGATGGCGGGGTTGGTCAGGCCAAGCTTGAAGCCGACAACATCGCCCAAAGGTTGGGCGAAAATGGCAATCAGCTTGTCCTGCACGCAGCGCCCATCGGCGGGTGATAGCGCCGCGAAAGGTGTCGGTGATTGGCGCTGCAAGATCTGCCCGGCGAAGCGCGCAATTGCCGCATCATCGGGGCAGGCAGCGCGCGCAGCGGGCGCAAGCGCCAGGCCCAACAGCAGCGCGGCGAAAAGCCGCCGCGGCATCACGGCCGGACCTGCCCCGTGCCAAAAATCTTGTAGCGATAGGTGCAGAGCTGTTCGAGCCCCACCGGACCGCGCGCATGCAGCCGGCCGGTGGCGATACCGATCTCCGCGCCAAAGCCAAATTCCGCGCCATCGCAGAATTGCGTGGAGGCATTCCAAAGACCAACCGCGGAAGCAATGCCATCCAGAAATTGCTGCGCGGCCCCGGCATCTTCGGTGATGATCGCTTCCGTATGCTCACTGCCGAAGCGGCGGATATGGGCCAGTGCTTCGTTAACGCCGGCAACGACCTTCACCGATAGAATCGCATCCAGCCATTCAGTGGCGTAATCCTCATCGGTGGCGGGCTTAAGGCCCGGCACGATGGCGCGCGCTGCTTCATCAGCGCGGAAATCGCAGCCAAGGGCGCGCAAATCCGCAATCAGGTCGGGCAGCAGCGCGGGCGCGATGGCGGCATCAATCAACAGGGTTTCGGTGGCGCCACAAACGCCGGTGCGGCGCATCTTGGCGTTCGCCAAAACAGCGCGCGCCATGGCGTGATCTGCGCCGGCATGAATGTAAGTGTGGCAAAGCCCTTCCGCATGCGCCAGCACGGGGACGCGCGCTTCTTCCAAAACGCGCGTCACCAGGCCCTTGCCGCCGCGCGGGACAATCAGGTCAATCAAGCCCGAAGCGCGCAGCATGGCACCCACAAAGGCGCGATCCGCACTCGGCGCCACTTGCACTGCGGCTTCCGGCAGGCCCGCCAGCTTCAGTCCTTGCACCATGCAGGCATGAATGGCGGTGGCGCTGCGCAAGCTTTCA
>JADCES010000189.1 GCA_020250005.1 Roseomonas sp.
CAGATTGATCACCTGCGCCTGCACGGAAACATCCAGCGCACTCACAGGTTCGTCGCCAATGATCAGGCGCGGATTGCTGGCGAGCGCGCGGGCAATTGCGATACGTTGGCGTTGCCCGCCCGAGAATTCATGCGGCCAGCGCCCGGCATTTTCCGGCCGCAAGCCAACGCGGCGGAGCAACTCGCCAACGCGCGCGGCTTCCTCGGCGCGCGGCACCACACGATGCAGCCGCAATGGTTCGGCGATGGCCTGCGCCACCGTCATGCGCGGATCAAGGCTGCCGAAGGGGTCCTGGAAAATGATCTGCATATCGCGCCTGCGCGCGCGCAAGGCGGCTGGCGAAAGGCTGGCAAGGTCCTCACCAGCAAAACGTACCGAACCGCTATCGGGTTCAATCAGCCGCAGCATGACGCGCCCGAGCGTGGATTTGCCGCAGCCGCTTTCACCGACAATGGCGAGAACCTCGCCCTCTGCCACGGAAAGCGAAACGCCATCCACCGCATGCACCGCACCGGCGCGCCGGCCGAGCGCATCGCGCACCGGAAAATGCTTCACGACATCGCGGAGTTCGAGCAGCGCCGTCATGCCGCAGCCCCCAGCATGCCATCCAGCGGCGCGCGCAGGCAGGCGCTGAAATGGCCGGGCGCAACCTCAGTCAATGGCGGCGCGCCTTCAGCGCAGCGCGCGATGGCAAATGGGCAGCGCGGCGCGAAGCGGCAACCGGGCGGCGGCGCGCGCAAATCCGGCACCGTGCCTTCAATGCTGGCAAGCCTTTCGCCGCGCCTGCCCGCTGCTGGTGCGGCGCCCAATAGGCCGATGGTATAGGGATGTTCAGGTCGCGCAAAAAGCTCGGCCGCACGCGCCTGTTCCGCCACACGCCCGGCATACATCACCACAACATCATCGGCATGGTCCGCCACAACACCCAGGTCATGTGTGATCAGGATTACTGCGGTACCGGTCTCGCGCTTCAGATCATCCAGCAGCGCCAGGATTTGTGCCTGCACCGTCACATCCAAGGCCGTGGTCGGTTCATCGGCAATCAGCAGCTTGGGCCGGCAGGCGAGCGCGATCGCGATCATCACGCGCTGACGCATCCCGCCCGAAAGCTGATGCGGGTATTGCCGCGCGCGCCGCGCCGCATCGGGGATGCGCACCTTCTCAAGCATCGCGACTGCCGCCTTGAAGGCTGCGTCGCGGTCAAGTTTTTGGTGGAGCCGCAACGCTTCCGCCACCTGTTCACCGGCGGTGAAGGCCGGATTCAGGCTGGTCATGGGTTCCTGGAAAATCATTGCCATTTCGGCGCCGCGCAAGGCCCGACGTTCTTCCGCGGGCAGGCCGATCAATTCCCGCCCCATCAGCCGCGCGCTGCCCGCGACCATCGCGTTTTCCGGCAGCAGCCCCATGATGGCGAGTGAGGCCACCGATTTGCCGCAACCGCTTTCCCCCACAATCGCGATTGTCTTCCCGGCTTCGGCGCGAAAGGAAATGCCATCCAGAATGGAAAGCGCGCGGCCATCCTGCCGAAAGGCCAGGTTCAGGCCAGCAACCTCCAGCACCGGCGCGGTCATGGGCGGCACCGGCAGGCGGGAAAGGGGGGCTTTGTCATCACCCGCCTAAAAAGCCCCTAAAGCGCTTCTTTCGCAAGCCCTGACCTGGTGCGGCGCGCCCCAGCGGCGATGCGCCCCGCCCAAAAGCAAAGCGCCCCTGCCGCGAACCGCAGCAGAGGCGCCTTGTTTCGAGAGTACGGCTGGCGTTACAGGCGCACGCGCAGCAAATTGGCGATCTCCCCCACAATGCCGCGCCGGAACGCAAGCACGCAGGCAATGAAGATCACGCCCTGGATCACGGTGACCCAGGCGCCCATCTCGGCCAGGTAGTTCTGCATCGCCACAATCACCGCGGCGCCAATCATCGGGCCAAACACCGTGCCGAGCCCGCCCACCAGCGTCATCAGCAGCACCTCACCGGACATGGACCAATGCACGTCAGTCAGCGTGGCAATGCCGAAGACAAGCGACTTGGTGCCACCCGCCACACCGGCAAGGGTGGCGGAAAGGATGAAGGCCACAAGCTTATAGTCATCCGTCCGATAGCCAAGCGATGTGGTGCGCGGCTCATTCTCACGAATGGCTTTCAGCACCTGTCCGAAGGGCGAATGCACGATGCGATGGATCAGCAGGAAGCAGGCAACAAATACCGCCGCAACAAACCAATACATCGTCATGTCATTGGCAAGGCTGATCACGCCAAACAGATGGCCGCGCGGCACTGCCTGAATACCGTCTTCACCGCCGGTGAAGGGCGCTTGCAGACAGAAGAAGTAGATCATCTGCGCCAGCGCGAGCGTAATCATGGCGAAGTAGATGCCCTGGCGGCGAATGGCGATCCAGCCGAAAATTGCCCCCTGCACCCCAGCCAGCAAGGCGCCGACCAGGATGGAAAGCTCCGGCGAAAGGCCCCAGACCTTGGCGCTATGCGCGGCAATATAGCTCCCCATGCCGAAATAGGCGGCATGGCCGAAGGAAGTCAGCCCCACATAACCGATCAGAAGGTTGAAGGCGCAAGCGAAGATCGCGAAGCAAAGCAGCTTCATCAGGAAGACGGGGTAGAGGAAGAAGGGGGCGATCACCAGCGCCGCAAACATGACCAAAAGGGCCACGAATTGCGCCTTGGTGAAGCCAAAGATTTCTTCCTGCGGTCCCGCAGGTGCTGAGCTGCTGCTCGTCATGGAATGACCGGCCATGGATCATGCCCTCCCAAAAAGGCCGGCAGGACGCGCCAGCAAGACAATGACCATGATGATGAAGATCACAGTGGCCGAGGCTTCCGGATAGAAAACCTTGGTCAAACCTTCAATGATGCCAAGCCCGAAACCGGTCAGCACGGAACCAAGGATGGAGCCCATGCCGCCAATCACCACCACCGCGAACACCACGATGATCAGATTGGTCCCCATTTGGGGATTGACCGAATAGATCGGCGCCGCCAGCACGCCGGCAAGCGCGGCCAGCGCCACACCCGCCCCGTAGGTGAGCGTGATCATGCGCGGCACATTCACGCCAAAGGCCTGCACCAGCGGTGCGTTTTCCGTCGCCGCCCGCAGATAGGCGCCAAGCCGCGTCTTTTCGATCACGAGCCAGGTAGTGATGCAGGCAAACAGTGCAAATACAACGACCCAGCCGCGATAGACCGGCATGAACATGAAGCCCAAATCCCAGGCGCCGGAAAGCTGCGACGGGATCCGATACGGCATGCCGGAGGAGCCGTATTGATTTCGGAATATGCCTTCCAGGATCAGCGATATCCCGAAGGTCAGCAGCATGCCGTACAAGTGATCCATCTTGTATAATCGACAGATCATTGTTCGTTCCAATATCACCCCCGTAAGCCCCACCAGCAGCGGCGAGAGGATCAGCGCCCACCAGTAGCCGATGCCCAGGTAATGCAGCAGCATCCAGGCCACGAAGGCGCCCATCATGAACTGCGCGCCATGGGTGAAGTTGATGATGTTGAGCAGCCCGAAAATCACCGCGAGGCCGAGCGACAGCATCGCGTAAAAGGCGCCATTGATCAGTCCGAGCAAAAGCTGCCCAAAAAGCAGCGGCAACGGTATGCCGAATATCTCATCCATACGGAGAATTCCCTCAGGGCATCGCCGCCCTATGGCCGAAGCCACAGGCGGGGCACGAAGTGGATAGGGTGTGCGTCATGTCAGGTACGAACGAGAGGGCAATTACCCTCATTCATTGGGCGGAAGGCCTCATTCGCCGGCGTCGTCTGCAAGAGCTTGTAGTAATCATAAGGACCGCGACTTTCGGAGGGTGCCTTCACCTCAAACAGATAGGAAGGGCAAAGCTTGCGGCCATCGGGGCGAATGATGCCAGGGCCGAACGCGTCATCATCGCAGGGGATGGACTTCATGCGCGCGACCACTTCCGCACCGGAGGTTTTCGACGCCGCGACACCCATATCGGCAATCGCCTTCAGGTAATGCAGCGCGCCCGAGTAATTGGCGATGGACGCCATATTGGGCCGCACATCACGCAACCTTGGGCGGAGCCTTTCGGAAATGGCGCGGGTGCGGTCATTCAGATCCCAATAGAAGCTTTCCGTTAGGATCAGGCCCTGCGCGGTTTGCAGGCCAAGCGCATGCACATCGGGCAGGAACATGAGCAGCGCCGCAAGCTTCACGCCGCGGCGCGTAACGCCGAATTCAGCCGCCTGCTTCACCGTATTGATGGTATCCGCGCCGGCATTGGCCATGCCGATGACCTTGGCGCGGGAGGCCTGCGCCTGCACCAGGAAGGATGAGAAATCGGTCGTCGCCGGGAAGGGATAACGCACCTGCCCCACCACGCGCCCGCCGGCATTGCGCACGAAATTCGCTGTATCGCGTTCCAGCGCATGGCCAAAGGCGTAATCGGCGGTGATGAAGAACCAGCTATCACCACCGGCACGCACCATGGCCCCACCCGTGGACTTCGCCAGCATGTAGGTATCATACATCCAATGCACGGTATTGGGCGTGCAGGCCGGCCCCATCAGGTCCGAAGTCGCAGAACCGGTATTGACGCAGACCTTGTTTTTCTCGCGCGCGATATTGGCAACCGCGAGGCCGACCGAAGATGTTGGCACATCAATGACCATATCCACGCCCTGGTCATACCATTGGCGGGCGATATTCACGCCAACATCAGGGCGGTTCTGATGGTCCGCGTTGATGATCTCAACATTAAAGCCGCGATTGCCGAATTCCTGGACGGCCTGGCGCGTACACTCAAGCCCATAGGGTCCGCTGATGTCGCGATACGGGCCGGACATGTCATTCAGCACACCGATGCGAATGGTATTCGCCGCCTGCGCGCGAGCGGAACGCCATGGCAAGCCACCAAGGGCAGCGCCGCCAGCGGCGGCACTCCCAAGAACATTACGCCTTGTTGTTGTCATGACGTTTCCTTCCCCAACAGATCAGATCACGAACGCACGAGCGCGCAGCCACCTTCACCGATCGGGCGGAAGGCTTCCTCGGCCGGGGTGGTTTGCAGCAGCTTGTAGTAATCCCACGGCCTACGGCTTTCGGCGGGCGTCTTCACCTCAAACAGGTAGGAGGGGATCAAGCGCCGGCCATCCGGACGGATGACCGCCCTGCCGTAAAGATCATCCTCGGAAGGCTGCGCCTTCATCCGGTTCACCAGGTCAAGGCCAGAGGCCTTGGCGGCCGGCACGCCCATCGCCGCCACGGTCTTCAGGAAGTGCAGCGTGCCGGAATAGCAGCCGGCATGGATCATATTCGGGTAATTGGTCGGCACGCGGCGCAGCATACGCTCGGTCCAGGCGCGGGTCTTGTCGTTCAGATCCCAATAGAAGCTTTCGGTGCAAACCAGTCCCTGCGCCGTTTGCAGCCCAAGGCCGTGCACGTCATTCACAAACAGCAGCAAGGAGGCAAGCTTGATGCCGCGCCGCGTCAGCCCGAATTCCGCTGCCTGCTTCACGCAATTCTGCGTATCCGCACCAGCATTCGCGAGCCCGATTACCTTGGCGCGCGACGCCTGAGCCTGCACCAGGAAGGAGGAGAAATCCGTCGTGCCCGGGAAGGGAGTGCGCACCTGACCAAGGATACGCCCGCCAGCCGCACGCACAAAATTCGAGGTATCGCGTTCCAGCGCGTGGCCAAAGGCGTAATCGGCGGTGATGAAGAACCAGGTATCGCCACCCGCGCGCACCGTCGCCCCGCCGGTGGAACGTGCCAGCATGAAGGTATCATAGGCCCAGTGAAGGGTATTCGGGCTGCATTGCGCGCCCGTCAGGTCAGCGGTGGCTGAACCGACATTGATATAGGCCTTGTTCTTTTCACGCGCGACATTGGAAACGGCCAACCCCACGGAGGAGGTCGGCACATCAATGATCAGGTCCACGCCCTGATCATACCATTGCCGCGCCAGATTGACGCCAACATCCGGGCGGTTCTGGTGATCGGCTTCGATGATTTCCACCCGGAAGCCGTGGCTCGCGCCGAATTCCGACGCGGCTTCACGCGCGGCGGCAACCGAAGTCGGGCCGGTATTGTCGCGATACATGCCCGACATATCGGTCATGACACCGATACGAACGGTATTCGCCGCCTGCGCGCGCGCAAGGGAGAGCGGCAGGGCGCCGGTGGCGGCCGCTCCGGCTAGAACACTACGACGTGAAACCTGCATTTTTTCTCTCCCTCAAGCGATGATGTTGTTGGATCAGCTACGCACGAGCGGGCAATTGCCTTCAGCCAAAGGCCGGAAGGCTTCCTCACCCGGGGTGGTCTGCAAAAGCTTGTAGTAATCCCAAGCGCCGCGGCTTTCCGCCGGCGTCTTCACTTCAAACAGATAGGCGGGATGAAGCTTCCGGCCATCGGCGCGGATGGTGCCCTTGCCGAAGCAATCATCTTCCGTCGGTATCGCCTTCATGCGCGCAACCGCTGCCGCGCCATCCGCCTTGGCCGCTGCCACGCCCATATCGGCCACCGTCTTCAGATAATGCAGCGCACCGGCATAGGTGCCAGCATGGGTCATGGCCGGCATATTCGGCGCCATGGCGGAACGCACCCGATTGGTGAAGCGCCGCGTTGCGTCATTCAAATCCCAATAGAAGGTTTCGGTCAGCACCAGCCCCTGCGCTGTTGGCAGACCAAGCGCATGCACATCATTGATGAACATGAGCAAGGAAGCGATCTTGATGCCGCGGCGCGTGATGCCGAATTCGGCAGCCTGCTTGACGCAATTGGTGGTATCCGCGCCCGCATTGGCAAGCCCGATCACCTTGGCGCGAGAGGCCTGCGCCTGCACAAGGAAGGAGGAGAAATCGGTCGTGCCCGGGAAGGGCGTGCGCACCTGGCCCAGCACCCGTCCGCCAGCGGCACGGATGAAGTTGCTGGTGTCGCGTTCCAGCGCATGGCCGAACGCGTAATCCGCCGTGATGAAGAACCAGCTATCGCCGCCGGCACGCACCATCGCCCCACCGGTGGATTTGGCGCACATCCAGGTGTCATAAGTCCAATGCACGGTATTGGCATTGCAGCGCGCACCCGTCAGGTCGCTGGTCGCCGCACTGCAATTGATGTGCACCTTGTTCTTTTCGCGGCAGATATCGGAAACTGCGAGCGCCACCGAGGATGTGGTCACATCCAGCAGCACATCCACCCCTTCGCGATCAATCCACTGGCGCGCGATATTCACGCCAACATCGGCGCGGTTCTGATGGTCCGCCGACAGCACTTCAACATTGAAGCCGCGGCCTGCAAATTCCTGCACCGCGGCGCGCGCGCACACCACCGAGCTCATGCCCGAAATGTCGCGATACATGCCCGACATGTCATTCAGGACGCCGATGCGGATGGTATTCGCGGCCTGGGCCTTGGCGCTGCGATAGGGCAGTGCGCCAAAGGCGGCGGCGCCGGCTGAACCGGCCAAAATGTCCCGACGTGAAAGGCTCATTTTTTGGTTTCCCCTTTTTTGCTTGGCCGCCCCGGCTTGGAAAACGGCCCTGTTAAACGCCAAGATATTCATGCAACCGGTCGAGTGATGCATTCAGGTCTTCATTGGCGACCATATCCACCACACGGCCATGTTCCATGACATAGTGCCGATCCGCGACTGTTTGCGCGAAGCGGAAATTCTGCTCGACCAGCAACACCGTGAAGCCGCGCTTCTTCAATTCGCGGATGGTGCGCCCGATCTGCTGCACAATCACCGGCGCCAGGCCTTCTGATGGCTCATCCAGCAGCAGCAGCCGCGCCCCGGTGCGCAGGATCCGCGCAATGGCCAGCATTTGCTGTTCACCGCCCGAAAGCTTGGTGCCTTGGCTGCGCGCCCTTTCCTTCAAATTCGGGAATAGCGTGTAGATTTCATCCAAGGGCAGCCCACCGGGGCGCACCATGGGCGGCAGCATCAGGTTTTCGGTCACGTCGAGCGAAGCGAAAATCCCCCGCTCCTCAGGGCAATAGGCAATGCCGGCGCGCGCAATCACGTCCGAACGCGCATTGACGAATTCCTTGCCCTCATACTTGATGGAACCGCTGCGGCGCGGCACCAGCCCCATGACGGACCGGAGCGTGGAGGTCTTGCCCGCGCCATTGCGGCCAAGCAGCGTCACCACTTCGCCTTCGCGAATATCAATATCCACGCCGTGCAGAACATGGCTTTCGCCATACCAAGCCCCAAGCCCGCGAATTTCCATCAGCGCACCGGTGCTGGGCTTGGTGCCCGCGGGGGCGGTCATCACATCAGCCATGGGCCGGCTCCGCTTCGGTTGATGCATCCGTGCCAAGATAGGCCGCAATCACATCCGGGTTGCGCGACACGGCCGCGTAGTCACCTTCCGCAAGCACGCTGCCGCGCGCGAGAACGGTGATGGTATCGCAAAGCCCTTGCACAACACGCAGGTTATGTTCCACCAGCAGAATGGTACGACCCACGGAAACCCGCTTCACCAACGCCACCACGCGGTCCACATCATCATGCGCCATGCCGGCTGTCGGTTCATCCAGCAGCATCATCACCGGATCAAGCGCGAGTGTGGTTGCGATTTCAAGCGCGCGCTTGCGGCCATAGGGCAGTTCACCGGCGGTCAGATGCATCCATTCCGTGAGGCCCACATCGGCCAGCAATTCCTCAGCGCGCGCATCGAATTTGCGCAGCACCGAATCGGAACGCCAGAAATCAAAGGAACCGCCACGGGCGCGCTGCAAGGCCACGCGCACATTTTCAAGCACGCTCAGATGCGGAAACACGGCGGAGATCTGGAAGCTCCGCACCAGGCCAAGGCGGGCCACCTCGGCCGCCTTCATCCCCGTGATGTCGCGACCATCATAGCGAATGGCGCCACGGGTCGGCGGCAGGAATTTCGTCAGCATATTGAAGCAAGTGGTCTTGCCGGCGCCGTTCGGGCCGATCAAGCCATGGATGGTGCCGCGGCGGACATTCAGGTTCACGTCGCTGACTGCGACGAAGCCCCGGAATTCCTTCGTAAGCCCTTCCGTTTCAAGGATGGTGTCAGACACCCGAACCACGCCCCCCTTCTTGTAGCGGCGAATACCGCCAAGCCTCTTTGGACCCCTTCCTATGCGAGGCGTGGCCTTCCTGCAAGCCACCCCTTTCATTTCCCGACAAAAATCGGCGGCGCACCATCTGAACAAAAAAAGGGCAGAGGTTCCCCTCTGCCCTTTGATGCCCTAACCGCTCGCCGGTTCAGGCTTCCGACAATTCCTCAGGCTTCACCTGACGCTCGGCCACCTTGGCCAGTTCCAGGATAAAGTCCACCACCTTTTCCTCAAAGATCGGGGCGCGGAGGTTTTCCATCGCATCCGGATTCTTGCGGAAGAACTCGATCACCTGCTGTTCCTGGCCACGGTAGCGCGCGGCTTCCTGGCGGAGCGCGCGGCTCAATTCATCCGGCGTCACCTGGATATTGTTGCTGCGGCCAATTTCAGAAAGCAGCAGGCCAAGCCGGATGCGGCGCTGGGCGATGCCGCGATATTCTTCGCGCAGCGTCGCCTCATCCTTGCCGGCATCATCGGAATCGAGCCGACCCGCCTTCAAATCCGCTTCCACGCGCTGCCAGATCTGGCTGAATTCACCTTCCACCATGCCTTCCGGCACGGGGAAGCTCGCCTGATCGGCCAGCTTGTCCAAAAGGGCGCGCTTCAGGCGCATGCGCGCCATGGCGTCATATTCGCGCTGCAGGCCTTCCTTCACCTGTGCCTGTAGGGCGGCAAGGTCCGCCTGGCCCACGGTTTGCGCCAATTCATCATCAATGGCGCGCGGCACGCGCTGTTGCAGCTTCTTCGCCGTGATGGAGAAGACCGCGCGCTTGCCCGCCAATTCGGCCGAACCATACTCCAGCGGGAAGACCACCTGGATATCGCGGCTGTCGCCAACGGAAAGCCCTTCCATCTGTTCGGTGAAGCCTGGGATGAAGCCGGGGCCACCCACTTCGATGGGCATATCGGTGGCCGAACCACCCGCGAAGGGCGCGAGTGCCGGTTCTTCCGTGCCAGCGATCAGCCGCGCCGGACCGATGCGCAGCGTGAATTCCACCGCAGCACCCGCCGGCATGCCGTGCAGATAGATGAAGGGACGGCAGGCGCCGATTTCCGCCTGATTGGGGAAGGTGAAGGCAAGCGTGCTGCGCCCGGCCGTCACGTCAAAGGCGTCGCGCTGCATATCCAGGAAATCAACGCCATCGGCGCGCAGGCTGTAGAAATTGAAGCCAAGCTTGCCCTGGGTGCCTTCCGGCAGGCTGCCACCTGCCAGTTTGGTGCTGACCATCAGGCTTTGCGTAACACCCGGCGCCGCGGCGATGCCCTTGGGGCCTTCCAGGAATACCTGCACCCAGCCGGCCTCACTCGTCGTGCCGCTGACGCGCAAATCGAAATAGGGGAGCGCTTCATCCGTGCCGATGGCGGCAATTTCGGACTTGAGCCCGCCCGAGAGCCCAATTTCCCAACCCCGCGGCGCCTGGCCCGGAATGCCAGGCACGGCACCAAGGGCCGGGCCATTGGTCAGCAGATCGGGCACGACGGAGCCAGCAAAATCGCACACCATCACCTCACCCTTGGTGGCGGGGCGGGCTTCGGTCACATCCGTCAATTCGCCATTGCGGGTTGCCAGCGTTTCCAGGATTTTCTGCACTTCCTCATCGGAAGGCTCGGCGCGCAGGCGTTCGAGTTCAATGCCGGAAAATTCCGGCATCGGCACATCCGGCAGCACTTCGAATTCCATGCGGAATTCAAGATCGGCGCCTTCGGCGAAATTCGTCACTTCGATCTTGGGTTGCAGCGCCGGCTTCAGGCCGCGATCGCTCACGACCTTGCGCGAGGCATCGCCCACGGATTCTTCCAGCACTTCGCCCATCACGGCGGTGCCATAGCGCTGCCGCACAATGGAAAGCGGCACCTTGCCCGGGCGGAAGCCAGGCAGCGAAACCGTCTTGGCGATTTCGGCAAGGCGCTTTTCACGGCTGGAGGCGATATCGCCGGCCGGAAGCGTCACGGAATAGGCGCCCTTCAAACCTTCATGCGCGAGCTCATTAACCTGCATCGGAGGATCGTCCATCCCAAGCTAGAGAAACAAATAGTGCCGGCGGCGCTTTGGTGCGGGCGAAGGGACTCGAACCCCCAAGGCTTGCGCCACCGGAACCTAAATCCGGCGTGTCTACCAATTCC
>JADCES010000019.1 GCA_020250005.1 Roseomonas sp.
AAATGACCCAAAGCATTTTCAAGCCAAGTGGAACCACTTGGCGGCTCGGAAAATGCGATTCTAGATGGGTTGGGTCATTTGCCGAGCCCTGCGCGCGGGAAATGACCCAAAGCATTTTCAAGCCAAGTGGAACCACTTGGCGGCTCGGAAAATGCGATTCTAGATGGGTTGGGTCATTTGCCGAGCCCTGCGCGCGGGGAATGACCCAAAGCATTTTCAAGCCAAGTGGAACCACTTGGCGGCTCGGAAAATGCGATCAACTCACTGCCTGATGCCTTATTGCCGCGTTTCCGCGGCGAGGAGGCATCAGGCTGGCGAGGGTGGTTTGGTCAAGATTCCTGCAAGAAAGCGTTGCCCGCCTAGCTCGCGGCGTAAAGATACATCGGCAGCGGCTGCGTCTCATCCGTGACCGATTTCACCCCCGGCACCCCCTCGGCCAGCACCCTAAGCCCGCGCTTGATGGCATCCGAGCGGGAAAAGCCGTGGAAGGTCACGGCGCCATCCTTCACATCCACCATGATGTAATAGGTATCGGCCCAGGGTTCCTTGCGCATGGCGGCGATCACCGCGGCGCGAATACGCTCATCCGGGATGCCATCGGATTTTTCGGGCGGCAGTAGCAGGGCATGGACCAGATCGGCCCGGCTGATCAGGCCGCGCAGCCGCCCTTCCGAGACCACCAAAACGCGGCGAATGCCATGCTTTTCCATGAGTTGCGCCACATGGGCGGCGGTCGCGTCAGGTTCCACCGTGACCAGTTTTTCGGTCATGATATCGCGCGCCTTGGCGCCATGGGTGCGGGCGTAATGCTCGGCACCGCGCGCCGGGTCGCCAAACAGGCCGCTGAACCAGGAAGCGGGCTTGTCTTCTTCCCCGGCCAGGCGGCGGATCAGATCCGCTTCCGTGACCATGCCAAGCAAGGCGCCGTCAGCGCCAAGCACCGGCACGGCGGAAATGCCGCGTTCGGCCAGCAATCGCGCCATGGCGATCACGGGGGTTTCGGGGGGGACCGTGACGATATCGGTCGTCATCAGATCACGGGCGGTGAGATTGGACATGGGCTAAACCTCCTGCTTGTGAAGCTTTGCTAGCCGAATTGGCGCGGGCGATTCTTGACGCAGGTCAATGGCAAGGGTTCTCGCAACCGCTCCGCGAATATGCGAAACTGGTTTCATGAAAGCTGCGGCATTGTCATGGGCCCTGATGCTGGGCGGTTGCGGCGTCTTGGGGGGCGCGGGGCTGATCGGCAGCGCCCCGCCAGCGGGCCAAATGGTCCCGCCCGAGCAATTGGCCCCCCTGGCCGCGCCGCCGCCGGGCCGCGCGCTTTGGGCAGAGCTTGGCCAGGATGCCGGGCCCGCCCACCCGGTGCGCGCAGAAGGGCCGCGCCGCTTCTGGCGCATGGATCAAGGATTTGTTTTTGTGACTGAGGGCGCGCGGGTGGTGGCGACTGCCGGGCTGCCGACCATGCTGCTGGCCAGCGCCCCGATTGGTGAGGATCCGCTCCGCCGTGCTGCGCCGCTTGGTCCCGCGCCGCTGCGGCTTTCGCATAGTCTTGATCTGGCGGGCGCGGATGGCCGGCCGGAGCAGATGCGCTTCGGCCAGGTGGTGCAATGCCGGATGGAGCCTGAGGAACCCGCCATTGGCGGCGTGATCGAACGCGTTGAGATTTGCGAGGGCGCGGCGGCTTTCACCAATCGCTTCTGGTTTCGCGCCGCTGATCGTGTCCTGATCCGCTCAGAACAATGGATCGGGCGTGATGTGCCACCGCTCAGGCTGGAAGTGGCGGTGGAGGGGGGTTAACTCGTCGCCGGCGGTGGCTCTGGCGCCGCACTTGCGGTTTGTGCCGGGTGTTTTTCTTCCAGCACCAGCTTCTGATGCGGGTAGGGAATCTCAATTCCAAGCTCATCGAAGCGCCGCTTGATGCGCCGGTTCATCTCACGCGCCACAGCCCAGCGTTGGGATGGTTCGGTCTTCAGCCGCACGCGCATGATCACGCCGGAATCGCCCAACCTGTCCACGCCCATCACATCCAGATCATCACGGATCACTGGCCGCCAACGCGGGTCTTCACGCATTTCGCTCGCGATCTGGCGCAGCGTGTCGGAGACCTTATCGGTATCCTCGCGGTAATCCACATTCACATCAATCACCGCAAAGGCGAAGTCGCGTGTCTGGTTTGTCACGCTGGTGACGGCGCTGAAGGGGATGATGTGCAGGCTGCCATCCACGGCGCGGAGCTTGATGGACCGGATGGAAAGATGTTCCACCACGCCATTCAGCCCGCCCAATTGCACAACATCGCCCACCGCGACCGCATCTTCAAACAGCAGGAAAATTCCGGTGATGACATCCTGCACCAACCGCTGGGAGCCAAAACCAACCGCAATGCCGACCACCCCGGCACCGGCAATGAGTGGCGCGACATTCACGCCGATTTCCGTCAGCACCGACAGCACGACGAAAATCAGGATCACTGCCAGCAGCGCGGTGCGCAGCATGGGCAACAATGTGCGCACCCGCGCACTTTGCGCCGCCTTGGCATCGCGCGAGAGCCGTTCCAGATGCCGTTGGATCGCGGCATTGATGCCTTCCCAGATCACCAAGGCGAGTGTGATGGTGAGCGCGATGGAAACCAGGGACGACACCAACCGATTGCCAAGCTTGCCATGGCCGAACCAGGCAAAGGCCTCCAACCCCCAGCTTTCCAGCAGGAACAGCAGGGCGATGCCGCCAATCGCCAGGCTCGCGCTGCCCTTCAATACGGGCAGGTAGCGATTGGCCCGTGCCTCCAGCCCTGGGTAACGCGCGGATAATTCGGGCGTGATGCGAAAGGCGCGGGTGATGACCCGGCGTAACGCCAAATCGGCCAGTTTCGAAAGCGTGAGAATAAGCAAGGTACTGATTGAAACGCGCATCAGGCGCCAGAAGCCATGATGGATTTCCAGCGCCCAGACACCCCAGGCAGCGATCAGCCAGGCGATGGCGACCAAATGCCAGATATCGGCGGCGCGGTCGCGCAGCATGCGGAAAAAGCGCCGGGCGCGGTCCGGTTCATCCGTTTCCGCCAATTCCGGCGCGCGCAATACATCCGAAACCGCCTGCCGGTTCTGCAGAATGATAATCACCAGGAATAGCGTGACCAGAAGCAGCGCGATGCGCAAAATCGAATCATAGGCCGACCAGGGCAGCCCGAATTGCAACCCGGCTTCGGCCACCGCATAGCTTGTGATCAAAACAATTACGATGCGCCGCAGCCAAATGGTTGCATAGGCGGCGGTTTCATCCGTCACCGGCAGCAGGCGCAAATGTGTCGAAGCCGGCGAAAACAGCATCCGTGCCGCCGCCATCACCGCGCGGGACGCCATATAGGCGTTATTCGCGGTCAACATCACAAGCTGCGTGGTGGGCAGCGGGTAAACCGCCGTAATCAGGCCGTAGGATACCAGCGCAAAGGCGGCAATCGGCACCAGATCAAGCCCAAGCCTTGCCAGCACCAATGGCACGCGCTGCAACCTTGCCCAGCCGGTGAGCTCGACCGGGGCAAGGGCATCCAGCCGGTCACGAAACCGGCCAAGAAAACGCGCTGCCGCCCATTCGGCCAGCAAGCCGAGCCCAAGGACCAGAATGACCTTCCACGAAGCATCCAACACGCGCTTTTGCGTCACCGGGTCCCGCACAATGCTGGTGAGCCAGCCAAGCACCGCCGGCAGATCGGCAATGGCGCGCACGGTGGCCACCAACTGATCCGATGCCCCGGCCAGGCGCTGCGATGCCCCCTGCAGCAATTGGGCACCAAGCGTATTGGGCGCGAGCAAAGCTGGTTCCGTGCTGGCGGGCGCGCCGGGGGCCGCGCCTTCCGCTTCGCCGGCGGCGGCGCGCAGCGCGCGGATCAATTCGGCGCGGCGCGCATCATCCTGCAAAATCTTGAGCAATGCTTCCAATTCCGGCGATGCCGCGCTGCTGGCGGTGGCGGCCGCCGAGGGGGGCGGTTCTGCCACCGGATTGCCTGGTTCTGCCTGCGCCCATGCCTGGCCCGCCAGCAGCACGAAGCCCAGCAACAGCATGAAGCGCCGCATTCCTTGGATGATGCTCATGCGGGGCTTCCGAGCCTATTGCCGGGCGCGGGTCAAGTCTTTCCAGCGCGCCGATTGCCGGGAAGGGGCAGCGCCGTTACACCGCGCGCATGCTCACTGCGCCTTCCGTCTGGACCGTCATGATCGCCCTTTTGGGGACGCATTTGGCGGGGATGGGCGTTTTCCTGACCGTACCGGTGCTCGCCCCCGCCATTGCGGCAGAGCTTGGCATCGCGGCGTCGCTCGCTGGGGTGCATACCGCGCTGGTCTATCTGGGGGCCATGGTATCGGGGCCGCTTGCGGGGGCCTTCATTCATCGCTTTGGCGGCATCAGGGTCTTGCAGGTGGGGATGCTGATTTCGGCCTTTGGCATCGCGCTTGCCATGCTCGGCCATCCGGCGGCGCTTTTTGCCTCGGCCGTCATTGCCGGGCTGGGCCATGGGCCGATGACCCCGGCGGGTAGCCATTTGCTCGCGGCACGTACCCCGGCACGACGGCGGGGCCTGATCTTCAGCCTGAAGCAATGCGGCGTGCCGGCGGGTGCCATGCTGATCGCCGCCGCCGTGCCGCCCATTGCGGTGGCGGCCGGTTGGCGCCAGGGCGTGCTGGCGGTGGTGGTTTTCCTTGCGATTTCAGCGCTTTGCCTGCAACCGCTGCGCAGCGCGCTCGACGCCGAGCGTAATCCCAAGGCCGCAATCCGGGATTTGGCGCAGATTTGGGGGGCAGCGGCTGCGAGCCTTGGCTTGCTCCGCCAATTCCCGGTGCTGCGGCGCATGACCATCATGTCCGCGCTTTATGGCGTTTCCCAATTCTGTTTTTCGAGCTTTTTCGTGGTGTTTCAGGTGGCAAGCCTGGGGGCATCGCTGACCGAGGCCGGGCTGCGCCTGGCTTTTGCCCAGGCCGCCGGGGTGGCGGGGCGGGTGCTTTGGGGTGTGGTGGCGGACCGCACCGGCGCCGCGCCGGTCTTCACCGGGCTTGGCATTGGCGCGGCGGTGGCCGGTTTGGCGTTGTTGCTGGCCGGGCCGGATTGGCCGGGCTTTGTCATCATCCTGGCCGGCATGTTGATGGGCGCGACCGCGATTGGCTGGAATGGTGTGTTTTTGGCCGAGATGGCGCGGCTGGCGCCGGCGGGGCAGGTGGGCGGCACCACGGCAGCGGCGGGGTTTGTCTTTGGTCTTTCCATGCTGGTTGCACCCCCCTTCTTTTCCCTGCTGGTGGACCTGACGGGCGGCTATGCGGCCGGATTCGCGCTGTGCGTGATAACGGCGTTGATTGGGGCGGTGCTCGCTTGGTCTGTGCGGGGCGGGGCTGTCTCCCGCCGCTGAAAGCGTGTAACCTCGGCGCATGACGACAATCCTCACCATTCTGGTTGCGCTTGCCATGCTGGCCACGGTTGGCGTGCTCTTTGCCGGTATTCTCGGCATGGCGGGTGGCAAGGCCAATCCGCGCACCTCCAATTGGCTGATGCGCTGGCGCATTATCTTCCAATTCATCGCGGTCGGGCTTTTTGTCATTCTGCTTTTGCTCTTGAAAAGCTAATTCGGTCGTATTTTCGCCGCCGCCAAGTGAAGCCACTTGGCTTGAAAATACTCCTCCGTGCCTTGCCCGGTCCGGCGCGGGGCTATATTACCCGAATGGCTGGGTGATGGGGCAGAAGAACCCTGGCACCTGGCATTCCGGCGCCAATCGTCCCCCCATTTCCTGAAGGCTATGGTTGCATCATGAAGCTTCTGGTCCCCGTCAAGCGGGTGGTGGATTACAACGTCAAGGTCCGCGTGAAGGCGGATGGCACGGGCGTTGAAACAGCCAAT
>JADCES010000190.1 GCA_020250005.1 Roseomonas sp.
GGCTGTTCACCACCGCGCGGCAGGCAGCGACTGGCAAATGCTTCGGCGCAATCGCCAGCAATTGCGGGTGCTGCGCGCCATGGCTCAATACAATCCGCTGCGTGTCAGAAAGCTTCATTGTCTCGGTCTCCGGTTGTGGGCGCCGACTATCGGCCCCTACTGCCGGGAGCCCCGCGGGCGGACCCTGCGGGGCAGTGCGGCGCCGCCTTGCGGCGAGCTGCGCTTCAGTCTTGCGCTTCGGCGGCGATCCCTTCGTTGATCACGAAGCCCGTCAGGTAGGGCAGGCCGGCGGGGATGCCCGTCTCGCGGCTCGTGCGCTGCGTGATGCGCCAGCCCATCCATTCCGCGGTGGTTTTCGCAATCGCGTCCGCGAGGCTCGCGCCGTGATGCATCTGGCTATTCACCCCATCCGCGAAGTGGCGCCCGTAGCGGCTGTCGAGGAAGGCGCGCACCGAAGCGGGATCCGTGCTAGTCGCGTCGTGGATCGCGGTGAAGGCGATCGGCCAGGCTTGCTGCGCGTGTTCGCGCATGGTGCCCCAGAAACCCCAGTCTTGGTTTTCGGTGGGAAGGATCTTGTTCATCTGTTTGTCTCCGTCATCGGCGGGGGAAATCCCCTGCGCGTGACAGACCATTCGCGCTGTGATGGGGGCTGAGCCAAGCGAAATAGAGCGTTGTTTCATTGCTATGATTCAGGCGTTTTGATCATGATGTGAGGGCCAAATGGCAGCACCATTCGGCCCTCGCTTTGCCTTATCGGCTGCGCTTTCTGCTGCGCTTCGCGGCGGCTTGGCCGGCGGCGTAGGCTTCCGCCAGCGAGTTTCGGATGGACCAGACCGCGACATCGTGAAAGTCGAGCGCGTCGCGGTTTCTGGTTTCCAGCGTTTCAACCGAGGGCATGTGCCGCTTGGCGATTTCGAGGAAAAGCTGGTCGGTTGAAAGGGTGTCGTTCATCTTGGTCTCCTTGCTGTGGCGCCGGGGTAATTCCCTGCGCCTGAGGGACCATTCGCGCTGTAACGAGGGGCGAGCCAAGCGAGATTGAGCGTAACTTCGTTGCTATGATTGGGGAGTTTCAATCATGATCGATTGGTTGTGCGTGTTGCAGTGACATCGGCAAAGGTGCGATCCTCACAATCAAGGATCGCCGCGTGCCTCGTTTCATCCTGCCAACGCTGGATGATTACATCGCAATAGGCGGGATCAATCTCCAGCAGCACAGCACGCCGCCCTGTACGCTCGGCCGCAATCATCGTCGTGCCCGAACCACCAAAACAATCCAGCACCGTATCGCGCGGCTTGCTGCTGTTGCGGATGGCGCGCTCGACCAGCGCCACCGGCTTCATCGTCGGGTGCAGATCGTTCCTGGCCGGCTTGTCGAAATGCCAGACATTCCCCTGGTCACGCGCGCCGCACCAGTAATGCTGCGCGCCAGCCTTCCAGCCATAGAGCATCGCTTCGAATTGCTGATGGTAATCTGCGCGCCCGAGCGCAAAGGTGTTCTTGGCCCAGATGATCGTGCTGGACCATTTGCCGCCGCCTTCCTGCCAGGCGCGATGCAGCGTTGGCCATTCGGAAGACGACATGCAAACATAGCTGGCGCCCTTGGTAACCGCGAGAAGGTTCGTCAGCGCCGGGCGCAGGAAATCCAGAAACCCCTTGCCCAACGCGTCATTCGCGATGGTCATCTTGGCCGCCGTGCCGCCCTCGTAAGCAACATTATAGGGTGGATCTAGAAAGGCCATGTCCGCGAGATGCCCATCGCCAAGGGCGCGCTGCACATCGGCGAGCTTGGTCGCATCACCGCAAAGCAGCCGATGCTCTCCACAGCGCCAGAGATCTCCCTCGCGGGTGACGGGATTGGCTGGCAGTGGCGGGGCTTCGTCAGCGTCTTCGCCATCCATACCGGCATCGGCGGCGGCCAGCAGCCGATCCAATTCCATGCCGGAAAAGCCAAGCACGTCCAAATCCACCGAAGCATCGTCACGAATGCGCGCGATCTCCGCCGCCAGCAGTGCCTCGTCCCAGCCGGAATTGAGCGCGATCTGATTATCCGCGAGCCGCAGCGCACGCGCCTGGGGTTCAGTCAGATGCGCCAGTCGAATGGCGGGGACAGATGCCATGCCAAGCTGCTTGGCCGCCATGACGCGGCCATGGCCCGCGACCAACACGCCCGCGCCATCCACCAGGACCGGGTTCACAAAGCCAAACTCAGCAATTGAGGAGGCAATCTGCGCCACCTGCGCCGGGGAATGCGTGCGCGCATTCTCGGCATAGGGGACCAGCGCCGCGACCGGGAGGGTGATGACGGCAAGCTCAGGCTGCATCTGCCACCTCCGCCCGCGCAGCAGCGATCGCATCGTAATCGCGCCCATCGCCGGCAAGCGTCACCGGCTGATCCGGATAGAGCATCCGCCAGCGCGCAATCGCCAAATCCACATAGGCCGGCGCCAATTCAATGCCGCGCATAACGCGGCCCGTGCGCTCCCCGGCAATCAGCGTCGTGCCGCTGCCGGCAAAGGGCTCAAACACCACCTCGCCCGCATCGGTATAGGCACGCATCAGGAAGTCCGGCAGCGCCACCGGAAACACGGCTGGATGTTCTGTCTCAATCCCGCGTCCCTTATGGCGCGTGATGCGCAGCACGGCGTCGGGAATGCGCATGTCCTGCACCGGCTGGCCGATATGCGTGTAGGCCTTAACCTCACCATCCGCCGCGCGCAGCCCGCTGCCCTTATTCGGCGTAC
>JADCES010000191.1 GCA_020250005.1 Roseomonas sp.
GGGTGCGAAGATGTGGCCCGATAATTATGGCTGGGCCATTCAGCGCCGCGCGGAAATCATGGCGGCGGCGGGGCGGCGCTGACATCAACTGCGTTTCGTTTTTCGGCTGCAATGGCGGTAAGAGTGCTGCAACACTGCATCATGAACAGACCAAGCTTTCTCGTCGGCTGCCTTGCCCAGCATGGCGTCGTTCGTCCGAATCGCTGTTCGCGCGCATCACCATTGGCATGACTGATATCGCGGGTGATCTGCGCAAGTGGGGCCCCGCCTGATCCTGCGGGACGCGGTACTGCCTGCGAAGTAGGAAGCCTTTGCATTGGCAACCGCGCAATGGTCGGGCGAAGACTCTGCCGCCTGAGGATGCCGGGCATCATGTCAGCCTTGGCCCGGACCGGCATCTGCTGCGCGCCATCGCGCTGGGCTGGAAGTGGCGATGCCAGGTGGAGAAGGCGAGATGGCACACCCCCAAGGATATCGCCGCCAGGGAGGAGATCTCCGGTAACCGCTGTCTGGACCCCACCTTGCGCGTGGGCCTGTTAATGTTGCGATCTGCGCCGGTGATGTGAGCCGGAGGCGCATGTGATGGATGATGCTGTGACTGAGAGCACTCGAAAGAGCGCTCCTTCGAGTGCTCGGCGATCATTGGTGGAGGTTGTGACGCGTGGTGAGCCTCGGCGGCGTTGGTCTGAGGAGGATCGCGCGCGTATTTTGGCTGAGGCGATGGCGCCGGGTGCCATCGCATCGCATGTTGCCCGCCGCTTTGGCGTCAGCACGGGGCAGTTTTATACGTGGCGCAAGGCAATGCTGCTGCGGTCTGCGGCATGCGGTGGCCAGCAAGCATTGGCCAAGGCGGATTTCGCCGAGGTACGGCTTTCGGCGCCGAGCTCAAGGCCATCCGCGCCATCGCCGATGCCCGCGACTGGGATGATGGAAATCACGCTACCCGGCGGTGCATTGATCCGGGTGGATGCGGCGGTGGATAGCGCAGCCTTGGGGCGCGTTCTTGCGGCGCTTGCTGGCCGATGATTGGCCCTGCGGCTGGGACGCAGATTTTCCTTGCCTGTGGCCATACGGATATGCGTCGCGGCATGGATGGCCTGGCGGCGCTGGTGCAGCAGGCGTTTGGTCAGGATCCGTTTTGCGGCGCGGTTTATCTGTTTCGCGGCAAGCGCGGTCGGCTGATCAAATGCGTCTGGCATGACGGCCAGGGTCTCTGCCTTTTTGCCAAGCGCCTTGAACGCGGCCATTTTCCCTGGCCGCTGACGAACACTGGCACGGTGATGCTCTCAGCGGCGCAGGCGTCGATGCTGCTGGAAGGTATTGATTGGCGAACACCGCAACGCACCTGGCGGCCAAGCGCGGTTTGATGTGAGAAATATCTGAGTGAATATCAACAAATCTATTGACGCGACGCGGCCTGATCAGCGACGATTCCCTCATGCCCGATCACCCCGCCGACACTGCGGATCAGCCTGAGGATGTCGCGACATTGCGCGCGGCCCTGCTGGCGGCGGAGGCTCGGATTGCGGCGCTGGAACAGATCATCCATTCATTTAAGCGTGCGCGTTTTGGACAAAGCGCCGAACGGATTGATGCCGCGCAATTGGCGCTGACGCTCGGCCAGGACCCTCCGCAGCCGCCAGCGAATGACCCGGCCGTTGGCGGTGCGCCAACAGCGCCCGCCGCACAATCACGGCAGCGCAATCGCGGCGCCTTGCCTGCGCATCTTGCGCGTGTGGAGCATGTGCTGGACCTTGCGGATAAGGGCTGCCCCTGCTGCAAGCGGCAGATGCATCGGATTGGTGAGGATCGCACGGAACGGCTGGATGTGGTGCCAGCGCAACTCCGCGTGCGCGTGACCATTCGCCCGCGTTACGCGTGCCGCGGTTGCACGGATGGCGTGCATCAGCGCCGCGCGCCTGATTACGCCATTCCCGGCGGCCTGCCGACTGAGGCATTGCTCGCGCATGTGCTGATGGCGAAATACGGCGACGGACTTCCGCTGTATCGCCAAGCCGCGATGCTAAGTCGGCAGGGGATTATGCTTGACCGCTCGACCCTTTGCGATTGGGTGGCCAAGGCTTGCTGGTGGCTACGGCCAATGTACACGCTTATCCTGGCCCATGTTACGCGCCAGGGACGGGTATTTGCCGATGATACGCCGCTGCCTACGTTGGAGCGTGGGCGACGACGAACACGCATTGGCCGATTATGGGCTTATGCGGTTGATGATCGCCCCTGGCAGGGAGGCACTCTGCCTGCTGTCGCCTATATCTATTCCAGCAATCGCCGCGCCGAACACCCTGGCGCGCATCTGGCGGCTTTTCGCGGCGTGCTGCAGGTGGATGGCTATGATGGGTTCAAGGCGTTGCAGCGAGACCGTGATGATGGCGAAGTCGTGCTGGCCTTTTGCTGGGCGCATTTGCGCAGGCGGTTTTTCGACATCCACGCCGCGACGCAATCACCGATCGCCGCTGAGGCGCTGCTGCGCATTGCCGCACTCTACGCCATTGAGGCAGGCCTTCGTGGCAGTACAGCCGACCGGCGTCTTGCCATACGCCAAGCCCAAAGCGCCCCATTGGTCGCTGAGTTTGAGGCTTGGCTGCACGCGCAGCTGAACCGGCTGAGCCGCGGCAGCAAGCTGGCTGAGGCCATCCGTTACGGGCTGCGTCACTGGCAGGGCCTCAGTGAATTCCTAAGTGATGGCCGGTTGGAGATGGATACCAACACGGTCGAACGCGAAATCAGGCCGGTAGCTGTGACCCGCAAGGCAGCGCTATTCGCGGGCAGTGAGGGGGGCGGTGAGAATTGGGCCATCGCCACCACGCTGATCCGCACGGCGATCCTGAATGGTGTTGATCCTCAGGCCTGGCTGACCGATGTGCTGGAACAGATGGTGAGCGGGAAGGTGAATAGCCGCAGTCTTGCATCGCTGCTGCCCTGGGCCTGGCGCGATGCCAAGCGCGCTGAACTTGCGGCATGAGCAGCCGCAGGCAAGAACCTAAGCGGTTAAGCCAAAAAAATAGTGGGGCGCAGACAACGGTTACA
>JADCES010000192.1 GCA_020250005.1 Roseomonas sp.
CCAAATGACATCGCTGCCGCAGCTTGTTGCGGCCTTCCATTCTCTGGTCGGCCTGGCGGCGGTATTCGTGGCGGCGGCGGCGTTTTATGCGCCAGAGAGCTTCGGCATCGGCACGCGCGGCAATATCAAAGGCGCGTCGCTGGTTGAAATGTCACTCGGGCTTGCGATTGGTGCCATTACCTTCTCGGGTTCCGTGATTGCCTTTGCGAAGCTGGATGGCCGCATGTCCGGCGCGCCGATCATGTTCAAGGGTCAGCATATGCTGAACCTGGGGCTTGGTATTCTGCTCGCGCTGCTGGTGGTGCTGTTCGTGATCACGGGCAGTGATGTGCTGTTCTGGCTGATCGCGATCCTGTCCTTTGTGCTGGGCTTCCTGCTGATCATCCCGATCGGTGGTGCCGATATGCCCGTGGTTGTGTCCATGCTGAACAGCTATTCTGGCTGGGCGGCGGCGGGCATTGGCTTCACCATCGGCAATCTGCTGCTGATTGTGACCGGCGCGCTGGTGGGCGCTTCCGGTGCCATCCTGTCCTACATCATGTGTAAGGGCATGAACCGCAGCATCATCAATGTGCTGTTGGGTGGCTTTGGGTCTGAGGGTGGCGCGGCGGCCGCCGGTGGTGCGGCGGCGGATCGCCCGCCCGTGAAGGCCGGCAGCCCGGAAGACGCGGCCTATATGATGAAGAATGCGCAGAAGATCATCGTGGTACCTGGCTATGGCATGGCGGTGGCGCAGGCGCAGCAGGTGCTGCGTGAAATGGCCGATCTGCTCAAGAAGGAAGGCGCTGAAATCAAATACGCCATCCATCCGGTCGCGGGCCGTATGCCCGGCCATATGAACGTGCTGCTGGCCGAAGCCAATGTGCCTTATGATGAGGTGTTTGAGCTTGAGGAGATCAACCCCGAATTCGCCGATGCCGATGTGGCTTTTGTGATCGGGGCGAATGACGTGACCAATCCTGCGGCGAAAACCGATAAATCATCGGCGATTTACGGCATGCCCATTCTGGATGTGGAACGCGCGAAAACCGTATTCTTCATCAAGCGCGGCATGGCGAGCGGTTATGCCGGCGTGGATAATGAGTTGTTCTTCCGCCCGAATACCATGATGCTGTTCGGCGATGCGAAGAAGGTCACGCAGGAAATTGTGCAGGCCCTGCAGCGCTGAGAGGCGCGGTTTTCCTGACAGCCCCGGCCCGCGCAAGCGTGCCGGGGTTTTTTATGGAGCATTTTCAAGCCAAGCGGCATCGCTTGGCGGCTCGGAAAATGCGACCAAACCTATTCTTCCCAAGGCGCTTTCACATCATCACGCGGCGGTCGGCCACGCTTCATCCGGCCACGCGATAATTCTGTCACTACCCCATGCAGGGTGCGGAGTTCCTGTTCCGTCACCTCGCCCCGCTGGAACCAATGGCGCAGATTGCGCACCATGCCAGGGCGCTTTTCCTGATTGTCGAGGAAGCCTGAGGCATCCAATTCCGCGATCAGCCGGCCCAGGAAGATATCCAATTCGCCCTTGGTCGCGACATGGGTTTCATTGGTCATCAGATAGCGCAGCGGCGTAGCCTCGGCCGTCATCCACCATTCATAGGCGAGGATCATCACGGCTTGCGCGAGGTTGAGCGAGTTATGTTCCGGGTTGAGCGGGTAGCGCACCAGCGTATCGGCGCGGGCCAGATCCTCGGCTTCCAGCCCGGCACGCTCCGGGCCGAATAGCACCGCCACGCGCTGGCCTTTGGTATTGATGGCGCGCAAATCCTCGGCCGCCGCACGCGCATCCCGCACGGGGATCACGACATGGCGCGGGCGTGGGCAGGTCGCGAACACACGGTGGCAATCGGCGACCGCGGTATCGAGTGTGTCAAACACCTGCGCCGCATGAATGATGGCATCAGCGCCGGAAGCGGCCGGGAGTGCATCGGGCTGCGGCCAGCCATCGCGCGGCGCCACGATACGCAGATGAAACAGGCCACCATTGGCCATGGCGCGGGCGGTGCTGCCGATATTGCGCGCCATTTGCGGGCGCACCAGCACGATGATCGGGCTTTCACCTGGGGGCGGCGTGAGTGGCGCCCCCCCTTCCCCGCGCCCGCCCGTCATCGCGCGAGAAAAGCCCTTGGAGCATTTTCAAGCCAAGTGAGCATCACTTGGCGACTCGGAAAATGCGACCAAACAAAAAACTCAGAATGTTTCTTGCGCCTGTCTGTCATCGCGCGAGAAACGCTCTGAGTTGGGAGATTTCCGCCTCCTGCGCGGCGATGATGCTCTCCGCCAGGCGCTTCATTTCGGGGTCCTTGCCGTGGCGCAGCACCACGCGCGCCATATCTATCGCGCCCTGGTGATGCGGGATCATGCCGGCAGCGAAATCACGATCCGCATCGCCGGTGAAGCGGATATTCATATCGCGATGCATCCGGTCATTGGCAGCGCGAAATTCGCGTGTGGAGGCAGGTTCATTGGCGCTGGGACGCGCGCCGTGCCCCTGATGGCCCTGCTGCGCGAAGGCAGGCAGGGCAAGGGCAGCGAGAGTGAGGCAAAGGGCGAAGCGCTTCATGGTAAACCTCCCGGTCAATATCTCAACCGGATAATCTTGCCGCTTGCCATCATGGGAAGGTCAAGCGCGTTTCCAGGTGGTGCCGCCGGCGCCATCTTCCAGAATGATGCCCTGCCCCTTCAAGTCATCGCGAATGCGGTCGGCTTCCGCCCAATTCTTCGCCTTGCGCGCGGCAAGCCGGGCAGCGATGGCGGCTTCAATCGCGGCGGCATCATCGCCCCCGCCTTGCAGCCATTGCGCGGGATCGGTTTGCACAAGCCCTAGCACGCCAGCCGCTTCCCGGAAGGCCGCGATGACCGAGCCGATCTCCGGCGCCTCCCGCAGGCCCATGCGTTCCAGCACAACATTGGGCGAACCGCCGACCGTCAACGCATTCGCGAGAGTGCGCAAATCACGTAGGCGCGCCAATGCAAGCGGCGTATTCAAATCATCATGCAGCGGTTCCAAGGCCCATTCCGCCATGCGCGCGGCGTCATCATCCGCATGCGCGGCACCGGCCCGCGCCAGCATGGCGTAGTGATCATCCAGCTCTGCCTTGGCTTCATCCAAACCCGCCGCCGTGTAATCCAGCGATTGGCGGTAATGGGTGCGGAGCAGCAGCAGGCGAAACGCCTCCCCCGCCCAGGCGCCCTTTTTCAGGATATCGCGCACGGTAAGGAAATTGCCGAGGGATTTCGACATTTTCTCCCCATCCACCAGCAGCATGCCGTTATGCATCCAGTAGCGGGCGAAGGCAGCGCCGGGGAAGGCGCAGACAGATTGCGCGATTTCGTTTTCATGATGCGGGAAAATCAGATCCTGCCCACCGCCATGAATGTCAAAACTCTCGCCCAAATGCTTCCAGGACATGGCAGAGCATTCAATATGCCAGCCAGGCCGGCCGCGACCCCAGGGGCTGTCCCAGCCAGGTGTTTCCGCATCGCTTGGCTTCCACAGCACGAAATCGCCAGCATCGCGCTTATAGGGCGCCACATCCACCCGCGCGCCGGCGAGCAATTCATCCGGTGATCGGCCAGAGAATTTGCCGTAACTGGCGAAGGACGGGACCGAGAACAGCACATGCCCATCCGCCACATAGGCATGGCCGTTGGCGATCAGCCTTTCGATCAGCGCGATCATTTCCGCGATATGGCCGGTGGCGCGCGGTTCCACATCGGGCGGCAGCGCGCCGACCGCGGCCATATCGGCGTGAAAATCCGCCGTCGTGCGCGCGGTGATGGCGCCAATGGGCTCACCGCTTTCGCGCGCACGCGCATTGATCTTGTCATCCACATCCGTGATGTTGCGCGCATAGGTCACGCGCGGATAAAGTCGGCGCAGCAACCGCGCCAGCACATCAAACACCACCACCGGGCGCGCATTGCCGAGATGCGCGAGGTCATACACGGTCGGCCCGCAGACATAGAGCTTCACATGCTGTGGATCGAGCGGTTCAAAGCGCCTTTTGGTGCGCGCCGCGAAATCATGCAGGAAAAGCTCAGCCATGACTCAACCCCCTCCCGCAATCTTCAAGCGTAGCGCCGCGCGATCCCGCCCAATCAGGGGCAAAAGCGTGCCGATATCCGGGCCGTGATCTTCGCCGGTCAGCGCAAGCCGCAGCGGCAGGAACAGCGCCTTGCCCTTGCGGCCGGTACTGTCCTTCAGCGCTGCAGTCCAGGCGCCCCAGGTGGTGCCATCCCAGGGCTCTGCCGGCATGGCGGCGAGTGCTGCGCGCAGGAAATCGGCCTCATTTTCCAGCACCGGCGGCACGATGCTGCCGCGCACCACATCAAACCAGGGCTTTGCTTCGCGCAGCAGATCAAGATTGCCGCGCACGGCGAGCCAAAACGCCTCATCAGCACCCTCAGGCAGCCGTTCCTTCACCGCATCAAAGCTGATGCCATGCAAAAGCTTGCGATTGAGCGCCAACATATGTCGCGGATCAAAACGCGCGGTGGATTGCGACACCTTCCCAAGATCATAGCCGGGCGCCAGATCAGCCGGCATCCCCGCCACCGGATCATTGGAGGTGCCAAGCGCCGCAAGATACCCCACCAGCGCTGCCGGTTCGATCCCGTCCTTCCGCAAATGCCGAAGCGAAATGGACCCCAAGCGTTTTGATAGCGCGCCACCTTCCGCATCCGTCAGCAGCGGCAAATGCCCGAAGGCGAGCGCATTCTGCTTGCCGCCAAGCGCTTCAAAAATATCAATCTGAATGCCGGTATTCGTGACATGATCCTCACCGCGCACGATATGCGTGATGCCCATTTCAAGATCATCAACAACCGAGGTGAAGGTATAAAGCGGCGACCCATCCGCGCGGATCAGCACAGGGTCTGAAATCGCTGAAAGCTTCACGCTGCGATCACCCAAAACCTGATCGCGCCAGGAAACCGACCGCGAGGAGAGCAGGAAGCGCCAATAAGGCTGCTTGCCGTTCGACAGCGCCTTTTCATATTGCTCGCGCGTCATTTTCAGCGCTTCGCGATCATAAAGTGGCGGCTTGCCTTCGCGCCGGCGGCGTTCGCGCTTGTAGGCGAGTTCTTCTTCCGTCTCGAAGCAGGGATAAAGCCGCCCGGAGGCTTTCAGCTTTTCGGCAGCCTCCGCATAGCGATCCAAGCGATCAGATTGCCGCACCAGCCCATCCCAGGGCAGGCCAAGCCAGGTCAGGTCTTCTTCAATGGCTTCGGCATATTCCGCGCGGGAACGTTCGGTATCGGTATCATCCAACCGCAGCAGGAATTCCCCGCCATGGCGGCGCGCCAGCAGCCAATTGGCGAGTGCGACGCGCGCATTTCCAACATGCAAAAGCCCGGTGGGCGAAGGGGCAAAACGGAGTTTCATGCCGCGTCCTCAGAATCCTCATCGCGGCGCGGGTCGAGCATGCGCCAATTGCGTTCTTCACTATCTTTTACGGGGGTTTCGGCAAACCCCTTCAATTCACTGCCACTGACCCAGGCGTTCTCTGCGGCGCCGACCACTTCCGCATCCTCGCCAAAGGCAAACCAGGCATCCAGCACGGCCTTCGCATCCAGCCCAGGCGCGCGGCAGCGTTCCACGGAATCCCGCACATAGCGCCGCGCAAAGGCATTGGCGTGTTCAATGGAAAGAAAGCCGCGGATTTCTTCCACCGGGTCGCTGCCATTGCCGCCCGACAGATCCATGATGCGGACAATCAGATCGCCGCCACCGAAAAGCTGAGGATCGAGACCGGCGCTCATGAAATCAGCGCCGTGAAGCCATTGGTGATGGGGTAGCGCCGATCCCGCCCAAAGGCGCGCGGCGTGATCTTCACGCCGGGGGGGGCCTGGCGGCGCTTATATTCGGCGCGGTCCAGCAAGCGCCAAACCCGCAGCACCAAGGCGCGATCAAACCCATCCGCCACCAGCGCATCCACAGATTTTTCGCCCTCCACCAGCCCTTCCAGAATGGCGTCCAGCACTTCATAAGGCGGCAGGCTGTCCTGATCCTTTTGATCAGGCTTCAATTCAGCG
>JADCES010000193.1 GCA_020250005.1 Roseomonas sp.
CGGCGCTGCCTTCCACCACCGCACCCCAGGCAATGCCGGATGCTGAAATCTCCGGATCATCGGCAAGCGGCGCTTGTTCGAGAGCGTATAGGAAGCCATCACCATCCGGGCCAATGTTCGATTTCACCCGCACGAAAAGCCGCTCACCTTCGCCGCCATCCTTGGCTTCACCGCGCGCCGCGAAAAACACAATGCGGGCCAAAGCGCCGAAGGCCAGGGAGCCTGTCACTCGCTCAAGCGGCTTTTTGCCTTGCGTGCCTTTGCTCAAGTGATGGATTCCTAGCACCGCAACGCGGCGCTCAATCGCCAGATCGGCCAAAGGCTGAAGCCCTCTCCGGGTTTCGGCGTTGTTGTGCGAGTCCCCGACAATCGCGGAAACAAGCGGATCAATGACCAGCATTGCCGGGCGCTGCATGCCGGCAATGGCTTCGCTCAATTCGCCCATGTGGTGCGCCGGATCGAAGGCTTGTTTGCGCCCATCTTGGGAAAAGCCCGCCACGAATTGCATGCGGCTTAGATCGGCACCGGCACGCGCCAGGCGGGGCTTGAGCGTGTCGCCTATGTCATCCTCACCGGACCAGAAAAGAACGTCCCCAGGCTCCGCTTGAGTGCCATCAGGCCAGCGCCCGCCGCGCGTGATGATCGCCGCCAGATCAAGCGCAATCGTGGTTTTCCCGGCGCCGGGATCACCGCCAAAGATATGCACCTTGGCGCGTGCCAGCCATCCCTGCCAAAGCCATGCAACGGGCTCACTTTTCACTTGATCGGCGCGGAGTAGCACCACGCCAGAATTACGCGCCGGGATTTCCCGCACGCCAGCCTTACGCATGGCGGCTTCAGGATCATGTCTCGCGCTCATGCTGCAATCTCCCGCGCCAGATCATCGAAATCGCCCTTCGGTGGGGCCAATATCCGCCCCTCTCGCCCGGCTTCCTGCCATCGGCGCGCGCATTGCCGGGCGGCTTCGATGCCGGCTGAATCCTGATCCGCGAAGATTGTCAGGGCTTCAATTCCGCGAAGCACCGGGAAGCGCCCGATCCCGCCAGCACTCGCCGCACTCCATACGGGCCGCCAGCCGAAATGCTGCATGATCGCCAAGCCGGTTTCGCCGCCTTCCGCCAGCCCCAGGCCAAGGCTGATTTCATCATCAGGGCTCAAGCGGATGATGCCAGCCTGCCCCAGCATGATTTTCGCGCGCCCGCCTTCAGCCTTTCCGGTTCCATCGGCGCGGAGATAGGTGACATGGGCGCCGGATGCCTCGCCGGTTTCCGGGCATGTCATCAGCGAAATCATGGCCGGGCATGGCGGGCCGCAATCCTTGTTCCGCCACGCGCGCGGATGAAAGCGGATCGGCAAGCCGGGTTCGAGTGCCAGGCCGCGCGAGTGCAGATAGGCTTCGGCTGGCGTGCCTTGTGGCGGCATTGCTTCCTGCCAAAGCCGCCGCGCCAGATCGAGAGTGCGGGGCGGCTCAGGCGGGCTTTCTGGCGCTGCTGTAGGGGCGCCATGCCAGCGCGTGAGCGATGGGCGCGGCGCATTGCCAAGCCATGCCTGAGCCCATGCCAAAGCCTCGCCCGTGGTGCATTGGCGCATGTGCATAATGAACGCGATAGCGTCCCCTTTGGCGTTGCCGGAGAAATCCGCGAAGGTTCCGGCTTTCGCTCCGCCGATCCGGACTGAAAGAGATTGCCGGCGACCAAAGCGCAATTCGTGATGCCGCTGATAGGTAAGCGGCGCATCTATCAATTCATGGGCGAGTGCTTCCATCCGAAGCGCCAGCGCCCGCTTGATTTCCTGAATATCCATGGGGCTTATCTCCAAGCCGCCCCTTGCAAAGCCCGCCGCAAAATGCGAAATCTCGTTTTGCTGGTTAGAGATTTCTTCGCGCCGCGCCTCACTTAGGGCGCGGTTTTTTTATGCGGTTACGGGGCTCAGATCGCGAAGCCGCCAGCGCGGCGCGCGTGGCGTAATCCGCACGGGCTTCGGCACGGTTCCGGCTTTGACGTCTCGCCAGAAAGTGCTCACCCCTTGGCGCCGATATGCGGCGGCCTCTTTCGCTGTCAGCAACGCATCATCCCGAAGATGATCCGGAAGCGGCGCATGCGCCCGCCGCTGGCGTTTTGTAGTCTGCATCGATTCGCACTCCGAAAGGTTGAAGTGCGCTCTCATGTAAAGGATTAGATTTCAGTAGAGACGGGGCAATTTCAGGGCTTTTTTGCCCCTCTTGTCTTTGGTTTTGTGCCTGTCTTGGCTATCGCCGGATCAGATTTCGCCGGGATTTCTTCCTTTTCATCGCTGATTTTATGAAGCCGTTTCGGGGCAGGATAGGGCGATTTCTGGCGCGGGCCGCGCCCGCCTTTAAGCTTGCGGCGCAAGGTGCGCTCATCCGATGTATTGGCCTCATCCTTCATGCGCTCTATCGCCTCGCTCACGCTGGCGCCTTCAGCTAGCGCCTCAAGCTTGAGATTCATGAGATAACCGGCGAGGCGATCCTTATCATATTCAAGAAATGCGTTCCATTTTTTGCCCCGTAATTGAAGCGCCTCCGGCAAGAAATCGCATGCCTCGCTTGCCTTGATTTCAAAACCACCGCTTGGTTTCACCGGCTCACCGTCTCGATACTCAAGCGGCTTCATGCCATAGGCAAGATTGTTTATCCCCGCCGTAGTCTGCAAAAGAAACCAGATTAATTCACGCGGCAAAGGTAAGGACACGGGCTTAGGGTGCCATTGCGGGGCAAGCCAATGAAAAACCGCTTGCCAAGCCCAGATGGGGTTTTGCGTCTCGATGTAAGTGTCTAGGCAATATCGGATTATGTGCTCGTAATGCTGTGCAAGTGTGATTTCTTCCTCATCACTCATTTCCGCCGCTCCGATGCGCGCTCCGATGTTTGCGGCGGGGCTGTGCGGATCGGAGCACCGCACGGGCTGGCCGACCCTGCCCCGCCTCAGATCATCTTGCGCGCTTCAAGCGTTCTTCGGCAAGGCTCACCGGCGCCGAAGGCTCACGGATGCAATGCGAAGCCCATGCGGCCATCATTTCCCGGCGTTGCTCTAGCCGATCCTCACGCGCATAGGCCGCCCGCGTTTTGTCTTTCTCCGCATGCGCCAGCGCAATCTCGCTCAGATCATCGGCAAAGCCCGCCGCAAGCGCCCATCCCTTGAAAGTGCTCCGGAAGCCATGCGGCACCACCGGGCGGCCTTCCCTATCGCGCCAGCGCGGCGGCTCATGCGGCGCAAGATCATCGAAAGACATGCCGCGCATGAGCTCGCTCAGGGCCATGTCAGAAAGCGGGGCGCTTTCACCGCGCCGGTTCTTTGATGGAAAAACCAGATCATCCCGGGAAAGCGCAAGCGGCTTCACCCGCTGCAAGATCGCCAGCGCGGCGGGCGGGAGAGGGGTTCGATGCGCCTTGCCCGCCTTCATATTCTCGCGCGGCGCTGTCCAGATTGCGGCCTCAAGATCAATTTCCCGCCAGCGCATCAGCCGCACCGCCCCGGTTCGGGATGCTGTCAGGATTGAGAATTGCAGCGCCAGGCCGCCCATGCCTTGATGCTTTTCAAGCGCCTTCCAAAAACCGGCCATTTCTTCCCAGGGCAGGGCAGGCATATGGCGCTTGCTTTTCACCTTGCCGGGCGCCGGTAATACCTCGCTCAAGTGTCCCTTCCACCGTGCGGGATTGGCGACATGCTCCGCCCGCAAGCCTTTGACGCGGGCGCTCTCAAGTATGGCTTCAATCCGCTGCCTCACCCGGGAAGCGGTTTCCGGTATCCGATCCCAGATCGGGCGGAGCACGCGAAGAACATCATCGGTTCCGATATGCGCGATGGGCCGCGCGCCGATGACCGGGAAGGCATGCGCTTCTAGCGTGGTGAGCCATTGCGCGCCGTGTTTCTCATTCCGCCAGCCTGAAGCACGCTCCGCCACATGGGCGCGCGCGGCGGCTTCGAAGGTTGCGGCCTTGGCGGCATGCCGGGCCTTGATTTCCGCCTCTCTGGCGGCCTTGCGGGCTTCGATGGGATCAACACCATCCTTGACTAGGGAAGCGGCTTCACGGGCCGCC
>JADCES010000194.1 GCA_020250005.1 Roseomonas sp.
TAGGCCGTGAAGGTCGCCCCACCCGCCTTCGCCAGAACCTTGGTAATCGCCGCCGTCAGCGACGTCTTGCCATGGTCCACATGCCCGATCGTCCCGATGTTGCAATGCGGCTTGTTCCGCTCAAATTTCGCTTTGGCCATGTTCGTGATTCCAGATCGGGGGTTGCTTACCAGCGGTAGTGGCTGAAGGCCTTATTGGCTTCAGCCATCCGGTGCGTATCTTCGCGCTTCTTCACGGCAGAACCGCGATTATTCGCCGCATCCATCAGCTCAGCCGACAGACGTTCTTCCATGGTGTTCTCGCCACGCTTGCGCGCGCTTTCGATCAGCCAACGGATCGCCAAAGCCTGGCGGCGTTCCGCACGGACTTCAACGGGCACCTGATAGGTGGCGCCACCAACACGACGGCTGCGCACTTCCACGGCGGGCTTCACATTATCCATCGCCTCATGGAACAAACGCAGCGGGTCGCTATTGGGCCCACCCTTTTTCTTCAGCGTATCCATCGCTGCATAGACGATGGATTCGGCCACACTCTTTTTACCGTCATACATGAGCACATTCATGAAGCGGCTGAGAACGATATCGCCGAATTTCGGATCCGGCAGAACCTCGCGCTTTTCAGCGCGGTGACGACGCGACATGGTTCAGCCCCTCACTTCGGACGCTTCGCGCCGTACAGCGAACGACGCTTGCGACGCTTGGCGATGCCCTGGGTATCCAGCACACCGCGCAGGATGTGGTAGCGAACGCCCGGAAGGTCCTTCACGCGACCGCCGCGGATAAGAACAACCGAGTGTTCCTGCAGATTGTGGCCTTCGCCAGGAATATAGCTCACGACTTCAAAGCCATTCGTCAGGCGCACCTTCGCAACCTTGCGCAGCGCGGAGTTCGGCTTCTTCGGCGTGGTCGTGTAGACGCGCGTGCAGACGCCGCGCTTCTGCGGGCTGCCTTTCAGGGCCGGAACCTTGTTCCGGGCTGGCTTCGTCTCACGCCCTTGGGCGATGAGTTGGTTGATCGTCGGCATGACGCCCCTTCGTAACCATCCAAATGACCTTCAGCCCCGCCAAAAGGTATTGCCCGGTATGACGCGTTCAAACGCGCCCCCCGGGCTACCAATCGGCTGCCGGCCTCAGCCCCGAAAGGGGCGGCGCCGGCGGCGCAGCTTTTGGTCCAAAAACATCGAGCCCCGATCGGGGACTCGCTTAAGAGGCGGCCTTTTACGTCCCGCCCCAGTTCAAGTCAAGCGCCGTTCACCTGTTGGAAGGGGATAATTCGACCTGTTTCCACAGCGAATTTCACCCCCTTCAACGGCGCCGGCCAAACCCGCCCTATTCGGCCGCCTTCGGTTCCGGCAAAGCCGGTGAAGCGGCTGCCAGGCGGCCGCGATCCCGCTGCGCGGCCAAGGCCCGCAGGCGGTTCATCACAGAACCCGTGCCCGCCGGGATCAGGCGCCCGACAATGACGTTTTCCTTAAGGCCGGCCAGGTAATCCACCTTGCCCGCCGTGGCGGCTTCCGTCAGCACCCTGGTCGTTTCCTGGAAGGACGCCGCGGAGATGAAGGACCCGGTCTGCAAGGACGCCTTGGTGATGCCCTGGAGCACCGGCTCAGCCACCGCTGGGCGTTCCTTGGAGGCGATCCGCTTCTCATTCTCAATTTCGAATTCGATGCGGTCCACCTGTTCGCCGATCAGATAGGTGGTGTCGCCCGGATCGGTGACCTCAACCTTCTGCAGCATCTGGCGCACGATCACTTCAATATGCTTGTCGTTGATCTTCACGCCCTGAAGCCGATAGACCTCCTGAATCTGGTCCACTAGGTAATCGGCCAGTTTTTCGACGCCCAGCACCCGCAGAATGTCATGCGGCACGCGGGGGCCATCCACTAGCGGGTCGCCGCGCTTCACATAGTCGCCTTCCTGAACCGAGACGTGCTTGCCCTTGGGCACTAGGTATTCGCGCGGTACGGGCGGTTCATCACCCACCTGTTCCGGCACCACCAGGATGCGGCGCTTCGCCTTATAGTCCTTGCCGAATTCCACGCGGCCATCAATTTCGCTGATGATCGCATGATCCTTCGGCCGGCGCGCTTCGAACAATTCAGCGACTCGCGGCAGACCGCCCGTAATATCGCGTGTCTTGGAGCTTTCACGCGGCAGGCGCGCCAGCACGTCACCGGCGGCGACAATCGCGTTGTTTTCCACCGAGAGAATCGTGCCCGGCGTCAGGAAGTAGATCGCTTCCGTGCCGTTTTCACGCTTCACCACATTGCCGGCTTCATCCCGCAGGATCAGGCGCGGGCGGAGATCAGCGGCCTTGCCGGGCGCCTTGTATTCCACGACTTCGCGGAACGAGAGGCCCGTTACTTCGTCAACACGGTCAACCTGCGTCACATTCTCGATCAGGTCGGCGCATTCAACGCGGCCATTGCGTTCGGTGATGATCGGCAGGGTAAAGGGATCCCATTCCGCGAGCTTCTGCCCGCGTGTGACCTGCACACCATCTTCCGCAATCAGGCGCGCACCATAAGGCACGCGCTGACGCGACCGTTCACGACCTTGCGCGTCATACAGCGCGATTTCGCAATTGCGGCTCATGACAATCGGTTGGTTTTGGCTATTGGCCACCACCACGCGATTGAGGATCTTGATGGTGCCTTCAGATGCGGCTTCAACCGCGATCTGTTCCGCGCCACGCTGCGCCGCGCCACCGATATGGAAGGTACGCGTGGTCAACTGCGTGCCGGGCTCACCGATGGATTGCGCGGCGATCACGCCAACCGCTTCACCGATATTGACCGGCGTGCCGCGGGCCAAGTCACGGCCATAGCAGAGGCCGCACACACCCTGGCGCGCATCGCAAGTCAGCACGGAGCGGATCTTCACCTGCTCCACGCCGGATTTTTCGATGCGTTCCGCCTGTACCTCATCAATCAGATTGTTACGCGCGACGATGATCTCACCCGTTTCTGGATCAACCACATCTTCCTGCGCGGTACGGCCAAGGATGCGTTCAGAAAGCGAGGAAACCACTTCCGCGCCATCCATCGCCGCGCGGACGGAAAGCCCACGTTCGGTGCCGCAATCCGGCTCCACAATGATGCAATCCTGCGCCACATCCACGAGACGCCGCGTCAGATAGCCAGAATTGGCGGTCTTGAGCGCGGTATCGGCCAAGCCTTTGCGGGCGCCATGGGTGGAGTTGAAATACTCCAGCACCGAGAGCCCTTCCTTGAAGTTGGCGATGATCGGCTGTTCGATGATTTCGCCCGAGGGCTTCGCCATCAGGCCGCGCATGCCGGCAAGCTGGCGCATCTGCGCGGGCGAACCGCGCGCACCGGAATGGCTCATCATCCAGACGCTATTGGTCGGCTTGCCGATTTCCTGGCGCTGAATTTCCTTCATCATCGCGCCGGCCACTTCATCCGTGCAGCGCGACCAGGCATCAACCACCTTGTTGTAACGTTCACCAGCGGTGATCAGGCCATCAAGGTATTGCTGTTCGAATTCCTTCACCTCGGCCTTGGTGCGTTCGATCATGCCCTTCTTGTCGTCAGGCACCACCATGTCGTTCTTGCCGAAGGAAATCCCCGCACGCGCCGCGTGACGGAAGCCAAGCCCCATCAGACGGTCAGCGAAAATCACACTCTCCTTCTGGCCGCAATGGCGATAGACCGCGTCAATCACATCCGAGATGTTCTTCTTCGTGAGCTGACGGTTCACCAGCGCATAAGGAAGCTGCGGATGTGAAGGCAGCAGATCCGCAATCATCATGCGTCCCGGCGTGGTCAGCACCGTCGCCGGGCCACCATTTTCGGTCGCGATATCCACGCGCGCATGCACCGCCGAATGCGGCGCGATCAACCCATTCGCCAAAGCCTGTTCAATTTCCCGCAGGCCGCGGAAGATTTGCGGGCGGAATTTCAGTGCCTCGGTTTCTTCCGCTGTCAGGTTCTGGCCACCCTTGGCGCCGGCACTATCAATCAGGGCGCGCACTTCTTCCACGCGCTTCTGCACCGCGCGGAATTCAGGGGTTTCCAGGCTGAGGTAATAAAGCCCCAACACGATATCCTGGCTCGGCACGATAATGGGCTTGCCATTCGCCGGGCTCAGGATGTTGTTGGTGGACATCATCAAGACGCGCGCTTCCAACTGCGCTTCCAGGCTAAGCGGCACATGCACCGCCATCTGGTCGCCATCGAAATCCGCGTTGAAGGCTGTGCAGACCAGCGGGTGAAGCTGGATCGCCTTGCCTTCAATCAACACCGGCTCAAACGCCTGAATGCCCAAGCGGTGCAGAGTCGGCGCGCGGTTCAGCAGCACCGGGTGTTCGCGAATCACCTCTTCCAGAATATCCCAAACTTCGGGGCGTTCCTTTTCCACCATCCGCTTCGCGGCCTTGATGGTGGTGGCGTGCCCATACTTCTCCAGCTTCGAATAGATGAAGGGCTTGAACAGCTCCAACGCCATCTTCTTCGGCAGGCCGCATTGATGGAGCTTCAATTCCGGCCCGACCACAATCACCGAACGGCCGGAATAATCCACGCGCTTGCCGAGCAGGTTCTGGCGGAAGCGCCCCTGCTTGCCCTTCAACATATCGGAAAGCGACTTCAGCGGGCGCTTATTCGCCCCCGTAATGGCGCGACCACGCCGGCCATTGTCAAACAGCGCATCTACCGATTCCTGCAGCATGCGCTTTTCATTGCGTACGATGATGTCCGGTGCGCGCAATTCAATCAGCCGCTTCAGGCGGTTATTGCGGTTGATGACGCGACGATAAAGATCATTCAAATCGGATGTCGCAAAACGCCCACCATCCAGCGGCACCAGCGGGCGCAGTTCCGGCGGAATCACCGGCACCACATCCAGGATCATCCATTGCGGATGCGCGCCCGATTCCGCGAAGGCTTCCATCAGCTTCAGCCGCTTCACGAGCTTCTTCCGCTTGGCTTCGGATGTCGCGTCCTTCAATTCGGCGCGCAGCGTCACCGCTTCCTTCTGAAGCTCAATCCCGCCCAGCATCTGCTTCACGGCTTCCGCGCCGATGCCGACACTGAAGGAATCCTCACCGAATTCATCCAGCTTCGCCTGATACTGATCTTCGTTCAAAAGCTGATGCAGCTTAAGGTCGGTCAGCCCCGGTTCCAGCACCACATAGCTTTCGAAGTACAGAACCTTCTCAAGCTCCTTCAGCGACATATCCACCATCAGCCCCACGCGCGACGGCAGGGATTTCAGGAACCAGATATGCGCCACGGGGCTGGCCAGTTCGATATGGCCCATGCGTTCGCGGCGCACCTTGGCCAGCGTCACTTCCACGCCGCATTTTTCGCAAATGATGCCGCGGAACTTCATCCGCTTATACTTGCCGCAAAGGCACTCATAATCCTTGATCGGGCCAAAGATGCGCGCGCAGAAAAGCCCATCCCGCTCCGGCTTGAAGGTGCGGTAATTGATGGTTTCCGGCTTCTTGATCTCGCCATAGGACCAGGAGCGGATTTGCTCCGGGCTCGCCATGGTGATCTTGATCTGGTCAAAAGTGACGGCCTGACCCGTCTGACCCAGGATTTTCATAAGCTCGTTCATGCGGCCAACCTCTTGAGCGGGGCCGCCGCCACGAAAACCTCGTGGCGGCTGAGCGGTGAGAGAATAAGACTAAGCTGATCCATCAGACCGGGCGGTTTTCCAGGTCAACATTGAGACCAAGCGATTTCAGTTCCTTCACCAAGACGTTGAAGGATTCCGGAATACCAGCCTCAAAACTGTCCTGATCACGCACGATCGCTTCATAGACCTTGGTGCGGCCCGAAACGTCGTCCGATTTCACGGTCAGCATTTCCTGCAGCGTATAGGCAGCGCCATAGGCTTCCAGCGCCCAGACTTCCATTTCGCCGAAGCGCTGGCCGCCGAATTGCGCCTTGCCGCCCAAGGGCTGCTGCGTCACCAGGCTGTAAGGCCCGATGGAACGCGCGTGGATCTTGTCATCCACCAGGTGATGCAGCTTCAGCATATAGATGTAGCCAACGGTCACCTTGCGTTCGAAACGCTCACCCGAACGGCCATCATGCAGCCAAACCTGACCCGATGTATCAAGCCCGGCCTTGTCCAGCATGCCTTCAATATCGGCCATGCGCGCGCCATCAAACACAGGTGTGGCAATCGGGATGCCCTTTTTCAGGTTCTCGCAAAGCTCCACCAACTGATCATCGGCCATCGGCGCGATATCGCGGGTGAAGACTTCGTCGCCATAGATATCCTTCAGCTTCGCTTCCAATTCGCTGCGGCGCGCGCTGCGATGGCGATATTCATCCACCAATTCGCCGACCTGACGGCCAAGATTGGCGCAGGCCCACCCCAAATGGGTTTCCAGGATCTGCCCCACATTCATGCGCGAAGGCACGCCAAGCGGGTTCAACACCAGGTCAACCGAGGTACCATCTTCCAGGAAGGGCATATCTTCAACCGGTACAACGCGGCTGACGACACCCTTATTGCCATGGCGGCCGGCCATCTTGTCGCCCGGCTGAAGCTTGCGCTTCACCGCGATGAAGACCTTGACCATCTTCATGACACCCGGCGGCAATTCATCGCCGCGCTGGACCTTTTCGACCTTGCTCTCAAAACGCTTTTGCAGCCTTTCGATCGCGGCATCGAATTCGCGCTTCATGGCTTCAATTTCGGCCATCGCGGCATCATCCGCGACCGAGATTTGCCGCCAGGTCGCCTTGGCGAATTCATCCAGCACTTCATCAGTGATCAACGTGCCGGCCTTGATCGGCTTGAAGCCGCCCGTGGCCTTGCGGTTCAGCAATCGCTCACGCAGGCGCGAATAGAAGGAACGCTCCTGGATCGACTTTTCATCGTCGCGGTCCTTGGCAAGGCGTTCAATCTCCGCACGCTCAATCGCCATCGCGCGCTCATCCTTGTCAATGCCGCGGCGGGAGAAGACGCGCACATCAACAACGGTACCGGCAACACCCGGCGGCAGCTTCAGCGATGTATCACGGACATCGGAAGCCTTTTCGCCGAAGATCGCGCGCAGCAGCTTTTCTTCCGGCGTCATCGGGCTTTCGCCCTTCGGCGTCACCTTGCCCACCAGAATATCGCCCGGATTCACCTCGGCACCGATATAGACAATGCCGGCTTCGTCCAGGTTGCGCAGCGCTTCTTCACCCACATTCGGAATGTCGCGGGTGATTTCTTCCTGACCAAGCTTCGTGTCGCGCGCCATCACCGCGAATTCCTCGATATGGATCGAGGTGAACACGTCATCACGCGCGATGCGTTCGCTGAGCAGAATCGAGTCTTCGAAGTTGTAGCCATTCCAGGGCATGAAGGCACAAAGAACATTCCGCCCCAGCGCCAATTCGCCAAGCTCGGTCGAAGGGCCATCGGCGATGATATCGCCGGTCTTCACCGCATCACCCACCTTCACCAGCGGGCGCTGATTGATGCAGGTGGATTGGTTGGACCGCATGTATTTGCGCAGCCGATAGATATCAACGCCGCTGGTCGTACCATCGGCGGAGGTCGCACGCACAACGATGCGCGCGCCATCAATCGAATCCACCACACCATCACGCCGCGCCACAATCGTAGCACCTGAGTCACGCGCCACCGCGGCTTCCATGCCGGTGCCAACCAGCGGCGCATCGGCGCGGATCAGCGGCACCGCCTGACGCTGCATGTTGGAACCCATCAAAGCGCGGTTCGCGTCATCGTTTTCCAGGAAGGGGATCAGCGCCGCCGCCACCGAGACAAGCTGCTTCGGGGAGACGTCAATCGCCGTGACTTCTTCCGGCTTCACCAGACGGAAATCGCCCCCCTGACGGACGGAAACCAATTCATCCTTGAAGCGGCCATCCGTATCCACATTGGCATCGGCTTGCGCCACGATCAGGCGTTCTTCTTCCATCGCGGAGAGATAGCGGGAATCACCCACAATCTGCCCATCCTTCACCAGGCGATACGGCGTTTCGATGAAGCCGTATTTATTCACCTTGGCGAAGGTCGCGAGTGAATTGATCAGGCCGATATTCGGCCCTTCCGGCGTTTCAATCGGGCAGATGCGCCCGTAATGCGTGGGATGCACATCGCGCACTTCAAAGCCGGCACGCTCACGCGTCAGACCACCCGGGCCAAGCGCCGAAAGACGACGCTTGTGTGTCACTTCCGAAAGCGGGTTGGTCTGATCCATGAATTGCGACAACTGCGAGGAACCGAAGAATTCCCGCACCGCAGCCGCTGCCGGCTTCGCATTGATGAGGTCATGCGGCATGACGGTGTCAATATCCACCGACCCCATGCGTTCCTTGATCGCGCGTTCCATGCGCAGCAGGCCGACGCGATATTGATTTTCCATCAATTCGCCAACCGACCGCACGCGGCGATTGCCGAGATTATCAATATCGTCAATCTGCCCGCGCCCATCCTTCAGGTCGAGCAGCACGCGAAGCGTCGCCACAATATCCTGCTTGCGCAGGATGCGTACATAATCCGGCACTTCTTCCAGCGAAAAGCCGAGCCGCATATTCATCTTCACGCGCCCGACCGTGGAGAGGTCGTAGCGTTCCATGTCGAAGAACAGGCCACGGAACAGCGCTTCGGCCGTCTCAGGTGTGGGCGGTTCACCCGGACGCATGACGCGATAGATATCCATCAGCGCTTCGTCGCGGTTGGAATTCTTGTCCACCGCAAGCGTATTGCGCATCCAAGGCCCGATGGCCTGATCAATCGCGAGTGTCGGCAAGCGATTAAGGCCAAGGTCTTCGATCTGCGTCAGCTTCGCTTCCGTCAGTTCCTCACCGGCTTCGGCCCAGATCTCCCCGGTTTCCATATTCACCAGGTCTTCCGCCACGAAACGGCCGAGCAATTCGGCGCGGCCCACCAGCACTTCCGTCGTGCCGGCTTCAGCGATCTTGCGCGCCATGCGCGGCGTCAGCTTGGTTTCCTTATCCGCCACCACTTCACCGGTGCGCGCATCCACCAAGGCTTCCGCCAGCTTCACGCCGCGGAAGGCATCGGGATCGAAGGTGCGCGACCAGCCCTTGGGGCCGCGCGCAAACACCACCTGACCATAGAAGGAATTCAGGATTTCCTCGGCATCCATGCCGCGCACTTCATGCGGTTCAAGCTGATCATTCCGATCAGCGCGCAGCATTTCAGTGGCCGCGCTATCCAGCGCGTAAAGCAGCGTGGTGACCGGCAGCTTGCGCTTGCGGTCAATGCGGACATAGCAAATGTCCTTGGCGTCGAATTCGAAATCGAGCCAGGAACCGCGATACGGGATCACGCGTGCCGCGAACAGATACTTGCCGCTGGAATGCGTCTTGCCGCGGTCATGGTCGAAAAACACGCCCGGGCTGCGATGCATTTGCGAGACAATGACCCGTTCCGTGCCATTGATGATGAAGGTGCCGTTATCGGTCATGAGCGGCATATCGCCCATGTAGACATCCTGTTCCTTGATGTCGCGCACCGAACGGCTGCCGGTTTCCTCATCCACATCCCACACGATCAGGCGCAACCGCACCTTGAGCGGCGCGGCATAGGTCAGCCCGCGCTGGATGCATTCCTCAACATCATATTTCGGCTCTTCAAGTTCGTATTGCACGAATTCCAGGCGGCCACGCCCGGCGAAATCATCAATCGGGAAGACGGAACGAAACACTTCCTGCAACCCGGTGACGGTGCGTGCATCCGGAAGCACTTCCATTTGCAGGAAGCTTTCATAGGATGCGCGCTGCACATCAATAAGGTTCGGCATCGGCGCCACTTCCGGCAAACGCCCGAAGCTCTTGCGGATCCGCTTACGCCCGGTGAAAGACTGGGTGATCGCGTTCATGCCTGTCCTGCTCTTCTCTATATGTCCTGTCGGCCTACCCTGCCGACGCGGGTTACCCGCTGAACGTCGCCCCGGTCGGGGACCGGAGAAACGCGGGCACGGGCGGAACTGACCCCCTTTTCAGGGAAGTTCCACCCGCGCCCAACCTTTTTCGCCCGGCCCCGGCAGCGGATGCCCAGGGCCGGCCTGAAGTCTTACTTCACTTCGACCGTGGCGCCGTTTTCTTCCAGCACCTTCTTGATCTTGTCGGCTTCGTCCTTCGACACGCCTTCCTTCACAGTCTTCGGCGCGCCTTCCACCAGGTCCTTCGCTTCCTTCAGGCCAAGGCCCGTAATGGTGCGAATTTCCTTAATGACATTGATCTTCTTGTCGCCGCCATTGGCCAGGATGACAGTGAATTCGGTCTGCGCTTCGGCAGCCGGCGCGGCAGCGGCAGCGGCCGGCGCAGCGGCAACAGCCACCGGCGCGGCGGCGGAAACGCCCCACTTTTCTTCCAGCATCTTGGAAAGCTCGGCAGCTTCCAGAACGGTCAGGGCGGACAGCTCGTCCACCAGCTTCGCGAGATCAGCCATGTCTTTGTACTCCTTGATCTAGTAGCTTGGTTTGGTTCTTGCAACTCCCCCAGGGCGGCATGCCATGGGGGACAAAACATCCGGGCCTCAGGCCGCGTCCTTCTTGGCGTATGCCGCCAACACCCGCGCCACCTGCCCACCAGGGGCCTGAAGCACGCCCGCGATCCGCGTCGCCGGGGTCTGGATAAGACCCACAAGCTGCGCGCGCAGCGTCTCCAGGGACGGCAACTCGGCCAGAGCCTTCACGCCATCGGCGTTCAGCGTCTGGGTTCCAAGAGCGCCGCCCAGGACAACAAACTTATCGTTTGTCTTGGCGAACTCCACGGCGGTCTTAGCCACGGCCACAGGGTCCACTGACCACGCAAGCGCGGTCGGACCCTTCAGCAATGGTGAGATGCCTTGGAAGCGGGTGCCTTCGAGGGCGCGGGTGGCCAAGCGGTTCTTCGCGACCTTATACGAAGCCCCAGCCGCGCGCATCTTACGCCGAAGTTCGCTCACATCCGCGACAGTCATCCCGCTATTGCGGGCAACCAGCACAAAGGAGGTCTCGGCGAAGATCGTGGCGAGGGATTCGACGAATTCGCGCTTCTCCGATCTTTCCACTCTACGTCTCCGTCGGTGACTGGGGCCTTTTGGAAGGGCTCCAGCCGGGTTCACTCGGGGGCGGGCGCCGGCATGGCACCAACCCCGGTTCGCCTGTCAGTCCGGAACGCCAAACCAAACCATTCCAGGGGCTTAGCCCCCCTGATGGTCTCTGCTTGGGCACACCGTCTATCCCCTGCGGGCCGAAAGGCCCTTCACTGTCCCGAAGGACTACAGGAGGTCTCCGACAGGTTCAGGAACGGCCATGGGCCATCCCCTGCCCGCCTGGCCCTGGGGCCAAGCGAATTCAATGCACGGCCCAGGGCCGCGCCAAAAACTCAATTGGCCGAAGCCGAAAGGCTGGTCACATCCACCTTCACGCCAGGGCCCATGGTGGAGGAAACCGCCACCTTCTTCACATAGGTCCCCTTGGCGCCGGTCGGGCGCGCGCGCTGGATCGCTTCCACGAAAGCGCGGGCGTTTTCAACCAGTTGCGCTTCGCCGAAGGACGCCTTGCCGATGCCGGCATGCACAATCCCGGCCTTTTCGGCGCGGAATTCCACCTGACCAGCCTTGGCGGCCGTGACGGCACCCTTCACATCCATCGTCACGGTGCCGAGCTTCGGGTTCGGCATCAGGCCACGGGGGCCGAGCACCTTACCAAGCCGGCCGACCAGGCCCATCATGTCAGGCGTTGCGATGCAGCGATCGAATTCGATCTTGCCTTCCTGCACCATCGCGGCCAGGTCATCCGCACCCACCACGTCAGCGCCGGCGGCCTTGGCTTCATCAGCCTTGGCGCCACGGGCAAAGACGCCGATGCGCACGGTCTTGCCGGTGCCGTGCGGCAGACCCACCACGCCGCGTACCATCTGGTCCGCATGGCGGGGGTCAATGCCAAGGTTCATTGA
>JADCES010000195.1 GCA_020250005.1 Roseomonas sp.
GAATGCCGGAGCCGTGAATCAGTCGCACAAACAAGCGCCTGATCGGCGGAGGCGAATGCCGGAGCCGTGAATCAGTCGCTCAAATAAGCATCTGATCGGCGGAGGCGAATGCCGGAGCCGTGAATCAGTCGCTCAAATAAGCATCTGATCGGCGGCCCCAACAACACGCCATCTTTTCATGCAGGCGCCATGGTGCAATGTAGCACCGCGATACCGGGAGGAGACTGCCATGGCGCGTTTCGATCTGGCCCTGAAGGGCGGCCATTGTGTGATGCCTTGGGGGGTGGAGCGTGCCGATATCGGCATCCGCGCCGGGCGCATCGCCGCCATTGGCGACCTGACCCATGCGGAAGCCGCGCAAACCGTGGATTGCAAGGGGCTGCATTTGCTGCCCGGCCTGATTGACCCGCATGTGCATTTGCGCGACCCCGGCGACCCCAAGGTGGAAACCATGGAAACCGGCACGCGCGCTGCCGTACTCGGCGGTCTGGCGGCGGTTTTCGACATGCCGAATACCACGCCTTCCATCACCAATACCGAAAGGCTGAATGCCAAGCGCGACTTCGTGACTGGCCATGCCTGGTGCGACATTGGGATATATGTTGGCGGCACCAAGACGAATATCGCAGAGCTGGCAGCGCTTGAGCTTGAGCCTAATGTCTGCGCCATCAAGATCTTCGCGGGCTCTTCCACCGGGGATTTGCTGGTGGAGGATGATGAAAGCCTGGAAGCGGTGATGCGTTCCGGCCGCCGCGCCATTTGCTATCATTCGGAAGATGAATATCGGCTGCAAGCGCGCAAGCCCATGTTCACGCCCGGCATGCCGCATATCAAGCATCAGGAATGGCGCGATGTGGAAACGGCGATGCTCGGCACACGTCGGCTGATGGCCTTGGCGCGCAAGACCGGGCGGCGCGCGCATATCCTGCATGTCTCAACTGCGGAAGAATTGGCCTATCTCGCGGATTTCCGGGATGTCGCAAGCTGCGAAGTCTTGCTGAATCACCTCACGCAAACCGATGAAGCCTATGGGCGGCTTGGTGGTTATGCGGTGATGAACCCGCCCATTCGCGATGCGCGGCATTTGGAAGCGGCCTGGAAGGCGGTGGCCGATGGCACGGTGGATTGCGTGGGGTCGGACCATGCGCCGCATTCGCGCGCAGCAAAGGAACGCCCCTGGCCGGATACCGCGGCGGGGCTCACGGGCATTCAAACCATTGTGCCGCTGATGCTGGACCATGTCAGCGCCGGGCGGCTTTCCCTGCCGCGTCTGGCGGATTTGATGTGCGCTGGCCCGGCGCGGATTTATGGCGCGAAGACCAAGGGGCGGCTTGCGGTTGGCATGGATGGTGACGTGACGGTGGTGGATATGAAGAAAACCCGCACCATCGAAGATAGCTGGATCGTCTCGCCCTGTGGCTGGACGCCTTTCGCCGGGCATCGTTGCAGCGGTTGGCCGGTGATGACAATTGTGCGCGGCCATATCGCCATGCGTGATGATGAAGTGCAGGGAGCGCCGCAGGGCCGCCCGGTGGAATTCATTGACACCAGGCGCGCCTGATGCCGGACGCCGCCGCGCAAAAGGCAGTGGAAGCGGCGATCACCTCGCGCCGTTCCATCCGTGCTTTTTTGCCAAAGCCCGTGCCGCAGGCAGATGTTGAGCATTTGCTGGATGTTGCGGCGCGCGCCCCTTCAGGCAGCAATATCCAGCCCTGGAAGGTGCATGCGCTGACCGGCGCGCCGCTCAAGCGGTTATGCGATGCGCTGATGGCGGAACACGTAGCGGGGATTACACCCGAATCCGAATACCAATATTATCCGCGCAAGTTTTTTGAACCCTTTCATAGCCGCCGCCGCAAGGTGGGTTGGGATCTTTACGCGCTGCTTGGCATTGCGAAGGGCGAGAATGAAAGGATGCGCGCGCAGCATGGGCGCAATCTGATTTTCTTCGGCGCGCCGGTGGGATTGATCTTCACCATCCATCGCGATCTGGAACAGGGTTCCTGGCTGGATTACGGCATGTTCCTGGAAAATGTGATGGTGGCGGCGCGCGGTATGGGCTTGGATACCTGCCCGCAGGCGGCCTTCATGCCCTATCACCGCACCATCCAAACCATGCTGGAAATCCCGCCCGAGGAAATGTTGGTCTGTGGCATGGCGCTTGGCTATGCCGATCCTGATGCGGTGGAAAACAGCCTGGTGACGGAACGCGCCCCGGCGCGGGATTTCGCGCGCTTCGGCGGTTGGGATGAATGAAGAAGGGAAAGCCATGAAACCCTGCCTGCCGCCGCTTGCCACCACGCCGCGCCCTTCCTGGCGCGCGCCCGCGCTGTCCTGCGACTGCCACTTCCATATCTTCGGGCCCTATGATCGCTTCCCGCTTGATGCCGGGCGGCATTATGACCCGCAGGCGGCAACCATCGCGGATTACCAGCGGATGGCCACAGCACTTGGCATTGAACGCATGGTGATTGTGCAGCCGAGTGTCTATGGCACGCAGAATGAAGTCTCACTCGACGCGGCGGAACAATTCGGCCTGGACCGTGCCCGCGTTGTCGTGGTGATTGATGATGGTTTCGACGACGCCGCGCTGAGGCGGCTGCATGCGCGCGGCACGCGCGGCGTGCGCTTCAACGCGGTCAGCGGCAATGGCACGCCGCTTGAACAGCTGGA
>JADCES010000196.1 GCA_020250005.1 Roseomonas sp.
GGCACGCCACGCGGCGCGGGGGGAATGCCCGTCAGGTCGAAGGTGCCAAGCTGCTTGTTATCGGCAGCCATTTCACGTTCGCCCTGATAGACCTTGATGGTGACCGCGGTTTGATTGTCATCCGCCGTGGAGAAGGTCTGGCTCTTCTTCGTCGGGATCGTCGTGTTGCGATCAATCAGGCGCGTGAAGACGCCACCCAAGGTTTCAATACCAAGGCTGAGCGGCGTCACATCCAGCAGCAGTACATCCTTGACATCGCCCTTCAGCACGCCGCCCTGAATGGCCGCGCCAATGGCGACGACTTCATCGGGGTTCACGTTGCGCGCGGGTTCCTTGCCGAAGAATTGGCGAACCGCTTCCACAACCTTCGGCATGCGTGTCATGCCGCCGACCAGGATCACCTCATCCACTTCATTGGCGGCAAGGCCGGCATCCTTCAGCGCCTGGCGGCAGGGTTCCAAGGTGCGGCTGATCAGATCATCCACCAAGGCTTCAAGCTTAGAGCGGGTGACTTTCATCACCAGATGCTTGGGGCCAGAGGCATCGGCCGTGATGAAGGGCAGGTTGACTTCGGTTTCCTTGGAAGAGGAAAGCTCGATCTTTGCCTTTTCTGCCGCTTCCTTCAGGCGTTGCAGCGCAAGCTTATCGCCGCGCAGGTCAATGCCCTGTTCCTTGCGGAATTCATCGGCCAGATAGTCAATGATGCGCTGGTCGAAATCCTCACCACCCAGGAAGGTGTCACCATTGGTGGATTTCACTTCGAACACGCCATCGCCGATTTCCAGCACGGAAACGTCGAAAGTGCCGCCACCAAGGTCATAAACCGCGATGGTGCCGCCCTTCTTCTGGTCCATGCCATAGGCGAGCGCGGCGGCGGTTGGTTCATTGATGATGCGCAGCACTTCAAGCCCGGCAACCGTGCCGGCTTCCTTGGTGGCTTGGCGCTGGGCGTCATTGAAATAGGCGGGTACGGTAATGACGGCCTGGGAAACCTTCTCACCCAGATGGGCTTCGGCAGTTTCCTTCATCTTGGTCAGCACCATGGCGCTGATCTGCTGCGGCGCGTAGGTCTTGCCATCCACCTCAACCCAGGCATCGCCATTGGGGGCCTTGGTGATCTTGAAGGGGGCAAGCCCGATATCCTTTTGCACCATCGGGTCATCAAAGCGCCGGCCAATCAGGCGCTTCACCGCGTAAAGCGTGCCCGTGGGGTTGGTAACCGCCTGGCGCTTCGCCGATTGCCCGACCAGCCTTTCGCCATTCTTCGCAAACGCGATCATGGAAGGCGTGGTGCGCGCGCCTTCGGCGTTTTCAATCACGCGCACATCCTTGCCTTCAAGAATGGCGACGCAGGAATTGGTGGTGCCGAGGTCTATGCCAATGACCTTACTCATCCGAAGTCTCCTCTGCGGCGGATCGCGGCGGCCCGATATGGCACCACGGCGACCCCCTGTGCTGTACGGTGGCCAAGCGCCACCGCGGATGGGGTTACATTAAGCCTTGCCCAGACCGGGCGCGGCTGACGGTCAGGATGTATGTAACCGCGCCGCGTGAGACAAGATGCCTCGGCCCGATCAGACGCAAAAAGACGGGTTAACGCGGCCCGCGGCGGCGGTTGCGGTCCAGCTCCTCGGCCGTTAGCGCAAAGGATATCCGCACCCGATATTCCGCCGGGTTGCGCCCGGCAGGGAAGATGATGCTCTCAGGCGCGGTGGTGACCCGGGCGCGGGTCTGATTGCCCTCAAAATTCACCGCCAGCAGCGCATCCTTCCGTTGGACCAATTGGCTGTCATCGCCACTGGTGACCGCCAGGAACCAGGGGAATTCCGCCCGATTCCCGCGCGAAGCCGGGCCACGTTCCACATCCATGATGGCGGCGACCCGCACATCCACCCCGCCGCCCCGGACATTGGCGCAGGTCACGCTGACCCCCGCCATGCGGCCATCCACCACCATCGCCGCCAGATCAGGCGGCGCGCCCGGCCGGTAGCGGGTGATATCCGACCCATCGGCCAGGATCGTCACCCTGGGGCAGGGCGCCAGCACCGGCTCCCGCGATGAGGAGCCAGACCCGCAAGCTGCGACCAGCCCTGCCAAAATCAGAACCCCGAACCGCCCCATGCCGAAACCCCCTTTGAGCCGCACGGCCCTGCGGCTACTCTGACCATTCTTCGCGCCGCGCCGCAACCCGTGGCCGGCCCCATTTGGATGGACCCTTGCGCCCATGGCCTCTGCCAAGCCGACCCTTCAGCTTCTGCTCGCCGGCCCGCGCGGCTTTTGCGCCGGCGTGGACCGCGCCATCAAGATTGTCGAGGAAGCGCTGAAACGCCACGGCGCGCCAGTCTATGTGCGGCATGAGATTGTCCATAACCGCTTCGTGGTGGAAAGTCTGGAAAAGCAGGGCGCGATTTTCGTCGAGGAACTAAGTGAAATCCCCGATGACGGCCAGCCCGTGGTGTTTTCCGCCCATGGCGTGCCGAAATCCGTCCCGGCCGAGGCAGCGCAGCGCATGATGTTTGCGCTGGACGCCACCTGCCCGCTGGTGAGCAAGGTGCATCGCGAAGCCGAACGCCATCATGAACATGGCCGTCATCTTTTCCTTATTGGCCATGCCGGCCATCCGGAGGTGATCGGCACCATGGGCCAATTGCCCGAAGGTGCCGTGACCCTGGTGCAGGATGCGGCGGATGCGGAAAGCGTGGCAGCGCCTGAGGGCGCCACACTCGCCTACACAACCCAAACCACGCTTTCCGTGGATGATACGGCTGAGATCATCAGCATCCTGCAACGGCGCTTTCCCGACATTCGCGGCCCGGCCAAGGAAGATATCTGCTACGCCACCACCAATCGCCAGGCGGCAGTGAAGGCGATTGCCGCACGGTCCGATCTGGTGGTGGTGGTGGGCGCGCCCAATTCATCCAATAGCCAACGCCTGCGCGAAGTGGCGGAGCGCAGCGGCGCGCGCCGCGCAGTGATGGTGCAGCGCGGTGCTGATCTTGATCTTGCGCTGGTGCAGGGCTGCAAGACCGTAGGCGTGACCGCCGGTGCCAGCGCGCCCGAAGTGCTGGTGGAAGAAGTACTTGCCCGGCTTCGTGAAGCCTATGCGCTGGAAATCGAAGAAGTGGTGGTGGCCGTAGAACAAATCACCTTCCGCCTGCCGCGCGGGCTCGCCGCCGAATAATGGCTGTCTATACTGAAGTTTCGGATGAGGCGCTCCGCGTCTTCCTGGCCGATTATGCGCTGGGTGAATTGCTCGCCTTTCGCGGCATTGCAGAGGGTGTCGAGAATTCCAATTACGCGCTGAAGACGGAGAGCGGCGATTTCATCCTGACGCTTTATGAAAAGCGCGTGGACCCGGCGGAGCTGCCCTATTTCCTTGGCCTGATGGAACATCTGGCCGAGCGCGGCATGGCCTGCCCGACGCCGGTGCATGGGCGCGATGGCGCGGCCTTGCGCGAATTGGCGGGGCGGCCGGCGGCGATTGTCACCTTTCTGCCGGGTGTTTGGCCGCGCCGCGTGCGGGCGGAACATTGCGCGCCTCTGGGCAGGGCCTTGGCGGAGATGCATTTGGCCGGGGCAGGGTTTGCGATGCGCCGGCCCAATGCGCTTGGCCCCAAGGGCTGGGCGCCCTTGCTGGATGGTTGCCGCGCGCGCGGCGATGAGGTGCAGCCCGGCCTGATTGCGGAACTTGATGGGGCGCTCACCGGCATTCTTTCCGCCTGGCCCAACGAGGGCAGCCTGCCGGTTGGGCAAATCCACGCCGATCTTTTTCCCGATAACGCATTTTTCCTGCCGGGCGCCGATGGCCAGCCGCGCGTCTCCGGCGTGATTGATTTCTATTTCGCCTGCACGGATCTTTTCGCCTATGACATCGCCGTTTGCCTGAATGCCTGGTGCTTTGAGGCGGATTATTCCTTCAACGTGACGCGCGCGCGCGCCATGCTTGGCGCCTATCGCGCCATGCGTCCCATGAGTGAGGCTGAACTGGCTGCCCTGCCGGTGCTGTGCCGCGGTGCGGCGCTGCGCTTTCTGCTGACCCGGCTATATGACTGGACGCACACACCTGAAGGCGCGCTGGTAACGCGCAAGGACCCGGTGGAATACTTGCGGAAACTACGCTTCTTCAGCGGCGCCGAAACACTTGCGGCCTTTGGCCTGTGACTGGCAGTGCAGACCCGCGCCCCTTGGTCCAGATTTGGACCGATGGCGGCTGCAAACCCAACCCCGGCCCCGGCGGCTGGGCCGCCATTCTGCGCTTTGGCGAACATGAACGGGAGCTTTCGGGCGGCGAGGCCGAGACCACCAATAACCGCATGGAATTGACCGCGGCCTTGCGGGCGCTTGAGGCGCTGAAAAAACCCTGCCGTGTCGCCCTGCATACCGATAGTGAATATCTGCGCAATGGCATCAGCCGCTGGATCCATGGCTGGGTGCGCGCCAATTGGCGCAATGCGGCGAAGGAGCCTGTGAAGAATTTGGATTTGTGGCAGGCCATCCTGGCCGCGGCCAAGCCGCATGAGATTGAATGGCATTGGGTGCGCGGCCATGCCGGGGATCCGATGAATGAACGTGCCGATGCGCTGGCGACAGCAGCGCGGGACGCGGCTTCGAGAGATTGACCTTGCTTGGCCGGCACTGAGCGCCATCGGATACGCCACGAATGGATATCGCTTGGTGCCTTTACCTCGCTTGGCAGGGGATGTTGCCGCCGCATTGCCAAGCCAGTCGAAACCAGCTGGTTTGAAAATCCTTGTCTTCCGCCGAAATCTGCCAGATGCTGCCCGGCGCAGCCAAAGCTACGGCACCAAGAAAAGGAGAGGACGTTCATGCTCAGTGATCTTCGCGGCGTGATCCCGCCGATTTCCACCCCCTTCGACGCCCAAGGCAATGTGATCCACGCTGCCCTGGCAGAGATTGTTGAATTCCAGATCGCCGCTGGCGTGCATGGGTTGATCCCCGGCGGCAGCACGGGCGAAGGCCATACTTTTGAACGTGAGGATTTTGCCCGCATGTTCGAAACCGTGGCCAAGACAAATCGTGGCCGCCTGCCCTTGCTTGCCGGGCTGATCGTGAATTCCACGCAGGAGGCAATCATCCGCGGGCGCATGGCCCGCGACCTTGGTGCGCAAGGGCTGCAGGTGACGCCGGTGCATTACCTGTTCAAGCCGGATGAGGAAGCAACACTCGCGCATTTCCGCGCTGTTGCCGAAGGCACGGGGCTGCCCATCCTGATCTATAATGTCATTCCGTGGAATTACCTTTCTCCTGCCCTGCTGCTGCGCATCATGCGCGAAGTGCCGGGCGTGGTTGGCGTGAAGCAAAGTTCGGGCGATCTCAAGCTGCTCGCGGATCTGGTCTTGCAGGCGCGGCCGCAGGATCTGATCTTCACGGCGATCGATGCGCTGCTCTATCCAAGCTATGCGCTCGGCGCGCGGGGCACGATCTCAGCCCTGCCGGCCGCTTCGCCGCATGCCAATGTGGCACTTTGGGATGCGGTGCAGCGCGGGGATCACGCGACCGCCAAGGCGCTGCATGAACGGCTTCTGGTGCTGTGGAATGCGCTATCGGCAGAAAATCTGCCGGCCAATGTGAAATATGCGCTGGCCTGTCAGGGGGTGCCTTCAGGGCTTTCCCGCGCGCCCATGCCCATGCCTGATGCAGCGCGCCAAGCGGCGATCCGCGCCGGGCTGGAAGGGCTTGGGGTGGCGCTTCGGAAAGCGGCGTAACTGCCGCTTCAATAACTCCCCCGGATTGATCCGGGGGAGGCCTTGCCGATTGCGGGGCGATTCCGCTTTGGTTGTTACTCCTTAATGCGAAAGCAACACCGGCACCGTCATTTCACGAAGCAGGCTACGCGTGACGCCACCAAGAACCAGTTCACGCCAACGCGAATGGCCATAGGCACCCATCACCAGCAAATCCGCGCCCATGTCACTCGCGTGATTGAGCAGCAGTCCAGAATCAGACACATCATCCGCAACCGCCTTGGCCACTTCCACCTTCAGCCCATGGCGCGCCAAATGCCGCGCGATATCGGCACCTGGTTCTTCACCATGCCCATCCAGACCGCGCTTGGGATTGGCCAGGAAAACCGTCGCTGTTTCTGCCTTTGCAATCAGCGGCAAGGCATCATGCAGCGCACGCGATGCTTCGCGGCTGGCATTCCAGCCAACCAGCACGCGCTTGCCGACGGATTTAAAATTGCCGGCGAAGGGAATCGCCAATACGGGCCGACCGGAATCGAACACCACCGCTTCCAAAAGCCCGGCATTGTCGCTTTCCGGATCATCCTGGCCCAACACGATCAGATCGGCATAACGGCCATGCAGCGCGACAATCTCCGGCGTGGTGCCCTCCATCTGGCGCCACTCACCCATGATACCCTCACGCGCCAGCGCCGCTTCAAAAGCCGCCTTGAGCTTCACGCCGGCCGCAAGCGCCGATTGGCGCATCTGTTCCATCAATTCCGCGATTACCGCGCCACCGCCGCCACCATCGCCCATGGCCATGACCGGGATCGCAACATCAATGACCTGCAGCGCGGTCAAATGCGCGCCATGCTGCCGCGCGAGCGACGCCGCGATATCAAGCCGCACCTGTGCGCGCGGCGATTGATCCAAATGGACGAGAATTTCACAGAGCTTCATATCAGCCTCCTCCCGAGGAATGGCGCATGAATAGATGGGATCGTCAGACGCTGACTTGATCAATGTCAAGTTTGGCGCGCTTCAATCCTCCTCTGGGCGCTTCCAGGTGATGAACCAGCCGACATCCCCAGGAATTCCGCCCGGCCAATCAAGGATTTGCACCTTGATCTGAAAGCCGCGTGGCGCCAATTCGCGTTCATAGAAATCATAGGCGCGCTTTGGAAAGCCGCTCAGCCTTTCCCGCCAGGCAGGATCATGGCTGGTCATGGACCGCCCCTGATCAGGCAGCCATTCGGATGGAAAACGCATCACCAGCGCTTCCTTCTCACCAGCATCCACCGCGCGCCGCACCAGGGTGGCGATACGGTCCAAGGCGTCGGGGGCGATTTCGCGCGCCTCAAACGCTTCGCGCAACTTTTCCTGTTCCGCGCGGCGCGCTGCTGCCTCGGCACGCTCCGCGGCCTCAGCAGCGCGCTTCTTGCCGTCCACGTAATCCCAAATAGATTGAGCGCTAAAATTCTGAGTGGGTAAGGTCATGATCGCGTCCTTTTTCCTTTGGCGCGTTATTGCGCCAAGGTCTGAGACGCGTTCTTGATCTACATCACAATTTTATCTGCCCTCAAAACTTGGTGCGCGTTTTTCCAGCATGGCATCCACGGCTTCGCGATGATCCCGCGTACCATGTGCCAGCGCCTGATAGGCCGCCGACATTTCAAGTAGCGTCGACAACCGCGTGTGCTGGCTTTCGCGCAGCAGCCGCTTGGTCAGCCGTACTGCTTGTGGCGGATTGCCGGCGATTTTCGCGGCAATGGCACGCGCCGCATCCAATAGTGCTTCCGGCGCCACCACCTTTGAAACCATGCCGCAGGCTAAAGCCTCGGCCGGGCCAATCGTCTCACCAGTGAGTGACAATTCCAAAGCCTTCGACATGCCAACTACTTTCGGCAGCAGATAGGCGCCACCATCACCTGGCACGATGCCGACCTTGACGAAACTCTCGGCAAACAGCGCCTTCTCACTGGCGACGCGAATATCGCACATCAGCGCAAGGTCGAGCCCTGCACCAATCGCCGGCCCATTCACTGCCGCAATGGTTGGAATATCCAATTCATACAGCGCGAGCGGAATCAACTGAATGCCGCGACGATAGGATTCGCGAATCTCTGCCCCAGTGCCGCCGCCGGTAATGCCGGTTTTGTCCCGCATGCCCTTCAAATCACCGCCGGCACAAAAGGCCGAACCGGCTCCGGTCACGATGACGCAGCGGACGCTATCATCCCGCGAAAGTGTGCGGCAGGCTGCTTCCACTTCCTCACATTCCGCGCGCGTCGAGATCGCATTGCGTTTTTCAGGCCGATTGAGCGTGAGGATGACGATGCCGCCTTCACGTTCGATATTCAGAAATGGGCTCATGGGGCGATTTCCTCCTCGCGCGCAGTGATGAAGGGCCAAAGGGCACCAGGCAGCGCTTGCGCTTCCTGCCCGATCCGCTTGGCCCAAAAGGCCTCGCTGCCACCTTCTTCGCGCCAGGACCAAAGCCGGCGCGTGAAATGATGCAGCTGATGTTCTTCCGTAATGCCCATGGCGGCAAAAACCTGATGCGCAATGGCGGCGCCGCGCGTGGCGGCTTCACCCACCGTAATCTTGGCGCAACCAATCTCAAACGCCGTTGCCGCCAGACCGCGCCGATCCACGGCACGCGCGGCAGCGGCCGCCGCCACTGAAGCCGCCGAAGTCTCCGCCGCAAAAACCGCAAGCTGCTGTTGAATGGCCTGAAAGCGCCCGATCGGTCGGCCAAATTGCTTGCGCGTATTGGCATGATCCACGGCAAGCGCCAGCGCTGCCTGCATCGCGCCCGCAATCTGTGCGGAACGCATCAACGCCGTGCACAACAAACCGGCTTCCGCACCCCAGCCATTGGGCAACACCGCTTCTGCGATTGGCGTACCGATCGCGCGCGCATGATCCCGCGCCTCATGGCCGATATTGCCGCCTGTTTCCCATTCAAGCGCTGCTGCCGGGTAAAGCGCGATGCGCGCGCCATCCAAAAGCGCGACATGGCCCGCATGGCGCCCCCAGGGAATGGCGCCGTTGCGCGCACCAAAACTCAGCGCGCCTTCGGGCGCCGTAATGCCCGCCGCTGCCAGCAACGCGCTGCCGAAAATACTTTCCGCCAGCGGTATGGGCGCGGCATGCCGCCCCAGCACTTCCAGCAAGGGTGCGACATCCGCAAAGCCAAGGCCGACACCGCCGGCTGCTTCCGGCACAAGCGCGCCATTCAGGCCAAGTGCCGCCATGGCATCCCAGGTGGCAGCGGGCCAGTCCCCAGCTTCAACCGCGCGCAGCACCGCGACATCCGCCGCATCCGTCAGCGCACGATCAGCCTGTTCTGCGAGTTCTGTTGCGATTTCGCTTGCCATATCAGCGCAGCCCCAATTCACGCGCGATAATGCCGCGCATGATTTCCCGCGTGCCACCGCGCAAGGAGAAGGTCGGCACAATCTGCGTCAGATAGGCGTGCATGCGGCGCATATCCTCTGGCATGTCTTCGGTCGCGATCAGATCACGCACCACATTCGGCAAGGCCTGTTCGAAATCATTGCCTAGATCCTTGACCAGCGCCGCTTGCCGCACCGGGTCCTGCCCATCTTCCAACATGCCAGCCACTGCGACTGACATATTGCGTAGAGCCCAAAGCCGCGCGACTTGCCGGCCCAGTGCAGGCGTCGCCGCGCCATCCTGCCTCAACGTCGTCATCGCCGCTTCCAACAAAGGATGTGATGACAAATACCGATCCGGTCCGCTGCGTTCAAACGCCAATTCGCTGGTGGCCTGCGCCCAACCGGCGCCTTCCTGGCCGACCAGCGCATCTTCCGGCAGCATCACATCATCAAAGGTGATTTCATTGAAGCCCTTCTCACCGACCAGGTCGCGGATCGGGCGAATATGCACGCCAGGCGCGCGCAAATTGACCAGCACTTGTGAAAGCCCGATATGCCGCGCGCCGCCTTCAGGTGCGGGAGAGGTGCGCACCAGCGCAATCATCCAATCGCAAAGATGCCCGAAGGTCGTCCAGATTTTGCGGCCATTCAGCTTCCAGCCGCCATCCACCTTTTCTGCCTTGGTGCGGAGTGACGCGAGATCACTGCCCGAATCAGGTTCCGACAAGCCGATGCAAAACGCGTATTCGCCACTGGCGATTCGCGGCAGGAAATGGCGCTTCTGTTCTTCCGTACCAAGCCGCAGGATCAGCGGGCCGGATTGCCGATCCCCGATCCAATGCGCGCCCACCGGCGCACCGGCAGCAAGCATTTCTTCCAGCACAATATTGCGTTCCAGAAAGCTTTTCTCGCCCCCGCCATAGTCGCGCGGCCAACACATGCCAATCCAGCCCTTGGCGCCAACCGCGCGGGTGAAATTCCGGTCAAACCCCATCCAGGATCGGGCGCGGATTTCCGGCGTGAAATTTGGCGCATGTTCCGCCAAAAATGCACGCACTTCCGCACGTAGCGCCGCAGCGCCATCCGGCGCATCACGCAGATCAAAACGAAGCTTAGCCATGGCGCAGCCCCCTTACAAGACGCCGGCGGCGCGCGCCGCAGCGATTTCTTCTTCCGTCATATCCGCAAACTCACGCAGCACTGCATCCGTATGCTCACCAGGCGCCGGAATACCATAGCGGTAGGTCACCGGCGTCGCGGTAAGATGGAGCGGCGATGCCGGCACGCGCACGCGCCCACCGGCATGATGCGGCACTTCCACGATCAGCCCACGCGCCTTGGTATGCGGATCGGCTTCGACATCGGCGGCCGTATTGATGGGGCCGGAGGTGATCTTGGCATCCTCCAAAATCGCCAACCATTCAGCCCTTGGCCTTCGGCGCAGCACATCATTCATCATGCCAAGCAGCAAATCGCGATTGGCCGCGCGATCACGCGCACGGCGGAAGCGCTCATCCTCGGCCCATTCCGCATGGCCCAGCGCAGCCGCCAGCCGGGTAAATTCGCGGTCATTCAAAACGCCAATGACGAATTTCGCGTCCGAGCCCTGGAACACGCCATAAGGCACCGCCACAACCGCATCATTGCCGGTACGCTGCATGAGCTTGCCGGCATTGAGCCAGGATGCCATTGGCGCCTGCATCAATGACACCATGGTCTCATAAAGCGAGACTTCGCAATATTGCCCTTCGCCGGTCTGATCGCGATGGCGTAGCGCGGCAAGGATGGAAACTGTCGCGGCAAAGCCCGTGAACATATCCGCAACCGGCACGCCAACGCGCTGCGGGCCGCCGCCTGGTTTGCCATCAGCCTCACCGGTCACTTCCATCAACCCAGCCATTGCTTGCGCGACAAAATCATAGCCCGAGCGATGCGCATAAGGCCCGTCCTGACCAAAGCCCGTGACCGAACAATAGATCAGCCGCGGATTAATGGCGCGCAAATCCTCATAACCCAACCCGTAGCGTGCCAGTGTGCCTGTACGGAAATTCTCAATCAGCACATCCGCCTTCGCCACTACGCGCTTCAGAATGGCGGCACCTTCGGCTTGCGTGAAATCCAGGCTGAGGGAGCGCTTGTTCCGATTGAGCGAGACGAAATAGGTGCTGTCATCACTGCCGGCGACAAAAGGCGGGCCAAGGGCGCGCAGATCATCACCATTGCCTTGGCGTTCCAGCTTGACGATTTCCGCCCCCAAATCGCCCAGCATTTGCGCGCAAAGCGGGCCGGCAACCACGCGGGTCAGGTCAATCACACGAAGGCCCGTGAGTGCGCTGGGCTTTGGGGGTTCTGTCATCATGCCTCAGCCACCGCGCACCCGGGTGCGCAATTCGAATTTCTGGATTTTGCCTGTTGCGGTTTTGGGTAGCGGGCCGAAGGTGATGTGGCGCGGCACCTTATACCCCGCCAGATTGGCGCGGCAGAAGGCAATGATGCCATCGCGGTTTTCCGCCGCCCCTGGCTTCAAGGTGATGAAGGCATGTGGCACTTCGCCCCATTTTTCATCCGGATGCGCCACCACGGCGGCTTCCATCACATCCGGGTGGCGATAGAGCGCTTCTTCCACTTCCAGGCTGCTGATGTTTTCCCCGCCCGAGATCACAATATCCTTGGCGCGGTCCTTCACTTCGATATAGCCATCCGGGTGCAGCACCCCAAGATCACCGGTGCGGAACCAGCCATCCACAAAAACCGCAGCATTGGCCTTGGGGTTGCGCAAATAGCCCTTCATCACGGTATTGCCGCGAATGGCAATCTCGCCAATCGTCGCACCATCGGCCGGCACTGCCGCACCCGTTTCGGTATTGATCACGGTGGCTTCTTCCAGCGTCGGTAAGGCCACACCCTGCCGTGCCATGAAGGCGGCTTTTTCCGAAAGCGGCAGATCATGCAAGCCAGGCTGCCAGGCACATAGCAGCGAAGGGCCATAGCATTCCGTCAGCCCATAAAGATGTGTGACATCAAATCCGAGATTCTCCATCGCCGCGATCACCGGCGATGGCGGTGCGGCACCACCGGTCGCGATTCCAACACGATGCGCGAAGCTGCGGCGTTGATCTTCCGGCGCATGGATCAGCATGGTCAGCACCACCGGTGCGGCACAGAGATGCGTGACGCCATGTTCGGCAATCAGCGCGAAAATCCGCGCCGGTTCAACACGGCGCAGGCAGACATGCGTGCCACCTTGCAGCGTGACCGCCCAGCTATAGGTCCAGCCATTGCAGTGAAACATGGGCAGCGTCCAGAGATAGATGCTTTGCGCCGTCAACCCAAAAGATAGCGCATTGCCGCAGGCATTCAGATAGGCGCCGCGATGATGCGCAACCACGCCCTTGGGATCACCCGTGGTGCCAGAGGTATAGGAAAGCGAAATGGCCGCCCATTCATCTGACGGCGGCGTCACAGGAAAGGTGGGATCACTGCCTGCAATGAATTCCTCATAAGGTGTCGCTTCAATCGCGGCGCCACCTGGGCCTTCAGGATCATCGATGATAATGACGCGCGGCGGGTTTTCCATCCCGTCCAAGGCTGCATTCGTCAGCGCGGCAAATTCACGGTCCAGCAGCAGGATTTTCGCGCCCGAATGGCCCAGGATGAAGCGCACTGTCGCTGCATCCAGCCGCGTATTGATGGGGCAAAGCACCGCATGTGCCATCGGCACGCCATTATGCGCTTCCAGCATTTCCGGAATATTCGGCAGTAGTGCGGCCACCACATCGCCCGGCGCAATGCCGGCATCGCGCAAGGCCGAAGCCAGGCGCCGACTGCGTTCCAGAAACTGCGCATAGGTGACGCGCCTGGCGCCATGAATGATAGCGATACGCTTGCCCCAGATATGCGCCGCACGCGGCAGGAAGGAAACCGGCGAAAGCGCCACATGATTGGCGTCGGTTTTCGGCAAATCATCCTGCATGCTTCAACCCTTTCCCAAAACCCGCGGCGCGCTGATGGCGCAACGCATCCGTGCTGCCTTTCGCAACATCGCTGCTACTTCCGCGTGATTCGCACTGCCTGGATCAAAGGCGCCCGCGCGAATAGCAGCAGCCAAGGCACGGTCCGGCGCGTCAGCAGCACCGGTCAGGCGCTGCATGGAGGCGCGTGTTGCTGCCACCCAGGCATCCTCCTGCGAAGCCTCTCGCGCCGCAATCGCCATGGCATTGGCGATCATGCGCGCGGTGAAGGCATCCGTGCCGGCAAGCTTGGGCAGGATCTCTTGCAACAGCGCCTCACGCGCCGTGGCCAATAGGCCTGCGCCCTCCGGGGCTTCACGCTGCATCGGGCACCCCCGTCATGTTCAGGATTTCCCATTCAAGCTCCGGCACAATATGGCCGGTCAGTGCCAGTTCCAGGCTGGTTTCCTTGCCAGACAAGTGCCGCGCGGCTTGGTCAATCGCAATCACCGCCCAGCGGATATGCGCCGCTAATTCCCACCAGGTCACACGCGCCGCATCCACGGCATACCCGGCTTCCGCGGCATAGCCGGCGTAGAGTGCATCTCGCGCACCAATGCCGCCTGCCTCAAAAGCGCTGCCGAAGCGCCAGCATTTGGCGCAGAACCAGCCGAGGTCAGCATGCGGTTCGCCCCAGGCAGCGAATTCCCAATCCAACACGGCTGTCACACCAGTATCTGACAACATCAGATTGCCGGTGCGGAAATCATTATGGTTGAGCACAGGCGGCAGGGGCGGCGGCGCGGTGCGTTCCAAATGGCGCAAGCCCCATTCCAAAACGGGGCGCGGTAGCGCTTGCCGGTCCAGCGCGCGGCGTTGTTCAGCCACAAAGGCCAAGCAGGCATCATCGGGCGGCGCGCCCAAAAATGCCAAATCCGCGCGCGGCGGCGTGATGCGATGAATGCGTGCCAATTCGCGCCCAAGCGCCCGCACTGCTGCATCCCGCCCACCGCAAAGTGTTTCGCTTTTCACCACGCGATACCCCGCCGCAATGCCCTGCACGCGACGCATGATGAAGAACGGCGCGCCCAGAATGCCGGTATCCTCACACAGATAAAGCGGTTCCGGCACTGTCACGCCCGCGGCAAAAGACGCCTTCAACAGTGCGAATTCTGCCGTGCGCGGCAGGGAAACCGCCAAGGTCGCCGCATTATCGGTGCGTAGCACCCAGGCCTCATCGCGCCCGGCCAACGTCACATCCAAAGCCCAATTTTGCTGAATGGCTCCACCGGAAAGCAAGGCCATGGCGCCAAGTTCAAGATCAGCCGCGCCGGTTGCCCCGCGCAGCCAATCCTTCAGTTTTGCGCGCCGCGCCTCATCCATGCTTGGGCGGACCCCAGGCGAAGAATCCAGAACCCTCCGCCCGCAAGGTATTGGCCAGCACCATGCGATGCACTTCGGATGCGCCATCCACCAGACGCGCCTGGCGGGCATAGCGATACATCCATTCAATCACCGTATCCTTGGAATAGCCGCGCGCGCCCAGCAATTGCAGCGCCGTATCCACGGATTTTTGCAAAGCATCCGCGACCACGATCTTCGCCATGGAAACTTCTTTCCGCGCGAAGCCGCCCTGGTCCAGAATCCAGGCCGCCTTCATGGTCAGCAGCCGGCCGATTTCAATTTCCATCGCCGCCTGGCCCACCAGGCCCTGCACGCTTTCACGATCAATCAGCTTCATGCCGAAGGAATCACGCTGCGCGATGCGTTCCATGGCGATTTCCAAAGCACGCCGAGACAAGCCCAGCCAGCGCATGCAATGCGTCAACCGTGCGACGCCAAGGCGCATTTGCGTGAGCTTCAGCCCATCGCCTTCGCTCATCAGCAAATGTTCATTCGGGACTTCCAGCCCGTCGAATTCCAACTCGCAATGCCCGCCATGTTCTTCCGGCCCCATGATCGGGATGCGCCGCACAATCTTCCAGCCCGGCTGATCGGCGCTGAACAGAAAAGCGGAAAGCCCCTTGCGCGGATCATCCGATGTGCGCGCCAGAATAATAAAAATCTTCGCATTGCCGGCACCGGTGATGAACCACTTGCGCCCGGTGATGCGCCAGCGATCATTGCCGACGCGTTCCGCCTTGGTATAGGTCAGATTGGGGTCGGAACCGCAGCCATCCGGTTCCGTCATGGCGAAGGCGGATTGCACATCGCCATTCACAATCGGCTGCAACCAGCGCGGCTTCATCGCTTCCGGCAAAACGCGATCCAGGATCATCATATTGCCGTCATCCGGCGCGGCGCTATTGAACACCACGGGCCCGAAGATGGAGCGGTTCATTTCCTCATAACAAGCGGCCATGCCAATGCGTGGCAATTCCTGACCGCCCAGGCGCTTTGGCATTTGCAGCGCCCAAAGCCCTTCTGCCTTCGCGGCCTTGCGCATTTCCGCCAGCACATGCGGCGCGATGTTTTCATGCTCATCGAAATTCGCGCGGTCGGATTCCAGCGGAATCAGCTTTTCATCCACGAAGCGGCGAATGCGCCGGCGCATATCATCAATTTCGGGGGGCAGCGTGAATTCCATGGCGGCAAAACCTAAAGCGGGTTGATCGAATGGCCGCCGTCCACTGTCACCACCGCGCCGGTCATATGCACCCCGGCTTCGGAAGTGAGCAGCAATAGCGGCCCGGTAAGGTCCTCGGCAGCGCCCAGCCGGCGCTGCGGTATGCGTTTGATCATCGCCTGCCCGGAATCGGAGGCGAAGTAATCGCGGTTGATATCAGTGGCGATATAGCCAGGCGCAATCGCATTCACGCGAATGCCATGCCGCGCCCATTCCACCGCCAAATGGCGCGTCATGTGCAAAAGCCCGGCCTTTGCGGCGGTATAGCCGACCACGCCGGGAATGATGCGCTCCCCAAGGACCGAGGCGATATTCACCACCACGCCCGGGCGCTTCGCCGCCACCAGGCGCTTGGCGGCTTCCTGCGCCACCAGAAAACAGCCGCGCAGATTCACATCCAGCACGGCATCCCAGTCTTCCGCGCTTTGTTGCAAGGCTGGCTTGGTCACGGCGATGCCGGCATTGTTGACCAGAATATCGCAGGGCGCGCCGAAGGCGGCTTCCGCGGCGGCAAAGGCGGGTGCGATGCTCTCCGGCGCTGTCACATCCAAGGGCACGGATACCGCGCGCGCACCCAATTCGGCCGCCAGCGCGGCGGTTGCGGCTTCCCGCCGTGCGGCCAGCGCCACGGAAGCCCCGGCGCCATGCAGCACACGCGCGAAATGCGCGCCCAAAACGCCGGACGCACCAGTCACCAGCGCCACGCGCCCCTGCAACGAGAACAATCCAGCAATATCCACTGCGCCGCCTCCCTCTCTTACAAGGGGTGCCACCGGGCGCGCGCCGGGGCAAGCCCTCAAGACAAGCCGGCTTTTTACGCCTAGCCTGCCCCCAGAATTCAGGGGGTTCGAACCATGACAGGCGAAACGCGGGTGGCGCTGGTCACTGGCGCGCAGCAGGGCATCGGGGCCGCGGCCGCGCGCGCCCTGGCGGTGGCAGGGCATGATGTCGCGATCAATTGGTTGGATGATCAGGCCCAGGCGGAAGCCGTGGCGGCCGAGGTCCGTGCCTCAGGCCGCCTTGCCGAACTGATTCGGGGCGATGTCGGCACCGCCGCCGGCGCTGCCGCCCTGGTAGAACAGACTATCGCCGCACTCGGGCGCATTGATGTGCTGGTGAATAATGCCGGTATCTTCCCGCGCGTTGAATTCCTGGACATGACGGAAGCCGAATGGGACCGCGTGATTGCCGTGAACCTCAAGGGCAGCGCCTTTTGCGCCCAGGCGGCGGCGCGCGCCATGGTGGCCGCGGGGATCAAGGGGGTGATCATCAATCTTTCTTCCTCCTCCGTCCGGGGGGCGCCGCTTGGGGTGCATTATACCGCGACCAAGGCCGGCATTATCGGCATGACACGGTCCATGGCCCTGTCCCTGGCTTCGAAAGGCATTCGCGTGAACGCCATCGCGCCCGGCCTGACGGATACCGCGCAGCCGCGCTACGGCAATAGTGAAGCCGAGCTTGCGGTGATGGCGCAGCAAATCCCGCTGGGGCGGATGGGGCGGCCGGAAGAAATCGCCGGGTTGATCGCCTATCTTGCGTCTGATCAAGCCGCCTGGATCACGGGTCAGGTTTATCACATCAATGGGGGCAATTACCTTGCATAAGCCCCGAAGCAGGAGGATAACAATGCGCCCTTGGCTGATCGCATGCGTATTGACGGCTTTGCCCGGTGCAGCCCTGGCGCAAATGGAACCCGGGGACCCCATCGCCGGCCAGCGCCTGGCGGCCAGCTGGTGCGCCAATTGCCACCGCATAGCGCCGGGCGGCCCCGGCCCCGCGACCGACATCGCGCCAAGCTTCTCCGCCATTGCAGCGCTGCCTTCCACAACTTCCATGTCTTTGCGCGCGTATTTGCGCACGCCGCATGCGAATATGCCCGATTACCGCCTAAGCCGGGAGGAGCTGGACGATATCGTGGCTTATCTGTTGACGGTCAGGCGTTGAACCCTTAGCGGAACGGCTTGTTCAGATTCGAGCATCCGCTACGTAGCTGACAGCTCAACGTCTGGCGTACAAGGCAAGAGCGATGACCTTTCAGAGATACTACGTTGCCGTTGCCTTTGCGATCTGGGGTTCCATGTCTCTCTATTGGAGCCTGCTGCCCGGAGTGGCGGAAATCACCGTCGTAGCGTTTCGCATTGTCACCACGCTCTTTGTCTATGCAGCCGTGGCACTCAACGGCCAAGGCAGTCTCCGTCTCACCCGCAAAGATTACGCGCTGGCCGCTCTCGCGGGCGCCGTGATCGGCCTGAACTGGCTCTGTTTTGTCTATGCGGTGACCCTGGAAAAAGTCACAGAGTTCAGTTTGGGCACCTTCTCGGCCCCCGCATTGTCAATGATGCTGGGCTATTGGTTCTTCTCGGAAAAAGCCTCGAAACTGGATTTCCTATCCTTTGCCTTTGTCCTGCTCGGCATTGCGGTCTATGCGTTGTCCATGTCTAATCTGCCGATCCTTGGCATTCTGGTGATGCTAACGACATCGGTTTACTTTGCCCTGAAGAAAGTGATCAGCGGGCCGGCTTCAACGGTCTTGCTTGTAGAAACGCTCACCTTGTTACCGGTTGCCCTCATGGTGCTGTACCTCCACCGGGGAGAAATTGCGGGTTTCGATCTGCGTACTTTGGTGCTTCTCCTTCTGATCGGACCGGTCAGCTTCGTGCCGCTTTATCTCTTTGGCGTTGGTGTCAAATTTACTCGAATGATCGAAGTCGGCTATCTGCAATATATTTCGCCCTTCCTAAGCCTTACTTTGGCGCTGCTATACTTTGGCGAAAAGATTACCGAAGTGCGCATGGTGGCCTTTGGCCTGATCGGTCTGGCGGTGGCATTGCGGCTGCAAGCGCTGCGGCGCAAGGCCAATCCGGCCCCCTGTGGCACGGCCAAGACCTGACTGACCCGGCCCGCGTATCGCAACGCCAATGCGTGGGCCACTGGGCGCCGCGACGCACCATACGTAGCCGGCGCGGCCCGCACACACGGCCCGCCTAATAACGGATAGATGGTAGGCGCTGGCTCTGGCGCCCCCGCAAAACCGGGTCTAGCATCCCCGCATTGAGAAATGGGGGAAGCTAACTTGTCCGCAGTCAATAAGCCATTCCGCGTCGCCTATCTGGAACGCGTGCCACATACAAGCTTTCTGGAAACCGCCACCGCCGACCCAGCGCTGGAAGTGGTGCGGCTTTCCCTCGATAACGGGGAAGAAGCCGCGCTGGCGGAACTGGCCACCTGTGATGGCTATTATGTGCGTGCGTCGCGCGACGAATTGCCCAAGGCGTTTCATGTGAATGATACGCTGCTGGCGCGCCTGCCCAATCTGCTGATGGTCGCATCCCAGGGTGCAGGCTATGACACGATCAACCCGGATTCCTGCACCAAGGCGGGCGTGCTGCTGGTGAACCAGGCCGGCGGCAATGCCGAAGCCGTGGCGGAGCACGCCGTTGGCATGATGCTGGCACTCATCAAGAAAATGCCGCAGACCCATGCCGCCATGCGGGCGGGCGAAGCCAAGCGCCGCGAGGTCTTCATGGGCAATAATCTGCTCAATAAGACGGTTGGCGTGATTGGCATTGGCAATGTCGGGTCGCGCACCACCGCCATTGTGAAGGCCGCCTTCAATTGCCGCGTTTTGGCCTATGACCCCTATGTGGATGCCGAAACCGTGGCCAAGCGCGGGGCGGAGAAGGTAGAGCTGCCCGAATTGCTGGCGCAATCCGATATCGTCAGCGTGCATTGCCCGCTTACGCCACAAAGCCGCGCCATTATTGATGCCAAGGCGCTTGGCATGATGAAGAAGGGCGCCATTCTGGTCACTACCGCACGTGGTTCCATCCATGATGAGAACGCCGTGCTGGCAGCGCTGGAATCCGGGCAACTGGCCTCGGCCGGTTTGGATGTCTGGGAACAGGAACCGCCGCCCAAGGATCACCCGCTTTTGTGGCACCCGGCAGTGATCTGCACGCAGCACACGGCGGGGGTCACGCATGAAAGCCGGTCCATGATCACGCGCATTGCGGCGGAAGCCTTTTCTGCCTGCGCTGCCGGCAAGATGCCGCCACGTATCATCAATCCGGAAGTGAAAGGCCGCTTCGCGGAGCGCTACGCCAAGGCGCGTGGCCGCGCCATTACGGATTGATCGCGCGTTTGGGCCTTTTTCCGTGAGCGCGACCGCTTCCAAGGCCAGGGTGGTGACGGTGCTTGGCACCACCCAGACCCTGGCCTGGGGGTCTTCCTATTACCTTCCAGCGATTCTGGCCGCACCAATCGCCGAAGATCTTGGCCTGTCCCGCGCCATGGTCTTTGGCGTGTTTTCGGGCTCCCTGCTGCTGACCGCGCTACTTGGTCCCGCAGCGGGCCGCGCGATTGACCAGCGCGGCGGGCGCGATGTGCTGGCGATTTCGAACGTGATTTTCATCCTCGGCCTGCTGATCATGGCCTTCGCCCATGGCCTGCCTTTGCTGATCCTGAGTTGGTTCATCATCGGCATTGCCATGGCGATGGGGCTGTATGATGCGGCCTTCGCGACTCTTGCCGGGCTTTACGGCAAGGATGCGCGCAACAGCATCACCGGCATTACGCTGATTGCGGGCTTTGCCAGCACGGTCGGATGGCCGCTTTCCGCGTTGATGGAAGCGGAATGGGGCTGGCGCGGTGCCTGCCTTGGCTGGGCGGCCTTGCATCTTTTCATCTGCCTGCCGCTCAATCGCCTGCTGATCCCAAAAGCACCGCCGCCACCACCGAAGGAAGCTGTGCCGCCATTATCCGCCGAGGAAACGCGTGATCGTAAACGCGATATGATCCTACTCGCTTTCGTGTTGGCCACGGCGAGTTTCAGCTCCACCGCGCTTGGCGCGCATTTGCCAGGGCTGCTGCAATCCGCCGGCACATCGCTTGCCGCGGCGATTGCCGCCGGCGCGCTGATGGGCCCGGCGCAGGTGGCGGCGCGCGTTGTTGAATTCACCATCATGCGCAAGATGAACCCGCTGTTTTCTGCACGCATCGCCGCCGGCGCGCATCCGGTGGCGGTGGCAGTGCTGATGGCGCTTGGCGCGCCCTTTGCTGCGCTATTCGTCATCATCCACGGCGCGGGCAATGGCCTGCTGACCATCACGCGCGGCACGCTGCCATTGGCGCTCTTTGGTCCCGTTGGCTATGGCCAACGCCAGGGTTTTATTACCGCGCCGGCGCGGGCTTCACAGGCTTTCGCGCCCTTGTTGTTTGGGCTGCTGCTCGATGATTTTGGCGCGGCGTCCTTGTGGTTCACAGCCTTGCTGGGCGTGGCGGCAGTTGGCGCGCTCATGCTCATGCGGGTACGACAATAGAAAGCAAAATCTCATGACCCAGGAATGGCTTTCGCGCGCCGGTTCGCGCTTCACCACGGAAAAGCGCCCTGCCATTGGCACGCGCGGCATGGTGGTGACGAACCACCCCTTGGCCTCCGCTGCGGGGGCCGAGATGCTGGCCGCCGGCGGCAATGCGGTGGATGGCGCTATCGCCGCCTTGTTTGCGCTGACGGTGGTGGAGCCCATGATGGTCGGCATTCTGGGTGGCGGCATGGCGCATCTGCGCCTGCCAGATGGGCGGCACACCGTGATTGATGGGCTATCCACCGCGCCGGCCGCAGCGCGCGCGGATATGTTTTCCCCGGCCGAGCCCGCCAATGCGATGAATTTCGAAGCAACGGGCCGCGCCAATATTGTTGGGCCGCTCTCGGTTGCGGTGCCCGGCAATTTGCGCGCCTGGTACGAAACGCTGGAACGTTTCGGCAGCATGCCACTTGCCGATGTGATGGCGCCCGCCATCCGCCACGCTGCGCGGGGTTTTGCCGTCACGCCCTATCTGGCGGAATGCATCAATGAAGCCGCGCATGATCTGGCGCGTGATCCCGCCATTGCCGCGTTGCTGTTGCCCGGTGGCGCGCCGATCCAACCAGGTGGGCGACTGATCCAGGCGGAATATGCCGAAACCCTCTCGCTGATTGCGCGCGAAGGGCCGGGCGTGCTGAAGGGTGCCCTGGGCAGCGCAATTGCCGATGGCATCAGGAGGGCAGGCGGCATTGTCTCCGCCGCGGATATCGCGGATTTCGCAACGATTGAACGGGCACCCCTGCGCGGCCCCTATCGCGGTTATGAGGTGCTACTGCCACCGCCCCCGGCATCATCCGGCGTACATGTGCTGCAAATGCTGAATATCCTGGAAGGCTTCGATCTTCGCGGGATGGGTTTTGGCAGCGCCGATACGCTGCACCTGCTGGCAGAAGCCTTGAAGATTGCCTTCGCCGATCGCGCCGCCGCCACGGCTGATCCTGCCTTTGTGGATGTGCCCGTGGCGCGGCTGATTTCGCGTGCCTATGGCGATGAACGCCGCGCCGCCTTGGATATGGCGCGTGCGCAAGCCTGGGGGCCGGGCGTCAGCCCAGGTGAGAGCGCCAATACCACCCATGTCACGGTCGCGGATAATCAGGGCAATATTGTTTGCTCGACGCAGACGATCAATTCGCTTTTCGGCGCGCGCTTTCTGGTGCCGGGCACGGGGCTGATCCCGAATAATTACATGGCGCTGTTTGATCCGCGCCCTGGCAAGGCTTTGTCCGTGGCGCCCGGCAAGCGCATCACCACATCCCAGGCGCCGCTGATTGCGCTGAAGGATGGCAAGCCCGCCTATGCGCTGGGCATGCCGGGCGGTTTGCGGATTTTTGGTTCTGTCATGCAGGGTTTCCTCAATCTGGTGGATCACGGCATGGCGCTGCAGGAAGCCGTGGAAGCGCCGCGACTATGGACGCAAGGTGCCGCGGTGGAGGTGGAACCGGCCTTTGATGCGGCAGTGTTGGAAGCACTCAGCAAGCGCGGGCACCAAATCTCCTCCATGCCGCATGTCGGTGGCGGGATGAATGCCATTGCATTCCGCGCTGATGGCAGCATGGAAGGTGCGGCTTGCTGGCGCGCGGATGGCACGGCGATTGGCCTTGGTGGAGGTCTGGCCCGCGCTGGTGTGCGCTTCTGGCCGGATCAGGTCCGCGCATGAATACCGCTGAGTATTTGCTGGCAGCGCTCGCGCGGCATGGCACGAAGCGCATCTACGGCGTACCGGGTGGTGGTTCTTCGCTGGATATCATCGCGGCGGCGGAGCGTTTTGGCATTCGCTTCATCCTCGCCCGTCACGAAGGCAATGCGGCGATGATGGCAGTGGCCGATGCGGAAGTGACCGGCGCGCCCGGCGTGGTGCTGACCACCAAGGGCCCAGGGCTGATGAATGCGCTGAATGGCGTTGCCTGCGCCGCGTTGGAACGCGCGCCGGTGCTGCTGCTGACGGATGGCTTCACCGAAAAGCAACTCAGCTACATCACCCATCAGGTGTTTGATCAGCGTGCCGCGACTGCAGAATTGGTGAAGGGCTATACGCAAGCGCGTAGCGAAAACCCAGCGGCTGAGATCGAAGCCCTGCTTGATCTTGCGATGCAGGCGCCCATTGGCCCGGTGCATCTGGATTTGACCAGCGAAGCCGCGCGCCGTCCGGCGGGCGAATTGCTGCCTTCACCGTCAAACACCGCAACACCGCTTGATGCCGATGCGCTGGCGAAAGCACGCGCCATGCTGGCAGCCGCGCGCAAACCCGTGATCCTGGCAGGGGTGGAGGCTGTCGTGGCAGCCGAACCACTGCGCGCTTTGGTCGCAGCCCTCGGCTGCCCTGCGCTGGTGACCTATAAGGCCAAGGGCGTGATCGCGGATGCCGATCCGCATTTCGTTGGCATTTTCACTGGCGGATCACTGGAAGCGCCCTGCGTGCAGGATGCGGATTTGATCATCCTCGCGGGCCTCGATCCCGTGGAACTGATCCTGCAACCCTGGCGCTATAGCGCGCCGGTCTTGGATATCGGATTGCGCGCGCATCCCGTGCATTACGTCACGCCAAGCGCCTCACTGCATGGCGCGCTGGCGCCTGCCTTCGCCGCGCTGACGCAAAACGCGGCGCGTAGTGCCTGGAAGGCTGAGGAAATTGCCACGCATCGCGATACCATGCGCGCCGCACTTGCTTGGCAAGGCTCGGGCGGTGTGGCGCCGCCGCGTATCGTGACTCTGGCGCAGGAAGCCGCGCGCCGCGCTGGACGCCGCCCGCGCATTAGTGTCGATGCGGGCGCGCATATGTTCTCGGCCACCGCCTTCTGGGAATGCGCGGCACCGCGCGATGTGTTGATTTCAAACGGGCTTGCCTCCATGGGTTTTGCGCTGCCCGCCGCGCTGGCTGCGGCGTTGGAAAACCCTGCTGATGGCGCCATTGCCTTTACCGGCGATGGCGGCTTGATGATGTGTGTGGCGGAACTTGCCACCGCCGCCGAAGCCGGTGCGCCCTGCATCACCATTGTCTTCAATGATGGGGCACTATCGCTGATTGATATCAAGCAGCAGCAACGGCAATTACCGCCCGAAGGCGTGCGCTGGGCACGGCCGGATTTCGCCGCCATCGCGGAGGGTTTCGGCGCCAAGGGTTTCGCTGTCGCGACCGAGGCTGACTACATCACCGCACTCGATGCAGCCTTCGCTCATCAAGGCCCGAGCCTGATTGACGTGATGGTGAACCCCGCCGGCTACTCCGCGCAACTGCAAGCCATGCGCGGCTGAAGGAGAATCCATGTCCAGCTTTTCCGCCCTTCGGCTTGGCACCGCCTGGCAGCGCATTGCCGGGCTGATGGATGAAACGGCGCAGAGTTTTGTCCGTACCTCCTTCTCCTCCGTCGTGCGTGACAATTGGGATATGGCGATTGGGTTGATGGACAGCGCCGGGCGGCAATTCGCGCAATCTTCGCGTTCTGTGCCGTCTTTTGTCGGCACCATGCCGCGCACCTTGGCGATTATGCTGCAACGCTACCCCGCGGCGCGGCTTTCGCCTGGCGATGTGCTGATTTCCAATGATGGCTACTACGGCACTGGTCATTTGAATGACATCACAATGATCAAACCCATCTTCGCCAAGGGCCGCGTGATTTCCTGGCTGGGCAGCACCTTCCATTCCACTGATATCGGCGGCGCACCTTCCGTGGATGCGCGCGATTCCTGGGAAGAGGGCCTGACCATCCCCATCACCCGCATCCTGAAGGGTGGCGTGGAAAATGAGGATGTGATCGCCTTTCTGGAAGCCAATCTGCGCCAACCGGACGAAACGCTCGGCGACATCCGCGCGCAATTCGCGGCCTATGAACAGGCAGAAAAGCGCCTGGCGCGCATTATGGCGGAAGAAGGCATTGATGATCTGGATGCTTTGGCCGGCGAAATCTTCACCCGTTCCGAACGCGCCATGCGCGATGCGATTGCCGCGGCACCTGATGGCGTGGTGGAAGATGAAGTCACGGCGGATGGCTTTGAACACCCCGTTACCATTCGCCTGAAACTCACCATCAAGGGCAGCGATCTGATCCTGGATTTCACCGGCACGGATGGGCAGATTGCGCGGCCAGTGAATGCACCGCTCAATTTCACGCGCGCCTATTCCAATTACGCAGTGAAATGCGCCTTCGATCCCGCGACGCCAAATAATGATGGGTCCTTCCGACCCATTACCTTCATCGCGCCGGAAGGCTCCATCGTGAATCCACGCCGGCCCGCGCCGGTTTGGGGTCGGCACCTCACAGGCCATTATCTGCCCATGCTGGTGCTGGCGGCGCTTGCGAAACTCATCCCGGATCGCGTGATCGCGGAAAGCGGCAGCCCGTTGTGGAACGTGTATTTCACGGGGGAGAATGCCGAAGGCCGCCGCTATGTGCGCATGTTCTTCATGAATGGCGGCCATGGCGCCGCACCCCAACATGACGGCCCCGCCTGCCTTTCCTTCCCGTCCAATGTTGCAACACAAGCGGTAGAGCAGTTTGAAAACGCCGTCCCCATGCTGATGACGGAAAAGGAGCTTATCCCCAATTCTGGCGGCGCGGGGCGCATGCGCGGCGGGCTTTCGCAACGACTTTCCTTCGAAGTGGTCGGCGAAAAACCCGTGACCGCCACCTATCGCCACGAACGCGTGCAGCACCCGCCGCGCGGTGTTTTGGGTGGTGCCCCCGGGCGCGGTGGGCGCGATCTGGTGAATGGCAAGCCCGTTCCCGCCAAGGCACGCATCGTGCTGCAACCAGGCGATGTCATTACCTATGAAACGCCTGGCGGCGGCGGCATGGGGCCACCATCAGAACGCGATCCCGCCGCCACCCTCCGCGACATCAAGGAAGGCTATGTCACGCCATGAATACGGCCCCTTGGCGCATTGGTGTTGATATTGGCGGCACCTTCACTGATCTGGTCATGCTCGATTCGCGTGATGGCCGCATCTTCAATGGCAAGGTCCTCACCACGCCCCATGCGCCCGAAGAAGCCGTGCTGGAAGGCGTGCGTGATTTGCTGGCACGCACCGGTGCGCGGGCGGATCAGGTGCGACATGTCATTCACGGCACCACGCTGGTCGCCAATGCGCTGATCGAAAGGCGCGGCGTACCGACGGGCCTGATCACCACCAAGGGCTTTCGCGATATCCTGGAAATCGGCACAGAACTCCGCCACGACACCTATGACCTTTTCATGCGCGTACCCGAACCGCTGGTGCCGCGCCATCGCCGGCTTGGTGTCGCGGAACGGCTGGTGCCGGATGGCACGGTGCGCGAAGCCCTTGATGAAGCGGGCGCGCGCGAAGCAGTGCGCGCCTTGCGCGCTGCTGGCGCCAAGGCTGTGGCAGTATGTTTCCTGCACGCCTTCCGCAACCCCGCCCATGAAGCACGCATGCGCGCGATTCTGTCGGAAGAAGCGCCCGATCTCACCATCTGTCTGTCATCCGAAGTGGTGCCCGAGATCGGCGAATATGAACGCGCCTCCACCACTGTCTGCAACGCCTATGTGCAGCCAGTGTTCGAACGCTATCTGCGCTGCTTAAGCGATGGATTGCGCGGCTTTGGCCTGACTGGCCCGCTTTTCCTGATGCTGTCTGATGGCGGCACCGTAGCAGAAGAAACCGCCGCGCGTCACCCGATCCGCCTCGTGCAATCGGGCCCTGCCGGTGGTGTGGAAGCCACCGGCATTTACGGCGCTGCGGCTGGCGCGCGCGATATCCTTTGCTTTGACATGGGCGGCACCACCGCCAAGGCCGCGCTGATTGACAATGGCGAAGCGCAGCGCAGCCTTGATTTTGAAGTCGCGCGTGTGGATCGCTTCCGCAAGGGCAGTGGCCTGCCCCTCAAGGTGCCGGTCATTGACATGATCGAAATCGGCGCTGGCGGCGGTTCCATCGCGCGTGTGGATCGTCTTGGTCTGGTGCGCGTCGGGCCTGAGAGTGCAAGCTCCGATCCCGGCCCCGCCTGCTATGGGCTTGGCGGCGCGCGGCCAACAGTCACGGATGCTGATTTGGTGCTCGGTTATCTTGGCGCTGAAAGCTTTCTGGGTGGCGCGATGAAGCTTGATGTAGCGGCGGCAGAGGCAGCACTGGCGGAACATATCGGCAAGCCGCTCGGCCTTTCCGTGCCGGAAGCCGCCTGGGCCATTCATGAAACGGTCAATGGCAATATGGCACAGGCCGCGGCCATCCATGCGCTGGAAAAAGCGAAGCGCATTGATGCCTACGCCATGGTCCCAATAGGCGGCGCGGGGCCAGTGCATGCGTGCCATATCGGTATGAAGCTTGGCCTTCGACGCATCATCGTGCCACTGGGCGCGGGCGTTGCTTCGGCCTTTGGCTTCCTCGCCGCGCCGATTTCCTTTGCCTTTGTGCAGGGTTGGGTGGCGCCGCTGGCGGGGCTGGATTTCGCCAAGCTGCGTGAGATTACCGGCACCATGACCGCGCAAGGCGAGGCGATGGCAGCAGCCGCAGGTGTGGCGCCAGAAACGGCCTCAGCGCGCATCCTGGGCGCCATGCGCTACGCCGGCCAAGGGTTTCAGGTGGAAGCGGAAATTCCGGAAGACGCCATCACACAGGGCGATGCGGCAATGCTGCGCGCAAAATTCGAAGCTGCCTATCTGGCGCTATATGGCCGCACTGAACCGGGCCTGCCGGTGGAATGCGTTTCCTGGCAGGTGATTGTCGCAGGGCCTCGCCCGGTTGTGGACCTCACGCAGCAGGGCACTGCTGCGGAAGGCTCGCTACAGCGCGGCACGCGCCGCGCCTGGTTTGGCGGTGCCTATGTCGAGGCACCAGTGCTCAATCGCCTCGCGCTGCGCCCAGGTGAGAGCGTTGTTGGCCCTGCGCTGATCGAAGAACGCGAATGCACTTTGGTGCTGCCACCGGGCGCCAGCGCACGCTGCGATGCGGCGCTGAACATGGATGTCAGCCTGCCGGCCTGATCTTCGCTGAGCCTATTGGCGCTGCAAGGGCAGAATCAGATTGGTGACATCGCAAAGATTCACGCCGCGGCGTTCGTCCGTCTGGCCATTCTCATAAACAAAGCGCACATCATAAAGACAGGGGCCTTCCGGCAGGCGAATGGCAAAATGCCGCCCCGGTGCGACCACGTCATTGCCCAGCCGATCCGGCCCCCATTCCTGTTCTGTCGATAGCGAGACATAGGCTTCCATCACCGTCACGCGCGCTTGATTGACCAGGTTGAAGGAAGGATTGCCGCTGGGTGTGGCGCGCTGCGGTGGCGTCGGCTGAGGTCGGGGCTGCGGCTGTGGTTGCGGCGGCTGCGCCATTTGCCGGCCGTCAAACACCACCTCCGTCACGGCGCAAAGGTTGATGTTGCGCCTTTCCTCGGCTGGGCCATTGGCGCGTTCATAGACCACGCGTAAATCCCAGATGCAGGGGCCTTGCGGCAGGCGGAGCGTGAAGCTCCGCCCATTGGGCAGCGCATTATCACCAAGCCGATCCGGCCCCCAATCCTGATCTGTGGCGAGTGAGGCATAAACCTCAAAAATCAAACGCCCGGAACGATTGACCAGATTGAAGGAAGGGTCCCCCTGCTGTGCCAGTGCCGGCGCGGCGGAAAGGCCAAAAAGACAGAGCGCCAAGGCACCGAGGAAACGGCGAAACAGCATGAATTTCTCCTCAAGTGGTGCTGCGATGTCGTGTCGCTTGTCAGTCTAGAACTCTCGGATGGATTTGGCGAAGCGATCTGCCAGGGGCCGGGCAAGGTAGGATGCAAAGGAACGCTCACCACGCCTTATCAGCACTTCCGCATGCATGCCCGGCTGCAGACGCAGGGCATCATGCTTGGCCAATTCCTCGGGCGCGAAGCCAACGCGCGCCTCGAAATATGGCATGCCGGTGCGTTGATCCGTCGTGCGGTCAGGCGAAATCCTTTCAACAACGCCTTCCAGAATGGGGGTGGTGCGCGCCGCGGCATGGGAAAGCCGGATGGAAGCCGGCATGCCAATGCGCACCGTATCCACGTCAATTGGCGTGATCTGTACATCCACCACCAGTCTTTCTTCCTGCGGCACAATGGACGCAACCTGGGATCCGGGGGCAATCACGCCACCCCGGGTCGTGTAGCGCAAATCCATCACCATGCCGGCTTCGGGCGAATCTATTGTCAGGCGCATCAACTGGTCATTGGCACTGATTTCACGCTCTCGCAGTTCCAAAAGCCGGCCCTGCAATTCGCGCAATTCCTTGGCGATTTCTTCCTGACGGGCACGCACCAATTGCGCGCGCTGCATTTCCGCTTCGCCCACCGCCTGTTGGGTACGCGCGACATTCTCGATCGCCTCACCACGTTCACCGATCAGCCGTGCCTCTTCGCGTTGCAGGGAAAGCAGGCGCGGCAGGCGTTCCAGCCCCATGCGCACCAACCCTTCCACGCCAAGGATTTCCTGGCGCACCAGGGCAAGCTGCCGATCATTGGAATCGATGCGCACATTCAACCCGTCAATCTGCTTTTGCAGTTGCAGCGCGCGCTGGGTGAGGATTTCGATCTGGCCTTGCAGCGCGTTGCGCCGCGCGATGAATTCATTGCCCTGTACGGCAAGGATCTCGGCCACCTTTGGTTCATTCCGTCGGGCCATCAATTCAGGCGGGAAAACCGGGGCAGGCGCTTCCTCTCGTTCCGCGGTCAGCACCGCGATTCGCGCACGCGTACGGTCGGTTTCATCCAGCACCACATTCAACCCCGCGCGTACGCGCGTATCATCCAGCCGGATCAATGGCTGGCCGGCCATCACCATGGTGCCGTTGCGCACCAGCACTTCACCGACAATGCCGCCTTCCAGGTGCTGCACATTGCGGCGATTGCCTTCCACCATCAGGGTACCGGGCGCGACGACGGCGCTATCAATCATGGCAAAGGCGCCCCAGCCAAAAACGCCGCCCACGCCAAATAGAATGGTGAAAAGCGCAAAGCGCAGGGGCCGCCAGATCGGTGCCTTTGATGCCGCGGCACCAAGCTCAGGCCTTGCGTTGTTGCGGTTCATGATCCTTCCCCTCAGCTTTTTGCGATGGCCGTGACAGGGCGCGGCGGCTGGGCCGGGCGGGTCAGGCGGGGCAGGATTTCATCACGTTTGCCGAAGGCTTCCACCGCCCCAGCGCGCATCAGCAGGATCTTGTCCACTGCGGCCAGAATATTCGCGCGATGCGTGATAATGACAGTGGTGACGCCCATGTCACGAAGCCTACCCAGCGCCGCCGCCAAAGCCGCTTCCCCATCGCTATCGAGATTCGAATTGGGTTCATCCAGCACCACAAGCTTGGGCGAACCATAAAGCGCGCGCGCAAGGCCAATGCGCTGCCGCTGGCCTGGCGAAAGCCCACGCCCGCCAGGACCCAGCGGCGTATCATAGCCTTCTGGCAGATGCAGGATCAGATCATGCAGCCCGGCATCCTTGGCGGCCGCCACCACCTTTTCTGAATCCACCGTGCCAAGCCGCGCGATATTCTCCGCAACGGTGCCCTCGAACAACTCCACATCCTGCGGCAGATAACCCAGATGCTGCCCCACCTGATCACGCGGCATGCGCGCCATATCCGCACCATCCAGTCGCACTGCCCCGGCCCGCGGCGGCCATATGCCCAGAAGCGCGCGCGCCAGACTGCTTTTGCCCGCGGCACTTGGCCCAATTACCGCGAGCGATTCGCCCGGCTGCAAGGCAAAGCTCACTCCGCGCAGCACAACGGTATCGGTTCCCGGCACGGCAAGCACAAGGTTTTCCACCGCCACGGTGCCTTGCGGCGCCGGCAGCTTCATGCCCTGTTTTTCCGCCGGAGCAATCGCCAGAAATTCACACAGGCGCCGATGCGCCGCACGCGCATTCATCGCCTGCTGCCAAAGCGCCACCACCTGCATGCTGGGGGCCAAGGCACGCGCCAGGATGAAGGTTGCCACAATCATTGCGCCAGGCGTGATGGATTGTTCAATCACCAGCAGCGCACCAAGGCCCAAAGTCAGCACCCCGGTCAGCGCCAATTGCAGGAACTTGATGATGGCGGCGAAACTGCCTGCAATCTGGCTCGCGGTTTGCTGTTGGTTCAGCATGCCCAAATGGCGTTCCTGCCAGCGCTGCCAAACCCCCGGCCGCATGCCCATGGCTTCAGCCGTTTCAGCGTTGCGGATGCTGGCCTCCACAAAGGCATAGGCCTGGACATTGTTGTTGGAAGCTTCGGCCAGTTTTTTCGTCGAGAGAAACGCCTGGGCCAAGGCGCTGCCAATGACAACGAAAACCGCGACGGTGCCGAAAAAGGCGAAGAAGGGATGAACGATATACAAAATGACCAGAAACACCGGGATCCATGGCGCATCAAGCGTGGTTGTCAGGCCTGTGGTTGAAATGAAGGACCGGACCTGTTCGAGATCGCGGAGCGGTTGCACCCCCACCCGGTCACTACCGCGCAGGCTGCCCTGAACGAACAAGGCATCAAAAACCCGTGACGACAGGCGGCGGTCAATCAACCGCCCAAGACCGATCAGGGCAAAGCTGCGGCAGCCTTCCAAAACGCCATAAATCAGGATCAGAAACAGCGAAATCAGCGTGAGCGCCAAAAGAGTCGCTTCGCTCTGGCTCGACAGGACGCGGTCATAGACCTGCATCATGTAAACAGAGCCCGTCAATTGCAGCAGGTTGACGACAAAACCGACCGCGAAAAGCAGCGCAAGCGCGCCCTTCATTTCGCCCAGGATGCCATAGACCGGCGAGGCAGGCCCCTTGCGCAGCATATTTGGCCTCATTTCCGGCTGACGCGCATCCTACGCCCCCTCCCCTTTGCTCGAAGCGCATCCTAACTGATTGCCAAGACTGCCGCCACCCAATCGCCCTGTGGACGCGGCAACCCCACCCGCGCCCGAGCGCCCGCGAACAACGCCCTTCGGGATGAAACACCTGCTATGTAAAGGCTTTGAGAAGCCGTGTCGAGAAAAGGCAATGATTTTCGCGGTATCTTCAATCGCAACAAAAGGGGGCGCGCAGTAAAGACGCCGCATGGCCCTAAGGGCGGGCGATAGGCAAGGTTTGGTTCGAAGCCCCTAAGCTCAGGGTACCGCGCGGCCCGCCGTTACAGGATGAAATCCGTCGCAGAAAGAACAGAAACTCCCTGGATCGCGATCTCAAAATCGGCGCGCGCATCACCATTCACATCGGCCTGTAGCACCCCACCCGCGAAGCGAAGCTGCCCGGCAACCCTGGTGAAGACACCCCCACCAATAAAGGCAAAGGCCTGGTCACCAGAAACCCGCGAATTCGCATCAAGGGCGGCCAAGCCAATCCGATCGCCGTCGGCCCGGCTGAAATCGGTGATGAGATCACGGATCGACCCCGGCGAACTATCGGCCAGCGTGAGAAAGGTAAACGCGTCCGCCCCAGTACCGCCGGTCAATACATCCTGTCCTGCCCCACCGATAAGCCAATCATTGCCTGCCCCGCCGTCAAGCGTATCATTACCAATGAGACCCGAGAGCGAGTCATTGCCACCCGCGCCAACCAACCGGTCATTGCCAGCCTGCCCATTCAGGGTGTCATTGCCGCCAGCGCCGTTCAACGTATCATTGGCAGCAGTGCCATTCAGTATCCGATCAGCCTCCACCGCGGTCATGGTAAGATTGTAGCTTCCGGTAGATGCGCCGGACCCCTGCGCGCTCAGGTAATAGGTGCCGCTGGTAGTGGCCACGAAAGAAATTCGCGGATTTGTCCCTAGCGCGTCATCATTGAAGGCCAATTGCTGCCCAGTCGCGCCCAGCAGTCGCAAATAGCCGTTCAGGGATGAACCCGTTGCGGCGTCTGCCGCGAAACTATAGCGCCAGCCGGCAGTCAGGGTCAGTCGGAACCAATCCTGATCTCCGCTGAAATCAATGCTGGAGGCCTGCGCTGCGCCTGGGGAAAGCACGGCGGCCGTTGAGGCATTGCCGGCGATCCCGTCGATCAGCCCAGACACGCCAGGGACCGTATCCAGCAGCGCGCCAATATCAAGTCGCCCACCCGTCACCATCAGGCCGCCAAGCGATGGGGTTGCCGCTGCGCTGTTCAGCAGCGCGGCCCTGATCTCAGCCGCAGTCGCATCCGGATGCTCTGCGGCATATAGCGCGACCGCACCGGTCACATGCGGTGTCGCCATGGAAGTCCCGCTCCAGGAACTGTAGCGTTCCCCATTCGGAAGGGTGGACACAATGCTCGACCCTGGAGCGGCAATATCCACCGTGGTCGCCCCGAAATTCGAGAAGGAGGAAAGGGCACCCGTGCTCGTGATGGACGCAACCGATATCACGGCCTCATACCCGGCTAGGCTGGTTGTCGAGTAGTTGGCGGGAAATTGTGGTTGCAAATCATTGTTGCGGCTGGAATTGCCGGCCGCGGCAACGAAAAGGATATCCTGCTGGGCGGCGCGCCCAATCGCTTCCTGCAGTGCCGCAGAAAAGCTCCCCCCGCCCCAGGAAGCATTCACCGCAATGAAGTCTTCGTCATCACTCGCGCGGATGGCGGCATCGGCGCAGTAATTCACGGCACTGACAGCCGAGGAGGTAAAGCCGGAACCCGAAGCCGAAAGGGTCTTCAGCGCAACCATCTGGATGGTCCAATTAACCCCTGCAACGCCCCTTCCATTGCCGCCTATGCCACCGATTGTACCGCTGACATGCGAACCATGGCCGTGATCATCGAAAGGATCATTGTCGTTATTCACAAAATCCCAGCCGATCAGATCGTCGCCGTAGCCATTGCCATCTTCATCAACGCCGTTTTCCCAGCGCACATCATTCAGCAAATCGCCGGCGTCAATCCGGCCATTGCGGTTGTAGTCCATCACATAGGCGGCATTCGCCGCACCATTCAAATCACGGAAAGTGATCAGATCATCCGCATCAATGTCGGAAAGGCTCGCCCGCAGGGTGGTCGGAATTTCGCGCTGATTGAGCCAAATATTCAAGTAAAGATCGGGATGCGTATAATCTATGCCCGTATCAATGACGCCCACAACGCAGGAGGTGGACCCTGTGGCCCCTTCTGCCCAGGCTTCGTTTGCCTGGCTGCCAAACGCGTTCTGCACCGGCCCCGTATCGCCCAGCATCCCCCACAGCATATTGTTGCTGTAGAAGAAATCATTGCTCACGACCGAGATGCTGATATCGGCTTCTTGCGCCAAATCGGCGGGGGGGGACGCTTCAACAGGCGGCGCCGCAAGCGCAGGCGGCGCTGATGTGGAGGGTATGGGCGTGGGGTTTTCCGCTATGAAGGCCGGTTCGGCCACGGCGATCGGTGCCAGCCACAAGCCTTCATCTGCCTCTCTCCCCTCAGGTTGGAAAGCGGCTTGATCCTGCGAATTCCAAATGAAGCGACGATGCATCATTGCGATGGTAAGATTCATGACCCCAAGCCCCAACTGAAGTCCGTAGACGCTAGCGTGGCGCCCATGAACGAACCTTTAACGTGTCTCATACCTCAGAACGAAGAAAAAAAGGATGATCCAAGTTTACTCCATCAGTGCCGGAACTTCAGCATGGAAAATGAGCGTCTCAGTCCTTTTTTGATACCAAACCATAAGGGGTCACAAAATCGGGGTCGCTCTCAAGCCCAGTTGTCTTGGCGGGACACTTTTCCACAATGGCCGGACGAAGCTGGCTGGCACAAAATACCCGCAGCAAACCAACTGCCTTGGTCGCTCCGTCAAGGTTTTTGTCGCATTCCCGCCATGGAGGTCCTATATCTCACGAAGACGATTCGCAGTTACGGACCCGATGACCCGCTTCATCCGCCAAATTCCCGAAGGCGACGACCGAGAGCGCTTGATGTGCCCCGATTGCGGGCATGTCGCCTATGAGAACCCGAAGGTGGTGGTGGGCAGCGTGGTCGCGGAAGGGGATCACATCCTACTTTGCCGGCGCGCCATTGAACCCCGCGCCGGCTTTTGGACCATCCCCGCCGGCTATATGGAATTGGGCGAAACAGCCGAAGAAGGCGCGGCGCGGGAAGCCTGGGAAGAAGCCCGGTTACGCATTGCATTGGATGGGGTACTGGCGGTCTATTCCATCGCCCGCATCGGACAGGTGCAGGTGATTTTCCGCGCCCGTTTGGCCGAACCAGGCTTCGCGCCCGGCCCGGAAAGCCTTGAAATTGCTCGCTTTCATTGGTCCGAGATTCCCTGGGAGGAGCTTGCCTTCCCCTCCGTCCATTGGGCGTTGAAGGCTTGGCGGGATTCCGCCCATGGCGCCTTGCCGGCCGCCGCGTTGAACCCCCTGGAAGACAGGCGCGGCGTGCATCGCCTGCCGGTGGCCTCCTGATGTTGGGGCGTCGCGGGCTGCTGACTGGGCTGCTGCTGACCCTCGGGGCGGGATCGGCCTTGGCACAAAACACGACGCCAAGCGTCACGCGCCCCAACGCGCCCCGCCCCGCTGCATCGCCCGTGCCTCCGCGTAACCCTGAGCTGCGCCGCCAACGCCGGCAGGCTGAGAAAATCGTCACCGCCCCGGAACCCCATGGCAAACCCGCCCCTGTCCCCAATCGCGACATTGAGCCCCCGCGCGGGCTGAATGAGCCGCCACGCGCGAGCCTCAGCCCCACCCTCATCCACCCGGAAGCGGCTCAGCCGCATTTGGGCCGGTCAGGCTTTGCCGTGCAGGCGCAAGAAGATCGGCTGCTCCGCCAACCCGCGCCAGGCGCACGGCTGAACGTTCCTTTTTAGGGCTAACGAGCCTCCTCAGGGCTTTGCAGCCTGAGCGCCAGCGCATGCAACCCTGTGGCGAATTCGCCCGCCAAAGCCTCATGCACCGCGCGGGACCGCGCGACGCGCGACATCCCCGCAAAACCCGCCGAGACCATATGCACGGAATAATGCGTCTCACCCCCCGGGCTTGCGCCGGCATGGCCGGCATGGCGGGCGCTGTCATCGGTGATCTCAAGCAAGGCAGGCTGAAAGCGCGCTTCCAGGGCCTGTCTTATGCGGTCAAGACGTTGGGTCATGGGGCGTTTTTCCGCGTTTGTGACTTTTTTGCCAAGCCCTTATCTGCCTTGCGGCTTGGCGCGACCACCCCCATAAAGCCTTGATGTTCGCGCGCAAACGACGCAAGGCCTATGCCCCGGATGACGCAGCGCCCCCTGGGCGGCTTTGCGATGCGCCGGATTGCGCCGAGCCCGGCCAATATCGTGCGCCCCGGGACCGGTCCCTGCGCGATTTCCACTGGTTCTGCCTGGATCATGTGCGCGCCTATAATGCCAGTTGGGATTTCTATAAGGGCATGGGCCCGGATGAGATCGAGGCGTGTCTCCGCGCCGATACCTCCTGGCAGCGCCCCACCTGGCCGCTGGGCCGGATTGGCGGTTCCGGCCGCTTTGACCCTGAAATCCTGCGCGACCCGCTCGGCGTGCTGGGCGCAGAAGCCCCAAGCCCGCGCCGCCCGCCGCCGGAAAGCGCCGCGCCCCCGGAACTCCGCGCCGCGCTTGATCTTCTGGGTCTCAAATGGCCCTTGGATTCAGCGGAATTGCGCGCCCGCTACAAGGATCTTGCGAAGCAGCACCACCCCGATGCCACCGGCGGCGACAAGCAGGCTGAGGAGCGTTTGAAGGATATCAACCGCGCCTATAGCCTGCTGAAACACCGCCTCGCGAAACAACCTGCGCCCGCCGGGTAGCCGGATTGGCATTACCGGCCTAAACTCCCCTTTTCCCAATGCACGGAACCTGACACGCGATGAACAAAATCGCCCCTATTGCCGATATCAAGCCGACTTCGGCGATTTCTGCCCCGGATACCACCGTCAAGGCGCGTGAGGCCTTTGGCGTGGATGTGGATATGGATGTGCCCGCCTTTTCGGTGCGCACGGAACATGTGCCCGAAATTGACACCAGCTACCGCTTCGACAAGGAAACGACGCTGGCCATTATTGCGGGCTTTGCCTTCAATCGCCGCGTGATGATCCAGGGCTATCACGGCACCGGGAAATCAACCCATATCGAACAGGTTGCTGCTCGGCTGAATTGGCCTTGCATTCGCGTCAATCTGGACAGCCACATCAGCCGTATTGACCTGATCGGCAAGGACGCCATCGTGCTGAAGGATGGCCAGCAGGTCACGGAATTCCGCGAAGGCATCCTGCCCTGGGCGCTGCAACACCCCTGCGCTTTGGTATTCGATGAATATGATGCCGGCCGCCCGGATGTGATGTTCGTCATCCAACGCGTGCTGGAAGTGGAAGGCAAGCTGACGCTGCTCGATCAAAGCCGCGTCATTCGCCCCAACCCGTATTTCCGGCTTTTCGCCACGGCGAATACCGTCGGGCTTGGCGATACCACCGGGCTTTATCATGGCACGCAGCAGATCAATCAGGGCCAGATGGACCGCTGGAACATCGTCGCCACCCTGAACTACCTGCCGCATAAGCAGGAAACCGAAATCGTGCTGGCGAAGCTTGGTGCCGAGGGTGACGCCAAGATGAAGAAGCAGGTGGAAGCCATGGTGGCATTGGCGGATCTGACCCGCGCCGGCTTCATCGCGGGCGATATCAGCACCGTCATGTCGCCGCGCACTGTCATCACCTGGGCCGATAATGCCAAGATTTTTGGTGATGTCGGCTTTGCCTTCCGCCTTTCCTTCCTGAACAAATGCGATGAGGCGGAACGCAGCACGGTCGCTGAATACTACCAGCGCTGCTTCAATGAGGAATTGCCCTCAGGGTCGATGCTCCGCAAGGCGGGCTGAACCCAGTAACGGCGGCGTCAGCCCCTGGCGCCGCCATTGCATGCCAGAGAGAGTAACATGAGCGGCAAGCAGGATCTGACCCGGCAGGAAGAATTCAAGCGCGCCACCGCGGGCGTTTTGCGCGCCATGGCGCATGCCGATGCGGAAGTGCAGGTAGCCTTTCAACCTGGGCCTTCCGGGGTTGCAGGCAAGCGCGTGCGCCTGCCGCTGCCAACCCGCGCTTTGCCTGCCAATGAGATGGCGAAGCTCCGCGGTGCGGCGGATGCCGCTGCGCTCAAGCTCCGCCACCATGATGAAGCGCTGCACGCCAGCCGCATTCCAACGCGGCGCGAAGCCAAAGAAGTGTTTGACGCGCTTGAACAGGTGCGCGTGGAGGCGGTGGGATCGCGCCACATGGCCGGCGTCGCCGCCAATCTGCGCGCCAAGCTTGTCGAAGAATGCGAAGCCGAAGGCTATGACCGCATGACGCGCAAGGACCAGATGCCGCTGCCGGCGGCGCTTGGCCTGATTGCGCGTGAACGCCTGACTGGCGAAGCCGCACCGGAAGCCGCGCATCGCGTGCTTGACCTGTGGCGCGACACGATTGGTGAGGATGCCGAAAAGGCCCTGACCGAAATGACGGATACGGCGGAAGACCAAGGCGCATTCGCCCGCGCCGCACGCAAGCTGCTGACCGCGCTCGACCTCGCTGAGGCTGAGATGGAAGCGGAAAGCGAACAGCAGGACGAAGAAGGCGAAGAAGGCGGCGAAAGCACGCCCCAGCAGGACCAATCCGGCGAAGGGCAAAGCCAATCCGAACAGGAAGATGAAATGCTCGGCGCCCAGCCCGAGCAGATGCAGGGCGAAGCATCCGAAGAAGAAGCCGAAGAATCCGAAGAAGATGGCGCCGCAGCCGATGGCGATGACAAGCCAGGTGGCCCGCAGCAGCGCCGCGAAGTGCCGCAGGTGGATGACACCACGCGCTACCACGCCTTCACCTCGCAATTCGATGAGGTGGTGGCCGCCGATGATCTTTGCGATCCGGATGAATTGACGCGGCTGCGCCAACAGCTTGACCAGCAGCTTTCCCATTTGCAGGGCGTTGTCTCCAAACTCGCCAATCGGCTCCAGCGGCGTTTGCTGGCGCAACAACAGCGCGCCTGGGATTTCGATCTGGAAGAAGGCATTCTGGATGTCGCGCGCCTGGCGCGCATTGTCGCCAACCCAACCCATTCGCTGTCCTATAAGCGTGAGCGGGAGACGGATTTCCGCGACACGGTAGTCACGCTGCTGATTGACAATTCGGGTTCCATGCGCGGGCGCCCGATTACCGTTGCCGCCATGTGCAGCGATATCCTGGCGCGCACTTTGGAACGCTGCGCGGTCAAAACCGAAATCCTTGGTTTTACGACGCGCGCCTGGAAGGGCGGGCAAAGCCGCGAACGCTGGGTGGCGGAAGGCAAGGCGCGTAATCCGGGCCGGCTGAATGATCTGCGCCACGTGATCTACAAGCCCGCCGATGCGCCCTGGCGGCGTGCGCGCAAAAACCTCGGCCTCATGCTGCGCGAAGGCCTGCTCAAGGAAAACATTGATGGTGAGGCTTTGGAATGGGCCTATAAGCGCATCCTCGCGCGGCCTGAACATCGCCGCATCCTGATGGTGATTTCCGATGGCGCGCCGGTGGATGACAGCACGCTTTCGGTCAATCCTGGCAATTACCTGGAACGGCATTTGCGCAAAGTGATTGGCGAGATTGAAGGCCGCGGCGCGGTGGAATTGGTCGCGATTGGCATCGGCCATGATGTGACGCGCTATTACCGCCGCGCGGTGACGATTGTGGATGCCGAAGAATTGGGCGGCACCATGATGAAGAAGCTCGCCGAGTTGTTCGATGAAGACGCGGCGGAAGCCTGGCAGCGGAGCGCGGCTGAGCGTTCCGCCATGGTGGCGTGACGCGCTGAAGGCACCAATGGCGCCGGCGCCTTTGCTGTCGCGCCGTGCCCTGCTTGCCGCTTGTCTCGCTGCAAGCGCGCCACCAGCCTTGGCGCAAAATGCCGCGCAGCCTTTTGCGCTGTCCGATATCCCCGGACCCCTGCGCCCGCTTGGTGGGCTGGTGATTGACGCAAAAGCCTTGGGCGGTGGCGGTTTTTCCGCGGCGCATCTGGCGCAGGATTTGACCCTGACCCTGATCAGTGATCGCGGCCACTGGGCCGAAGCGCGGCTGCTGCTGGAGGACTTGGCGCCGATTGGTCTCGCGCCCCTCCGCCACGGGCCTTTGCGCGATGAGGTCGGGCGGGCTTTGCCGCGCGGTTTTGCCACCGATGCCGAAGCGCTGGCGCGTCTGCCCGATGGGACCTGGCTGGTGGCCTTTGAACGACGCCATCGCATCCGCGCCTATCGCCAATGGGATGGGCCGGGCGCTTATGTCGCGCCGCCGCCGGGCCTGGACAACGCGCCGGCAAATGGCGGGCTGGAAAGCCTGGCCGTGCTGCCAGATGGCCAGCTTTTCGCCATTGCGGAGACCTTCACCCCACCTGACCGCCCTGAATTGCGCCATGCCTGGCTTGGTGCGCCGGGGCGCTGGGTGCCACTTTATTGGCAGCCCGCGCCTGGCTTTCACCCGACCGATGCGGCCATCCTGCCTGATGGCAGCGCACTGGTTATGGAACGGCGCTTCAGCCTTTTGGGCGGCTTTGCCGCGCGGTTGGTGCGCACCGCACCGGATGCGCTGCGCTTGGCACGCGAAGGCGTGGTGCTGACGGGTGAGACGATCCTGACTTTGGATGATGCGCCCTTGCCTTCCGAGAATTGGGAAGCCGTGGCGGTAACGCGCTATGGCGATCAGACGCTGGTGGCGCTGATATCCGATGACAATGAAAGCATGCTGCAACGCAGTCTCTTGCTGCTGTTTGCTTGGCGGAAGTGAGGCTTCATGGCGGCCTCGGCGATGGGCTTGAGCGAAGCGACGAAAATCGCATAGCGCCACGCCGCGCAGCTTCAGTCGGTCATGATCAGCGCCCAATAGCGCCCAAAGGCAGAATGGGGCGCCGGTGCCATGGCAAGCCCCATGCGGCGCAAGCCTGGCTGCAGCATATTCTGCCGATGGCCGGCAGAAAGGCTCCAGGCGGTGATCGCCTCCGCCGGGGTTTCCTGGCCCGCGGCGATATTCTCAATCGCCATGCCTGGCGCCTGACCAGCCCCCATGAGCCGCGCGGCGAGACTGCCCTGCACCTCATGGCTCAGTTGATCCGCCTGCGCCATGGCAAGCGCCTGCTCAGCCGCCAGACGCTGCAAGCCTTCATCCGTGGCAATGGCGCCCCGCCTATTCGCCATCCGCAGCTGAGAGATCATCGCCGCCGCCAGCGCGGCACCTTCGGTCATGGTGTGAAGTTCGGCCGCGCTGACCTGCCGCGCAGAAGATGGCGCCTCGGCGCAGGCAGGGATGGCCGGGATCAGGCAGAAAAAGCCGCGCCTGCTGAGGCAATATCCCAAACCCGCCATGCTGCTGTGCTGACCGCCCGCCGCTTCTATTCCGCCCTGATCCCCGCCGCGCGAACCACCGTGCTCCAACGCTCCCATTCCTCAGTCACCATTTGCGCAAATGCAGTGCGGCTGATCTGGCCGGGCTCGGCGCCGAGTTGGTGAACGCGGGCGATCACATCAGGCTGGCGCAGCACTTCATTAACCTCGGCATGGATGCGGTCCAGCACGGGCGCGGGTGTGGCGCGCGGCGCAAAAAGCCCCCCCCAAAACATCAGGGCATGCCCAGGCACGGTTTCGGCGAAGGTCGGCACATCGGGCATGATCGAAAGGCGCTTTGCGCTGCTGACGGCGATGGGGCGCAACTGACCGGAATCGACAAAGCTGCGGGCGGATAGCGTGCTGTCATGGGCGAAATCCACATCGCCGCGCACCAGCGCCGTCAGGGCTGGGGCATTCCCCGTATAGGGCACCAGGGTGAATTCCGTGCCCGTTTCGCGCTGGAAAAGTGTCATCGTCAAATGATTGATGGCCCCCGTGCCAGGATGGGAGACCGTCAGGCGCCCAGGCGCGCGGCGCGCGGCTTCAATCATCTGCGCGACGGTGCGGATGGGGCTATCGGGGCGGACCAGCAGCAGCATCGGCGCTTCCTGCGCCAGCACAATCGGCGCGAAATCCCGCATGGGGTCGAAGGTAGAACCCCTATTCACCAAGGGCGAGATGATGGTGGAATTCGATGTGTACATCAGCGTCATGCCATCGGGTGCCGCGCGCGCCACCTGATCGGCCGCGACCAGCGTTGCTGCGCCGGGGCGGTTTTCAACAATGAAGCTGGTGCCTGGCAGGCGTTCATTCAGCTTGCCGGCAACGAGCCGCGCCATGATGTCATTGGCCCCGCCCGGTGCGAAGCCAACAATAAAGCGCACCTGGCGCAGCGGAAAATTCTGCGCCAAAGTGGGCGCGGCGGCGAATAGTGCTGATGCACCAAGCAAGGCGCTGCGGCGGCGAATGGCGATCATGGTTTCCTCCCTTTGCATTTCAGGCAGGAAACCACCCTGGCAGGTTTTGGTCGAGAGGGTCTGGTGGGCCAGCCCACGGCACTATTCCACACGACCGATCCGATTCACCGCCGCTTCCACGCGCTTGAAATCGGCATCCAGAAAATCCTGGAAGGCGCGACCGTCGCGGTGGTCCAGCTCCAGCCCGGCCGCTTCAAGTTGGCGCAGCATTTCAGCGTCCTTCACAACAGCCGCGGTTGCCTGCCGCCAGGTTTCGCGTTCTGCGGCCGGTGTCGCGGTTTGGCTGAAAATGCCGACCCACAGATAAAACTCCACCTCATTAAGCCCGAGTTCCAAGGCGGTTGGCACATCCGGCAACAAGGCCACGCGGCGCCCGCCCGTGTTTACCAAGGCGCGCATTGCGCCAGAGCGGATTTGCGGCGCCGCCACAGCAGCGGTGGCAGCGGTTGCGGCGACATGCCCACCAAGCACTGCCGTCATGGCTGGGCCGCCACCGGAATAGGGCACGTGGTTCAGTCGGAAACCGCCGGCATGCGCCAGCATTTCAAAGGGCAGGTGGATCGCGCTGTAGGGGCCGGAAGAACCGTAAGCGATCTGCCCGGGCTGGCGCCGCGCATCCTCGGCGAAGTCCTGGAAGCTTCGCCAGGGCGCATCGGCCTTCACCACAATCATCAGGGGGTCAGCCGTCAGCAGGGCAATCGGCGCAAGGCTTGCGCGTTCAAGGGAAGCCGGGCGCTGAAACAGCGTATCCGCCGCCGGGATCGAGGAATAGGAAACATGCGCAATCACGCCGGTATAGCCATCGGGCCGCGCCGTGGCGCCGGCATTCATGCCAAGCGCACCACCGGCGCCGCCCCGGTTTTGCAGCACGACCGATTGGTTCCAATGGCGCTGCAAGGCGGCACCATAGGGCCGCGCGATCAGATCGGTTGCGCCACCGGGCGGGAAGGGCACGATGATGGTGACCGCCCGCGTGGGAAAGCCGGGCTGCTGCGCAAGTGCGGGGGATGCTGCGCCCGCCAGCGCCAAGCCAAGCGCCCCGCGGCGTGACAGGATGTGCTTCATGATCTCCTCCCCTTTTTCTGAAGACGAGATTAGATGATTTTAAAGCAGAGTTGAACAACTCATGCCGCGTGGGCGTCAGAGCGCGCGCTCCTGCGCGCAGCGAAAGCCGATATAGACCACGGCAGTTTCCGGCGGCTTGCTGGCGCGATGGTCCCGGCGCATTTGCGCCGCGCCATACCACCAGGATCCGCCACGCGTGATGCGCTCATTCCCCAGCGCGGTATCCACCCATTCCCAGACATTAGCACCCATATCGTAAAGGCCATTCACGCCTTGCTGCGTGGTGCCGACGCGTGCGGGGCCGATGCCGCGATTGAGTCTCGCGGAACGATCAAGCGCAAAAGCTGTCGGCCCGCAATCGCGCAGGCAATTCGCGCCATTCGGGCGCTCCCCGGTGGGATAGAGATAGGTCGTGCCAGTCTGAAATGGCGCCGGAGGCGACGCACGCCTTTCGGTATGCGCGGCTTCCAGCCATTCCGCATCCGTTGGCAGGCGCTTGCCGGCCCAGCGGCAAAAGGCTGCGGCTTCGTCGAAGGTGATATGCACGGCGGGCTCTCGTTCATCAGCGGGCTCACCAAAGGGGGTGCGCCAGGTCCAGCCAGGCTTGCGCACCCAGCCCGCTTCGAACACTGAGCCACCGCCTTGCCGTTCCGCCAAGGTCACCATGCCGGTGGCAGTGACAAAGCGGCGAAAGGCCGCGACCGAGACCTCAGTCCGATCAATGGCGAAGCGACCGATGGGCTGCATATCACCATCCGCCCGTGCGGCGGGGGCGGCGAGAAGGGTGAGGATCATCAGGCTAAGCTTGAGCAGAAAACGCATATCTTCTGGCCTTTCACGAATTGGGGCGGGTTGCTGCGCGGCGCTGCTGTACGCCCGGGCCGATATGGGGTTTGCCGCGGGGTCCGCATGGGGGCCGCGGATTTTTGGGCGGATGGCGAATGATCCGCAAGCCTGTGATTTAATTGATATCCCCGGCGAGAGGGGACGACAAACCTGTCCGCTAACTCATTGAAAAGAAGAAGAAAAAAACCGTCAAAA
>JADCES010000197.1 GCA_020250005.1 Roseomonas sp.
ATTCATCCAAATCCGCGCGCCAGATACCGTTCATGAGGCGAAGCGGCATATCCGCGACTTCCGCGCCCATCACGCGCGCAATGCCATCCATATTGGGCCAGGCGGGGGTGGGGATCACCACGCGATCACCTGACGAAAGCAGTGCCTGCGCCACCAGCATTAGCGCATTGACGCCCGATGCCGTGACGGCGACGCGCGCCGTGCCGACAGGGCGGTTGTTGCGCTGAAGGTAGGCTGCGATGGCTTCCCGCAGCGGCGGAATGCCGGGATTGGGCGCGTAGAAGGTTTTGCCTTCATCCAACGCCAGCTTCACCGCTTCGCGCACGAAATCCGGCGTGACGGTATCCGGTTCCCCGAACCAAAGGGGAATCACATCTTGCATATAGCGCCCGACTTCCGAGACCTCTCGGATCAGCGAGCCGGGGATTTCAGCAAGGGCGGGGCGGGGGGTGGGTTCGAAGCGCATCGGGCGCCTTTAGCCTGAGGCGCGTGGGTTGGACAGGGTGGGGTTTAGGTTCGTCGCCCCAGGGACACCGCCTTGTCTAAATCCGCGACCGCATTCGCCTGGTCTCCCCGCAAGGCATGGGCACGCCCACGATTTTGATAGGCCTCAGCATTATTGGGATCAAGCTGAATGGCCTTAGTGAAATCGTCAATGGCGGCGGCGCTATTGCCTTGCGCGAGGCGCAGGGAACCACGATTGACGTAGAAGGATGCGACATCCGGCTTGAGTTGAATGGCGCGGTTGGAATCCGCCATGGCGCCCGCATTGTCATTCAAAAGACGCTTGACCATTCCCCTGAGATCATAGGCATTGGCATTATTGGGCTCAAGGCGGATGACCGCATTCGCGTCATCCAGCGCGCCTGTGAAATCACGTTGCGTGATTCGGATGGCCGCCCTTAGGGAACGTGCATTTGCGCGATCTGGGGCAAGGCGAATGATCTCGTTCAGATCCTCCTGGGCACCGACCATATTGCCCTGCCGCATCCGAAGTTCGGCGCGGGCGGCATAGCCCCCGATAAAGCGTGGATTTATGCGCAGGGCGGCATCACAATCGGCAGCGGCACTTTCGGATGCATTCATGCGACCTTTCACAATGCATCTTTCGGACAAAACCTCGGGAAATTCGGGCCGCAAGTTGAGCGCCGCATCAAAATCCGCCAAGGCAGCAGGAAGGTTACCGGTTTGCCGATGGATAGAACCGCGCATCGCAAGCACGGCAGCCATCTGGACATTATTGCCTGTGGCTGTTGTGGTCGTTAAGGATTGCTGCTGAGCGCAACCCGCCAAGGATAGTGCCAGCAAGACGATCAAGACCCGCATATCAAGCTTCCGATCTCTCATTCTTCTGTAAAGTCTCCCATTCCCGTATCGTACATGTCAATTATTCCGAAACCGAGCGATCCTTGGGTTCCAAGGGCCTCGCGGCCCTTGGCGGGTGGGTGCGGGAGGGCAGAGCCCTCCCGTTTCTGTTATGTCGTTTGGTGACCACAGGGAGGTTGACCATGTCCCGCGATATCCTAGGTTGGCGGAAGCTTTTTGGTGTGATGGGGCCTTCCACCAATACGGTGGTGCAGCCGGATTATGATCTGCTGCGCCCGGCTGGTGTCACGAACCATTACAGCCGCATTTTCACGCCTGATTCCGATGCTGTTTCCAATGAAAGTTTTCGTGCCGGCATTGCGGTGATCAGTGGCAATATGATGGATGCGGTGCGGAGTGTCATGACCTGCCATCCGGATTATCTGGTGATGGGTATGTCGGCGATCACGTTTTTTGGTGGGCGGAAGGGCGCTGATGATTTTGTGGCGCAGGTCAGGGATGTTTCCGGCCTTGGGATCAGCATTGGCAGCCATTCCTGCACGGCCGCCTTGAATGCCTTTGGCGGCATTCGGCGCCTTGCGGTCCTGACGCCCTATTGGCCGGTGATGAATGCGGAAGTGGCGCGCTATTTTGGCCATATGGGTTTCAGCGTGGTGCGCGATATCGCGCTGCAATGCCGGAGTTGGACCGGCATTGCGCAGGTGACGCCCGCTGAATGTGTCGCGGCCTTGAAGCGGCTTGATGGTGATGATGTGGATGCGATTGTGCAGGTGGGCACCAATCTTTCCATGATCCGTGTGGCAGCGGCGGCGGAGCTTTGGTTGGGCAAGCCGGTGCTCGCGATCAATGCTGCGACTTATTGGCATGCGCTGCGCGCCAATGGGATTGCGGAAAAGCGCGAAGGCTGTGGCAGGATTTTTGAGGAGCATTGATCCATGTCCACCACCAGCCTGCCCGAAATCCGCGAAGCGGCAGCGCCCCCCGCGATTGCCGCGATTTATGCGGCGCTGAATGAGGGTATTGGCATTGGTCAGGTGAACCTCATCTGGCGCCATGCGGCGGCGCTGCCTGGGGTCTTGGATTGGCTTTGGGCGCAGGCCGCGCAGGCTCTTGGCTGCGGTGCGGCGGCGGCAGCGCGGGATGCGATTGCGGCCGCCATCACGCTTCCCATGCCTGCCGCATTACCAAAGCCGCAGGATCGCGCAGCGATTGCGGCTTTGGTGGAGATCTATAATCGCGGCAATCTGACAAATCTTGCTTTGCTCTCGGCCATTCTGCTGCGCGCGCAAGGCATGGCGCCAGGCGCGCCACTGCCCGCCGCACCGCGTGGCGCGATGCTGCCTGCGCCGCCACCCTTGCCAAGGCTTGCTGAACTGCCGCCCGCGCAACAGGCGCAAATCCGCGCGCTGACCGCCGCGCATGGGCTTTCCGATGCGGCGGTGGTGCCAAGCCTTTATCTGCATCTGGCGCTATGGCCGGAATATCTGGCGCTTCTGCCCGAATTGCTGGCGCCTCTGCATGCCGAACAGCGCCTGCACAGCGCGCGGGATGCCGCCGTGGCAGCGGCACGCCATGGCGCACCGGCGCTGATCGCCGCCCTTGGCAGAGCACCCGCGCCGCCAGCCGCCTTGCCAGTATTCCTGACGCGGCTTGAGGTTTTTGTGCATGAGGTGATTCCCGGCATGGTGCCGGTTGGGCTATTCCTGCGCCGCGCCCTGGCGTGAAGGGGTGCTGGCCAATCCGCGGGCTGATCAGCCTGACGACGTAGTCCCCTTCAGCTCAGGTCGGCGCAAACAACGCCATGATGTCGGCAAGACTGGTATTGCCGACCAGAATAACGTCATCCCCCGCGCCACCATCAAGGCTCGCCACGCCAAGGCCAGCGATCAGAAGATCATTGCCCAGGCCGCCAAACATCTGATCGCCCTCTCCGAAGCCATTCAGGGTATCATTTCCCGCATCACCCGACAGGGTATTTGCGCCTTGATTGCCAATAATCATGTCATCCGCCGCACTGCCAGTGATGCTGATACGCGCCACACCTTGGGCGATCACGGCAAACTCTACATTCGTTGGAAGAAAAAGACTTGCAGTGGCAATCAGCGTATCCGCGCCGCCATCAGCGTTTTCATTGATCTGATCGGCGCCGGTCACGTTCAGGTAAAGATCATTGCCCGCGCCGCCTTCCAGCACATCGCTGCCCGCACCACCGTCAAGCGAATCGGCCCCGGCATTGCCGCGCAGCAGATTGGCCGCCGCCGATCCCAGCATGCTATCGGCGCCCGAACCGCCTAAGGCATCTTCGATGGTCACATTCCGCGCGATGGAGATATTGTTGCGCAGTCCACCGACCGAGGAGAATGCCTCCTCATTCAGGTCAATCCATTGCGTTTCGTCATAGCCGGAGAAGTCCAGCGTATCTCGCCCGCCAGCATCCCAAATTGCGAAATTGGCCTGCTGAGTAGCCCCGGTAATGGAAAAGGCCTGGCCCGCATTGGCGTTAAAGCCATAGATATTGTCGCCGGTGCGCGTATTCATATTGGCACCATAGATCCGCTGCATGGCGGCAATATCGTAGAGCAAGGGCGTTGATGCATCGACCGAGCCCAAAAATGCGTGAGTCGTCTCAGCGTTGAAATAGCTCATCACAGAATATTGCTCTGAGTCATTGAAGAAAATGGCATTGCGCGCATAGGCGGCATAAGAATTCGTATCCCCAAGATTGTAGGGACCCGGATGAGAGAGGCCAAGCGCATGACCGATTTCGTGCATATACAATTCATATCCACCATTGGTAGGCGCGGGCGCGGTAGCGACGCCTCTTTGTGCATTAAAGAAGACACTATTTTGCCAGACGCCGCCCGCATAGATCGAACCGCCATAACCGGCGGCGTTGTCCGCAACCGAACCGGGCGTGACTTCGGTATAGTTCCAAAATGTGAATTGGGCGTTGTTGCTATATTGGCTATTCGGGTCCTGCACACGAATCAGCGTGATATTGGCCACATCCTGGAACTGCTGAAGGGTATGGAGCACTGCGGAAATTTGGGTGTCATTCAGTCGCGAAAAACCAAAAGCGCCGTTGGGCATGGCTGGCGCCCCCTCGGCCGTATCGCGGAAGGCGAAAGTCATGGTGAGCGGATTGCCAAGACCATTGGTAAAGCGCGGAGTTGTGGGGGTAATCATGCGTGAAACATACGCGGCAGCAGAATCCCAGCCTTGCTCCGGAAGAGGCTCATCAAAGACGCTTCCGGTCAGCGGCGGCAGGGACACCACATCTGGCGCATCGGGGGAAGGGAAAACAGGCGCGCCAAGGCTCATCACGCGTGTTGTTTGAATTCCACTGCCGCTGCCATCGGTCGCATCGGCACCACCATAGACCGCGATGACACCCTGATCGGCCAGCAGCGCCAGGGTGAAGCCCGGCACCGAAGAATCTGCCAGTGTCGTGATCACGAAATCACTGGTGCCAAGAGTGCCGCCATGATCCACCCAGCGGCCGCGGATGGTATCGGTATTGCCGGCTTCAAAGGAATGCCACCAGACCAGTCGCCGACCGTCAGCGAAACCCAGAATGGCGGGGGAAAGCTGATCGCCCAGGGATGTGGTATTGAAAACGAAGTCTGAACCCGTGGGCGTACCATCAGCCGCAAAGTAGCGTGCAACTATCGAAGTACCTGAGCCATCGCCGTTGCCGCTGGATTGCCAAACCTCCAGCACTCGGCTGTCAGCAAGACGGATCCCCCGAACGCCGGTTTGATCGCCTGTTCTGGTTGTATTGGCCAGGAAGTCATCCGTGGAAGAATTGATGCTGACCGGCGTCAAACCAGCGCTACCGGAAAAGGAAAAGACCCGATTGCGGATTTCCGTGCCATTCGCCCCACCTTCGGGCGATTCAAAGCGCAATACCAGATTATTGTTCGAAAGAATCTGCAATCCAATTCCCGTGGGCGTACCGGGAAGCGTGGTATTCAATTGCAACTCACTGGCCCTTGCGGCCAGGGTCGCAGGATCAAAGCTTCGCCCCCGAATTTCACCATTATTCTCATAGGCAAAAATCAGCGAACCATTACTCCCGCCCCTTTGGAGGAAGCTGTAGGAACCGTCGGCACCACTTGAACTAAGCTGAATTTGGCCAGTCAGCGCCACGCCCTCCGCGCTGAAACGCCGACCAAAGAGATGAGAATTGCCCGCATCGAGCGGATCGGGCGAACGCCAGGTAATCAGAACGGACCCGTCGTTTAGCGCAAGCGAACTCACATCGGTTTGGGTCCCGGCGGTGACCTCATTCACCCGAATGTCAGGGCCAAGCGCCAAACCATCAAGGCCGAAGAACCGCGCCCGGATGTCCTGGCCATCATCGGCAGAACCGCTCGACAGGAAGGAAATGACGAAATTCCCGCCTGTCAGGCTGGAAATACCGCCGGAGTTCTGGTTGCCATTCGTGGTGCTCGGCACGCTGAAGGCATTTGTCTCAGCTTCCAGCGGTTCCATCGGCGGCGGCGGCGGATGAAAATGATCATGATCACTTCCATCGTCATCATTGGGCGGCATGGGCAGTACTTGTACTTGTTCAGAGATTTATCTTAAAATCCAATTACGACACCGGCAACCATAAAATGATTGTAATGCTTTCAAGCAAAGGGTTTGAATATAGCCTGTTCTGGACAGAAGTCTGCCTACCGTGTGCCGCCACCGTTAAACTGCAGCGCCGCCAAGCGCGCATAAAGCCCGCCTTCAGCGAGCAACGCCTCATGCGTGCCGGTCGCAACAATGCGGCCCTGATCCATCACCACAATGCGGTCCGCGCGCCGCACCGTCGCTAACCGATGCGCCACCGTAATGCTCGTGCGGCCCTCACATAGCCGGGCGAGTGCCTGTTGCACGGCGAATTCGCTTTCGGCGTCGAGCGCGCTGGTCGCCTCATCCAACAGCAACACTGCCGGGTCGCGCAGGATGGCGCGCGCAATCGCCAAGCGTTGGCGCTGCCCGCCGGAAAGCGTGACACCGCGCGTGCCAAGCTCGGTCGCGTAACCCTGCGGCAGGGCGGCGATGAATTCCGCCGCCGCCGCGGCCTCGGCCGCTGCCGCCACTTCCGCATCAGTCGCGTCGGGCCGGCCGAGGCGAATGTTTTCGGCAATGCTGGCGCTGAAAATCACCGGCTCCTGCGGCACCAAACCAAGCCGGGAACGCAGCGCGCGCGGGTCAAGCCGCGTGATCTCAACCCCATCCAGCAGAATGCGCCCCGCGCTTGGGTCATAAAAGCGCAGCAGCAGGGACAGCACCGATGTCTTGCCGGCGCCCGAGGGACCAACCAGCGCAATCGCCTCACCTGGTTCCACAGCCAGGCTGAAATCCATCAGTGCCGGGCTATCGGGCCTGGTCGGGTAGCGCAGCGTGACGGCTTCAAACACCACGCGGCCTTGCGCGGGCGGCAGGGGCAAAGGCTTCGCCGGGGCTGCGATGGCGGGCGGGATGGCCAGCACCTCACCAAGCCTGTCGGCTGCCGCTGCGGCGCGCTGGATCTCGCCCCATAATTCGCTGACCGTGGCGCCGGAGGAGGCCAGGAGTACGGCATAAAAGACAAAGGCGGTCAGCTCCCCGCCCGAAATCCGCCCCTCGATCACGTCGCGCCCACCGACCCAAAGGCTGAAGGTAATGGCGCCGAAGCCGAGCAGGATCACCGCCAGGATCAGCAAACTGCGGGAGAAAACGCGCCGGAGTGCGGCCCGCACCGCAGCTTCGGACCCGGCAGCAAAAAGCGCGCGTGCGCGATCTTCCTGGGTGAAGGCCTGAATGGCACGGATACCGCCCAGCGTTTCCTCTGCTTGTGCAGCAAGATCACCAATCCGCTCCTGCGCGGCCTTGGAAAGTCGCCTTTCGCGGCGGCCAAAGAATATCAGCGGCAGCACCACCACGGGCAGGATCAGCGCAATCAGCGCCGCAAGCTTCGGGCTGGTCAGCACCAGCATCACAAAGGCACCAATGCCCGTAATGGCTTGGCGCACGCCCATGGAAATCGCCGAACCAATCAGCGATTGCAACAGCCCGACATCCGCCGTCAGCCGCGACATGACATCGCCGATGCGCGCGGTTTCAAAGTAGCTCGGCGAAAGCCCGGTGACATGATCGAAAAAGCGCTGACGCAAATCCGCAGCGACGCGTTCGCCCAACCAGGACACAAGATAGAATCGCGTGGTGGTGGTGATGGCCAAGGCACTGACCAAGGCACCCATCACCAGCGCCGCGCGATCCAGGGCGCCTGGCCCGCCGGCAAAACCATCATCAATCAGGTGCTTGAGGCCCTGGCCAAGCGCCAGCGTCAGCCCCGCCGCCAACAACAACGCCGCAATCGCACCAAGCACGCGTGGCCAATAAGGCTTCAGCAGCGGCAGCAGCAGGCCAAGGGCCGCGAGGCTGGCGCGCGGTGCAGTCGTCACGCGTCAATGCACCCTAGACGTGCTGGCCGCCATTGATGTGGATTTCCGCGCCATTCACATAGGAAGACGCCTCAGTACAGAGGAAATAAATCGCCTGCGCCACTTCCTCGGGCCGGCCCAACCGCCGCATCGGGATTTGTTCCTGCACGATCTTCTCCGTGCCCGGGGATAGGATGGAGGTATCAATCTCCCCCGGTGAGATCGCATTCACGCGCACGCCGCGCGGGGCGAAATCCGCCGCCATTTCGCGCGTGAGGGCGGCGAGCGCGGCCTTGGATGTGGAATAGGCCGCGCCGGCGAATGGATGCACCCGCCCGCCGGCGATGGAGGTCACATTCACCACGGACCCGCTGGCGCGCGCCAATTCATCCACCAGGCCGCGCGCGAGCAGAATGGGCGCGAAGAAATTCACCTGAAAAACGCGCAGCCACCCATCCGCCGGCATGGTGAGCGTGCCAAGCCGCGCGCCGCCCTCACCCTTTGGCGAAATCGCGGCGTTGTTCACCAGTGCATGCAGCATGCCGCCATCGGGGGCGAGGCGCGCGCGAATCTCGGGGATCATCGCCTCGGTCGCCGCGGGGTCACCCAGATCGAGTTGAATGTGATCCTCAGGCCCCATTTCCCAGGGGCATTGTTCCGGGAAAGGTTGGCGGGACACGGTAATCACGCGCCAGCCTGCCGCCGAAAAGCGCTTCACCGTGGCGTGGCCAATCCCGCGGGAGGCGCCGGTCAGCAACAGCACCCGGCGGGGTCCATTGGGCTTGTTTCGTTTTTCCATCATGGCACTGCAACTCCGGCCATTGGCCAAAGAGGAAGGGTTATAGGCGAGCGCGGGCTTTTGGGAAACTGGCCCCAAACGCAAACGGCCCGGCTACCAAAGGGCAGCCGGGCCGCAAAATGGGACTGGTATTGGATCAGGCCGCGTGCCGATCAGGCTTGGTGAGGGCGCGGCTGGCCGCGGCAGCCCATGAAGGCGCAGCGCGCAGCAGGCGGTCCAAAGCGGCTTCCGGCAAGGCTTCGGCATATTCCAGGGCCGTAACAGCCTCAGTGTCCCAATGGCGCAGGATTTCAGCCACCGCGCGAGTCGCCTCGGACGAAGGCACATGGAGCCCGGTGGCGCGGCGCGCGGCATTCAGGATGCGCGCAGCCGCTTCAAGCCGCGCACGTTCGACCGGGCAGGAATCGGCCAGTTCCGCGAGAATACGCTCAAGCCCTTGGGCAGTAGCATTACTGGAAATGGTCATGATGATCCCCTTCTTGAATCGCTTTGCGTTGCCCTCCCCGGAGCGCTTGATGCTTAAATGGTAAGCAAAGGTGGCGATATCAAGGCTTGCGCTGCCGCAAATGGCCAAAATTAAACCTGTTACTCCGGCTCGATCCCCGCCGCCTTGATCTGCCGTGCCCAGGTTTCGATCTGGCTCCGGATGAAGGCGCCGAATTCCTCAGGCGTGGAGGTGACACGCTCAATGCCGAGCGTCGCCAGCCTTTCAGCCGTTTCCGGCCTTTCCCAAACCTTGCGCAGTGCTGCATTCCAGCCCGTCACGACCTCTGCCGGCAGGCGCGCGGGGCCGACTGCCCCCATCCAGGAAAGTAGCTCAAACCCCGGCAGCCCGGCCTCGGCCAGGGTCGGTTCATTTGGCAAAAGCGGGGTGCGCGTGGCCGAGGTGATGCCAAGCGAGCGCAGCCTGCCTTCCTGCAAAAACCCGCGTGACGCCGCGACATCTACGATAATCGCGGTGACACGCCCGGAAATCACATCCGTCATGGCAGGCGGTGTGGAGCGATAGGGCACATGTTCCATCTGGATATTGCCGAGTGCGGTCAGCATGGCCCCGCCCACAACGCCTGTCGTATTGCCCGAAGCATAGGTCAGCCTGCCGGGCTGGGCGCGCGCTAGGGCAAGGAATTCCTGCAGATTGCGCGCCGGCACCTGGTCATTCACCGCGAGCACAAAAATATAGGTCCCCATGCGCCCGATCGGCGTGAAATCATTGATGGCGTCATAGGTTGGGCGCTTCATCAGGGCCGGTGTCGCGCCATGCGGGCTATTGGTGGTGATCATCACCGTGTGCCCATCCGGCGTGGCGCGCGCGGTCGCGACCGCAGCAATGGCGCCATTGGCGCCGGGGCGATTATCCACCAGCACCTGAGAGCCCCATTCCTGTTCCAGAAGGCTTGCCAGCAGGCGCGAAACCGAATCGGTCCCCGATCCCGCGGCGAAAGGGATGATCAGCGTGACAGGGCGGGAGGGTTTCCAGGCAGCCTGGGCACGGGCCGCGAAGGGCAGAGCAGCGCCGGCACCGATCAGGGCGCGGCGGGACATTGGCAGGATGCTGATCATCGGCATGGCTGGTTTCCTTTGTTTCGAGCCTCATAAGCGGCAGGGCGGGGCGCTGTCCATCGGTTTTCTGCCTCTCGTCTTTCCGCGCTTTCCGGCGCAGCATGGGGCGATGACGCAGCGTGTTGTGATCCATTGGGGGCTATCATCCTTGCATGGCTGGGGGGTCTATGGGCTGAACCTCGCCATGGCTTGGGCCGGCGATGAGGCTTTGGAAGCGGCAACGGATTACGAGATCGCGCTGCGGCACGTCACGCTTGATCCGCTGCAATGGCATGCGCTGGCCGGGTTTCAGGCGCGTTCGGCCAAGCTGCGCGCGCAATTGCTGCGCCAAAAATCCGAACCCATCACGGTGAATGCTGTGGTGCTTTCGGCACTCGGGAATGATTTGCAGCCTCAGCCGGGACCGCATGGCGGTGCATTGTTGGGCCGCCCGAGCTTTGGCACCATTTTCTTCGAACGCGAAGCGCTTGGCGCCAAGACTCGCGAAACCCTGGCCACGCATGCGGCAATCATCGCGGGGTCAAGCTGGAATGCGGCAGTGCTCCGTGCCCATGGCTTGCCCAGGGTGGAATTGGTGCTGCAAGGAATTGATCCCGCGCTGTTTCACCCCGCGCCACGGCGCGGGCTTTTTCCGGGGCGGTTTGTGGTGTTCAGCGGCGGCAAGCTGGAGGCACGCAAGGGCCAGGATAATGTCATCGCCGCCTGGCGGATTTTTGCCGCGCGCCATCCTGACGCATTGCTGATTTCGGCTTGGCATAATCACTGGCCGGAAGGCGCGCGCAGCATTGATGCCTCCCGCCGCGCCGCATCGCTGCCGTTTCGCGCGGCTGGCACGCCGGATAGCGCGGCCTGGGTGGCGGCGAATGGCATCAGGGCCGAGCAATTCCATGATCTCGGTGTCGTGCCGAATGCCCTGATGCCGGCGATATTGCGCGAAGCCGATGCCGCGCTGTTTCCCAATCGCTGCGAAGGCGGCACCAATCTGGTCGCGATGGAGGCCATGGCCTGCGGGGTGCCTTGCATTCTAAGCGCCAATACCGGCCATCTTGATCTGATCAAGCAAGGCACGGCGCTGGCGCTGGCCGATCAACGCCCCATCCATGGCGTGCCGGGCTGGCGTGAGAGCAATATTGAGGAAATCGTCGCTGCGCTTGAAGCGCTTTACACGGATCGCGCCCGTGCTGCGGCGATTGGCGCGACGGGGGCGCAGTTATTGTCGGGTTTGACCTGGGCGAAAACAGCTTCCGAGATGAAGCGCATCATCAGCGCCCTTTGAATCACGCGGCTTCAATCGCTGTGCCAATCCGAAAAAGTCCGGCCGCCGCCGCATCTTCTGCTTCTGTCACGCTGGGAATGCCAAAGGCCGCAAGGGCCGCGCTGTAGCGCAGCGTCAGCGCTGCGGCGCCGATGATATGCACCGGCGGCGCGACACCGGCTTCCAACGCGGCGGTGACCTCATGCCCGATCAGCAGGCCGGAAAGATAGGAAACTGCTTCCATCTGCGGCATGGCATCAAATAGCGAAAGGCTGCGCAGACCGAAAAGCTGATGCAGCAAGCCGCCGCCCTGCCGCGCGCGATCCAGCCCGCGCGCAAAGGCGCCCGCATGATGCGCCGCGCCGCGATGGAGGCTCCGCGCCAAAATCGTATGGGCGGAAAGCGCGGCGAAAACCTCACCGGTCATATGCGTCGAAAAATCGAGGATCTGGTCGCCGCGCACCCGCACCCATTTGGAATGGCTGCCGGGCAGGCAAAGCGTTACCTCCTGCTCCGGTAGGCGGTCCAAAACGCCCAGGATTTGCGTTTCCTCCCCGCGCATCACTTCCGGCACGCCATCGGCATCGCGCGCCTTCAGCCCCGGCACCAGGCGCACCCGCGTGGCGGGGAAGGGCACCGGCAGTGTCGCGCGGGCAATATCGGGAACACTGGCGGGGCAGGCCAGATAGGGCGCCTCCGCCCAGCCCTGCTTGCTGCCCGCCATGCCGGAAATCAACACCAGCTTTTCGCCGGCTTCCAGCCAATCCCCGGCGATTTTGCTGAGTTCATCAGCAAAGCCGCCGGGCTTCACGGATAGGATGCCCGATTTGCCTTCGCGCTTGTCCAGCACGGACCCGGCCTGATCCAGCCGATAGGCGCGCAAGGATGTGGTGCCCCAATCCAGCCCGATCATGCCGGCTGCCCCCTTCCATGGCGCAGTCATGCCGAGAAAAGCTTAACGGCGCGTCAGGAGGCCCCGCAAGCCAGCGCCGGCCTCAACGTGCCGGCAGCAGCCCGATAATCTCCCGCGCCTGCTTCATGATGGGTTCCGCCACCGCATTGGCGCGCGCGGCGCCCAGATGCAGCGCGGCATCAAGCGCGCCGGGATCGGTCAGCAGGCGGCGCATTTCAGCGGCGATGGGGGAAAGATGCGCAACAAGCGCTTCCGTCAGCGTGCCCTTGAAGGCGCCAAAGCCCTGGCCCGAATGTTCCCGCAGCACATTTTCCGGCAGCGTGTCCGTGATGGCCGCCATGATGCCCACCAGGTTGCGCGCTTCCGGCCTGCCTTCCAGCCCCGCCATATGTTCGGGGATTGGCTCAGCATCGGTCTTGGCGCGGCGGATTTTCAGCGCAATGGCATCCGCATCATCGGTCAGGTTGATGCGCGACTGATCGGAAGGATCAGACTTCGACATTTTTTTGGTGCCATCGCGAAGCGACATGACGCGTGCCGCGACACCCTGGATCAGCGGTTCGATATTGGGGAAGAATTCCACGCCATAATCATGGTTGAATTTCTGCGCGATATCATTGGCCAATTCCAGATGCTGCTTCTGATCGTCACCAACCGGCACCTTGGTCGCGTGATAGGCCAGAATATCCGCCGCCATCAGGTTCGGATAAACATAAAGTCCGGCCGAGGCCGCTTCGCGATCCTTGCCCGCCTTGTCCTTGAATTGCGTAATGCGATTGAGCCAGCCGATGCGCGCGACGCAATTGAAGATCCACCCAAGCTCCGCATGCGCCGGCACATGGGATTGCACGAACAGGGTGCAGCGCTTGGGATCAAGCCCGCAGGCAATCAGCGCCGCGGCCATTTCGCGCGTTTGGCGCGAAAGCTCCTTCGGATCCTGCCAGACGGTGATGGCGTGCAAATCCACAATGCAGAAAATGCTTTCATGCGCATCCTGCATCGGCACCCAATTGCGAATGGCGCCAAGGTAATTGCCAAGGGTTGGCACACCGGAAGGCTGAATGCCGGAAAAGACGCGCGTCATGGGCTTCATCACCGTTGAAAAAACACCGCCGCGTGATCCCGCGCCATGCGCGGCGCGTCAAGCGGCGCCCCCAAAGCCCAGATCAGCCGCGCGCCCCGAAAATGGCGCTGCCGATGCGCACATGGGTCGCACGTTCCGCAATCGCCGCCTCAAAATCGCTACTCATGCCCATGGAAAGGATCGGCAGGCCGTGCTTCGCCGCCAGATTGGCGAGGTAGGCGAAATGCGGCCTAGGGTCGCCCTCCACCGGTGGGATGCACATCAGGCCCTTCACGGGCAGGCCGAAATCATCCCGCGCTGCGCGGATGAAGGCATCGGCTTCCGCCCGAGGGCAGCCGGATTTCTGCGCCTCATCCCCCGTATTCACCTGCACCAGCACATCAGGCCGGCGGGCTTCCTTCACCATGGCTTCCGCAATGGCTTGGGCCAGTTTGGGCCTATCCAGGGTTTCGATCACATCGGCGATCCGCACGGCATCCCGCGCCTTATTGGTCTGCAAGCCGCCGATGATGTGCAGGCTGAGGCCCGGATGCCCGGCGCGCAGCCCTGGGAATTTCTGCGCCGCTTCCTGGACCCGGTTTTCGCCAAACACCATCTGCCCGGCGGCAAGGGCGGCTTCCACCGCCTCCACCGGGTTGGTCTTGGACACGGCGACGAGGGTTACGGCATTTGCCGGGCGGCTGGCGCGGGCGCAGGCTTCCCCGATCAGCACCCGAATGCGGGAAAGGTTTTGGGCAATGGCAAGGGCATCGGTCATGGCGGGCTCAAATGGCAGGGAATCTCCCCGGGTTCCAGGGCCACGCACCGCATGGGGCCGATTCGCGCACTCAGCGCCAAGTGGCCTGCCCAGGCTTTGGCTGTTCAGCGACCCCGCCCGGCTGCCGGACCCGCGCGCGGCCATGCAGCGCCTGCCACGCGGGGCGGGGGTGGTGGCGCGGGGGCTGACGCCCGTGCTTTTGGGGGAAGTGGCGCGACTCGCAAGGCAGCGCGGCCTGACTTTACTGGTAGCCGGCGATGGCCGGGCGGCTTTGGCCTTACGGGCGGGGCTGCATATGCCGGATCGGCGGGAAAGCGCGGCCTTGCTGCCCTTTCTGCTGGCGCGCCGCACAGCGCCGGGCCGCCTTGCCTTATCCATGGCCGCCCATGGCGGGCAGCGCGGCGCGGCGCGGGCCAGGCGCCTCAAGCCCGATTGCCTGTTCCTTTCGCCCCTTTTCCCGACCAGGAGCCACCCCGGCGCGCCCGCCTTGGGCGCTTTGCGCTGGGCCAGGCTGGCGCGTGGACTGCCCGCGCCCTGCATGGCGCTTGGGGGCATTACCCCGGCGCGGCTTGGCGCCGTGCCACGCAGCGCGGCGGGCGTGGCCGCGATTGGCGGTTTGGCCCTTTAGGGTCTGTGGCATTCGCGCCACAGTGATGTGGCCAAGTCGCGTCATGGCTTGATCAGAGGTTGCGACAGCCGCGTTGAAATGATCATAGTCCGTTAAGGCCTGGAGGCTTTGGGCGCCCGTATTGGGTGTTTCGGGTTTCCGTCCTGCCGGGGGCAGGGGCTGAGGATCAACGCCGGATGTTCCGGCAATGAGGAGGACTTGAATGCGTAAAATTCTTCTGGGGACAACGGCTGTTGTCGGCCTCGCGCTGGTTGCGCCGGTTGCCAACGCCCAACAGGCCCGCCCGGCCGCCCGCCCGGCCGCTGCGCCGGCTGCCCCGCCCGCGCTGCCCGCCACTTCCGTGGCGCCTGCCGGCACCGCCGCTGCCCTGTTCCAGACCCCGGTCGGCATCACCGGCGCGGGTCCGCATGGCGCTGACGGTATCCCGAACCGCCCGACCACGCCCACCACAAGCGGCATCATCGTCCGCCTGGGTGGTTTCTTTGACTTCAGCATGGGCAATGTGCAGGACGAGGCTGATAAGGGCCAGTTCCGCAACAACGCTGGCGGCATCTCGACCGCCCGGGGCCGCGCGAAGAATGACTTCCGCACGGAAGCGGAAATCAACCTTTATGCCGATGGCGTTGCCGCCAACGGCATGCGCTATGGCGCGGTGTTCGAACTACAGATGGACAACCTGGCTGCCGGTTCGGGTACGGGCGTTGACTATGATGAGCTGTATGGCTTCGTGAAGGGTAGCTGGGGTGAGCTTCGCTTCGGCCAAGAAGATGCTGCTGCTAACCTGATGCAGGTGCGTCGTCCGTCGGTGCTCTGGATGGGCACTGATGATGCCTGGGATGAGTTCGTCGTGCAGAGCGGTACCTTTGGCGCGTCCCCCTATATTATGTCCGGTCTGACGGACGGCAGCGACAAGACGAAGATCATCTACCTGTCGCCGCAGCTTTATGGCTTTGATTTTGGCCTGTCCTTTGCCCCGAATGACGGTGAAGGTGAGCGTACGCAGCGCGCTGACAGCACTACCGAGTTTCAGCGTGACCGCACCCGCATCGAAAATGAAATTTCCGCGATTCTGCGCTATCGCGGCACCTTCGGCGATGTTGGCGTTGCCGCGTCTTTCGGCGGCGTTTGGGCTGACGCGCCCAGCCTGAACGCGAATGGTTCGCCGATCGCGCTCAAGGGCCAGAATGTCAATGCCTATTCGGCAGGCCTTGTGTTGCGCGCTTATGGCTTCCAGGTTGGCGGTGAATACACCTTTGGCAATTACAATGGCACTGCGCCCGCCGGTGCGGCGCTTGCTCGGGGCCTTGACGGCAGCAACCATTGGATCGGCAGTGTTGTCTACACCGTCGGTGCTTTCTCTGTTGGCGCTATGTACGGCAAGGGCACACAGGATAACGGCACCAATTCGGCCGGCGCGAATTTGTCGGATCGTACCCAGACCTATCTGGGCCTCGGTGTTGCCTATGTCTTGGCGCCGGGCATGACCCTGTTTGCCAACTACAACCAGATCGAGGACGAGAACCTGCCGACTGCGGCACCTTCCTCTGTTCCGGCCGGCGGTGCCGGCACGACCCTTGCGAATTTTGGTTCGGCGGCCTCGCCTGATAATACCCGCAACATCACGGTGCTAGTCGCGGGCGTGCGCATCGCCTTCTGATCTTCGGATCAATCGGCAAAAAGGCGGCAGGGGAAACCCTGCCGTTTTTTTTGTGCCTATCGCTTGGCCCCGTGCCTTGCGCGATTGGCGCAGACCGCATCGCCATGGCTATGATGCATCAAGCCACTAAGGAGATGCCCCATGCTGCAAAACCCGCCCGCCGAACCCGGCATGCGCGAAGAAGATATTGATACCCCCGCGCTGGTGATTGATTTGGACGCTTTCGAACACAACCTCGACACCATGGCGGCGCTGCTGGCGCCTACGGGGGCGAAGCTCCGCGCCCATGCGAAAACCCATAAATCCAGCGTCATTGCCAAGCTGCAAATGACGCGCGGTGCGGTTGGCCAATGCGTGCAGAAGGTGGCGGAAGCCGAGGCTCTGGCTTGGGGCGGCATTCCCGATATCTTGGTATCCAATCAGGTCGTTAGCCCGCGCAAATTGGCCCGCCTTGCCGCACTCGCGCGCATTGCGGAAGTGGCGGTTTGTGTGGATGACGCGGCGCAAATCGCGCTGATTGAAGCCGCGGCTGAGGCCGCTGGGGTGCGCCTGCCGGTGTTGGTGGAAATTGATGTCGGCATGGCGCGCGGCGGTGTCGAGCATGGCCCGCCGGCGGTGGCACTCGCGGAACGCATCGCTGCCAGCAGGCATCTGCGGTTCGGCGGCCTGCAGGCCTATCACGGTTCAGCGCAGCACAAGCGCGCACCCGAAGAACGCGCCGCCGCGATTGGGGAGGCTGTCGCGCGTTCGCGCCGCACCGTGGAACAGCTCCGCCAGCGCGGCCTCGCCTGCCCGATTGTGGGCGGCGCGGGCACCGGCACCTTCCGGCATGAGGCCGCGAGCGGCGTCTATACCGAAATCCAGGCCGGGTCCTATTGCTTCATGGATGCGGATTATGCGGCGAATGAGGATGCGCCGCCCTTCCGGCAATCTCTTTTCGTGTTGTCCCAGGTCATGAGCACCGCGGGGGCAGGCATTGCCGTTTTGGATTGCGGGCATAAGGGCGTTTCGGTGGATTCCGGTATGCCACAAGTCTGGCAACGCCCGGGCCTGCGCTATGCCGGCGCATCGGATGAGCATGGCAAGCTGGTGATTGAAGATGGCAGCGCGCCGGCGCTCGGCGAAAAGCTGCGCCTGGTGCCGGGCCACTGCGACCCGACGGTTGATCGCTATGATTGGTATGTCGGCGTGCGCAAGGGGCGCGTGGAATGCCTATGGCCAGTCTCGGCGCGCGGTGGGATGGCCTGATCGCGCGCGGGTTTCCAATCACACGTCCAGATTGGCAACCTTCAAGGCATTGCCGACAATAAAGTCGCGGCGCGGTTCCACCAGATCGCCCATCAGGGTGGAGAAGACCTGTTCCGCATCCTCCACATCCTCAACCCGTACGCGGAGCAGCGTGCGGATCGCGGGGTCGAGTGTGGTCTTCCAAAGCTGATCTGGGTTCATCTCACCCAGGCCTTTGAAGCGCTGGAAGGATAGCCCCTTGCGGCCCTGCGCGATCAGCTTTTCGAATAGCGCGAGCGGCCCAACCACTTGGGACTCAGCACCATCAAGCGACAGCACCGCACCACCCAGGAAATCCGCCGCCAGCCTTTCACGCCGTTCATCCAACCAGCGCGCCTCGGCACTGCGCAGCGCCGTGGGGTCCAACACATGGCGCTCACCCACGCCGCGCACGGTGCGCGCCAGCGTCAGGCCATTATCGCCCGCGCTGGCAACCCAGCCGCGTTCTGAGGCCGGCGCCAGCACATCCAAGCGCGCGGCCAAGGCTTGCGCGGCGGCCAGCGCACGATCGCTTTCCATGGTCAGCGCGCCCGTGATCGCGGCCTGTTCCACGATCTCGGCTGGCACCGCACCAGAAAGCCGGCGAATGCGCGCGGTGGCTTGCCGGTGGAAATCAAGCTCCGCCTGGAAGGCATCGCCGCTCAGGTCGCGGCCATCGGGCAGACGCAGGCTGGCCGCGTTTTGTGCCTTTTCCAGCAGATAATCTTCCAGCGCGCGATCATCCTTCAGGTAGCGTTCTTCCTGTCCGCGCTTGGCGCGATAAAGCGGCGGTTGCGCGATATAAAGATGCCCGCGCGTGATCAATTCCGGCATTTGCCGGAAGAAGAAGGTCAGCAATAGCGTGCGGATATGGCTGCCATCCACATCGGCATCGGTCATGATGACAATGCGATGATAGCGAAGCTTGCCGATATCAAAGCCGCCTTCCGAAGGCTCACCGCGCCCGATCCCCGTGCCAAGGGCCGTGATCAGCGTGCCGATTTCAGCGCTGGAGAGCATCTTGTCGAAGCGCGCGCGTTCCACATTCAGGATCTTGCCTTTGAGCGGCAGGATCGCCTGGAAGGCGCGGTCGCGCCCTTGCTTGGCGGAACCGCCGGCGCTGTCACCCTCAACGATGAATAATTCGCTTTTCGCCGGATCACGTTCCTGACAATCGGCAAGCTTGCCGGGGAGCGATGACACATCCAGCACGCCCTTGCGCCGCGTGAGTTCGCGCGCCTTGCGCGCCGCTTCACGCGCTGTTGCCGCATCCAGGATCTTGCCCACCAGGTCCTTGGTTTCCTTGGGGTGGGTTTCGAACCAATGCGAAAGCGCATCAGCGCAGGCCATTTGCACCACCGGCTGCACTTCCGATGATACAAGTTTTTCCTTGGTCTGGCTGCTGAATTTCGGATCAGGCACCTTCACCGAAAGCACCGCTGTCAGGCCTTCGCGCATATCCTCACCGGTCAGCGCCACCTTTTCCTTCTTGGCGATACCTTCCGCGACCTTCGCCACCACGCGCGTCAGCGCCTGACGAAAACCGGCCAAATGCGTGCCGCCATCACGCTGCGGGATATTATTGGTGAAGCACAACATCGTCTCATGGTAGCTATCATTCCAGCGGAGTGAGAGCTCAACCTTGATGCCATCCTGCTCCCGCGCGGCCAGGCTGATGGGCGTTGCGAAAAGCGGTGTCTTGCCCTTGTCCAGCCATTCGACAAAGGCGGTAAGGCCACCATCAAAATGAAATTTGGTTTCCTGCACTTCCGCATGGCGTTCATCACGCAGCAGAACGCGCAAACCGGAATTGAGGAAGGCCAATTCACGCAAACGGCGTTCCAATATGGCGAAATCAAATTCCGTCCGCGTGAAGGTCAGCGCTGATGGCTTGAAGGTCACTTCCGTGCCATTCGGATGGTCCGAAGGGCCAAGCGCGGTGCAGGGCACTACCGTGTCACCATGCTCAAACCGCAGCCGATATTCCTGCCCGCCGCGCCAAATGCGTACTTCCATCCATTCGGATAGCGCATTGACAACGGCCGCACCAACGCCATGCAAGCCGCCGGAAACCTTGTAGGAATTCTGGTTGAACTTGCCGCCCGCATGCAGCCGCGTCAGCACCACTTCGGCAGCGCTGATGCCTTCTTCCGCATGGATATCCACCGGAATTCCGCGGCCATCATCGCGCACGGTAACGCTGCCATCGCCATTCAGGGTGAGGGAAACGGCCGAGGCAAATCCCGCCTGCGCTTCATCCACGGCATTATCAACAATCTCAAAGGCCATGTGATGCAGGCCGGAACCATCATCGGTATCGCCAATATACATGCCCGGCCGTTTGCGCACCGCTTCCAGCCCGCGCAAGACGGTGATGGAAGCGCTGTCATAGGCTTCAGTTTCGGCGCGCGGCTCATCGCTCATGCCGGTAACGGGCTCCTGTTTTGGGGATGCGGAATCACAAAAACCTTATAGCTTTTTTTGCCGCAAAACGCGACCCCGGCGGGGCGTTTTTCTGCCGCGTTGCGCGCCACAAAAACCCTTTATTTTCAAACGACTTCTGGCGGTTCCCCAAAGTCAAAAAGGCCCACCTCAGCCAAGCGCAAAAAGCCTGCCTTCACCCGCGCCAAACAATTGTCCAATCCCGGCCAGCGGGGCGAAAACCTCGGCATCCGTGCCGGTCATGAAAACCTGCGCCGGCAGCGCGGCAAGGGCGGCAAACAGCGCCTCACGCCGCGTGGGATCAAGATGCGCGGCCACCTCATCCAACAACAGCAAGGGCGCGAAGCCGCGGGCCTCGGCGATCAGCGCCGCATGGGCCAGCACCACGGAAACCAGCAGCGCCTTTTGCTCCCCGGTGGAACAGAATTCGGCGCTGATGCCCTTTGGCATATGGACCAGCACGAGGTCCGCCTTATGCGCGCCGCGCGCCGCCCCGCCCGCTGCCGCATCGCGCCGCCGATCAGCGGCCAAGCCCTGGCGCAGGGCATCTTCCACCGCCAGCGCTGGGGTTTCCGCCAAAGCCGCCGTGATGGGGCAGGTGATATCCAACCGCGCCGCCGGAAAGGCGCCGGTGGCGCGGCCGGCGGCAAGCTCCGCATTCAGGCGCAGCATCAGGGCACGACGGGCAGCCGCCACGGCCACCGCATGGCGCGCCATGGCATCTTCCAGCCCTGCAAGCCAGGCAGGGTCCGCGCGGCCTTCCGCCAGCAGCCGGTTACGCTCTGCCATCGCATTATCATGCGCTGCCACTTCCCGCGCATGGCCCGGTTCAAGCGCCCAGACCAGCCGATCCAGGAAGCGCCGCCGCCCGCTTGCCCCTTCCTGGAATAGCCTGTCCATTTGCGGCGTGATCCAAACAGCGGCCATACGCTCGGCCAGCATACCCTGGCTGCGGAGCGCCTGGCCGTCCAGCCGATAAATGCGCCGCTCTGTCGCCCCTTC
>JADCES010000198.1 GCA_020250005.1 Roseomonas sp.
CTTCAGGAACAGCTCCGCAACCCAGACCCATCGCGAAAGGAAACCACAGCCCACCTGACAGGATCAAAAAACCCCGCATCCCCAAAACCCGGGTCAAATCTGCGTGGCAAACCCGGGTCAGCTCTCGGCGGCATTCAACAACATCATGCGCGGCGCTGAGTGGTGCCGGCGCCAGCAAAGGCGGCTTCACGCCTGCCAAGGTGCTTTCCGGTTCAAGCGTGCGCTCACCTTGGCCGATGGCGCGGGCGGCGCATCAAGCAATTTCAGAAAACGCGCATGCGCCTGATCATCCAGGAAGAAGCTGCGCTGATCGAGGATTCTCTCCAAGGCATTCTGCCGCGCGCTTTCCAGCATGAATTCAGAAAGCTTCTGCCCGCGCATCGCGGCCGCGCGGTTGAACAACGCCTTGGCCTCCGCCGAGGCGCGGATTTGAATCACATCATCCTTCGGGCGGTTGGTAGCGGACATGAGGAGCGACTTCCTTGAACACGACTAAATCTAGTGTTTGTATGGCTCTTGTCAATACAAATGCCAAAAGGGACACCCCTACCCCCGCTCCGTCGGGTCCTCCTCCCACAGCTCCAGCATCGGCGCGGCCAGCACCCCATCGCGCAATCCGCGCAGCGCAGCAGCATCCCCTGCGCCAAAGCCCCGCCGTGCGCCATCCGCATGCGCCAGGCGCCGCAGCGCATCATCGCTCAGCACCGGGCAATCGGGCAGCAGCGCCGCCGCATCCTCAAGCCGGCCGCTGCAATGCAGCACAACATCGCAGCCCGCCGAAAGCGCCGCATCGGCCAGGTCATTCGCCATACCGGCAAGCGCCCCCATCGCCAAATCATCCGTGATCAGCAGGCCATCAAATTCAATCTCGCCCCGGATCACGTCTTGGATCACAGTGGGGGAAATCGTCGCCGGCAGGCGCGCATCCCAGGCCTCATACAGCACATGCGCGGTCATCGCCCAGGCACCGCTGCTGGCCAAGGCGCGAAACGGGGCGATATCCTCGGCAAGCACCTCAACATCAACAGCAACGCGCGGCAATTCGTAATGGCTATCTGCCAAGGCGCGGCCATGCCCTGGGATATGTTTGATCACGGGAATGCAGCCCGCAGCTTGCAGCCCAGCAATGCAGGCAGCGCCAAGCCGCGTAATCTCCTCCGGCGCCGCACTGAAGGCGCGATCGCCAATCACCTGATGCGCGCCGGGCAGGCGTAAATCCAGAACGGGCGCGCAAACCACATCCAAACCGGCCGCGCGGCACATGGCGCCAAGCAGATACGCATTGGCGCGCTGGGCCACTTCCGGCTGGGCTTCGAAGCGCGCTGCTGCGGGAAAAGCCTCCCAATGCGGTGGCTTAAGCCGCGCCACACGCCCGCCTTCCTGGTCAATCAGGATCGGCGCGGCGGCACCCAGCACATCGCGAATATCATTCGTAAGCGTGCGCAATTGCACGGGGTCTTCGATATTGCGCGCGAACAAAATGGCGCCAAGCGGCGGGAATAGCCGCCAAAGTGCTGCTTCCGCCGCGGTCAGGCGCGGTCCGGAAAGGCCAAGAATCGCAGCCCGAATAGGCGCCATTCGACCCTATCCGCCAATCACCATGCAGGGGATGCTGCGGGTCTTCATTTCCTCACAAAAGGCGCGCGCGGTTGCCGCATCGGCAAAGCCACCGGTGCGGATGCGGAACATCGTGGTCTGGCCTTCACGGTCCAGGGGCGCCAAGGTCACGCGACGATTGCTCAGCAATTCAGGCACACGCCTTTGCAGCCTTTCCCATTCACCACGCGCGGCGGCTTCGCTTGGCAGTGCGCCCAATTGTACCTGCGCGCGGCCATTGGCGACCGGCGCAAAACGCTCGGCATTTGCCGGCACGGGCGCAGGCAGGCTTGGTGCCGTGAGTGCCGAAGTCGTGGCCGGCGGCGCAGGCGGGGCGGGTGCGGCCGCCTGAGGTGCGCTGCGCGCTGCGGCTTGCGGCGCGGCCGGTTGTGCAGGTGCCGGTGTTGCGGCGGGTGGCGCGCTGCGGGCGGCTTCCTGCGCCGCCCTTTCGGCCAATTGCTGACGCAACTGATCCACACGCGGCTTTTCCGCCTCTGGCGCCAGGGCACCTTGCGTGGCCGGCCTTGCGCCGCGATTGCGGTCAAAAATCAGCTCATCCTGATTGGGCACGCGCAACCCGCCGGGATTGTCCGGCCGCACCTTGATGGGGCGCGCATCCGCTTCGATCAGCGGCGCATTGCGCGTTGACCCGCGCGAAAACCCCCAGACCAAGGCCGCAATGACAGCGCCCACCGCAAGCACGGAGCCCGCGATGATGATCATTCGCCAAGGCAGGCCCCCACCCGCCTTGCGACCCAGCCTATAGGCTGGAACTGGAACTTCCCTCACGCCTATCCCCCGATCGGCGCTGGAATAGTGTCAGCGCATTTCCTCGACCGGCGTCACCCCCATGACGCCAAGGCCGGAACGAATGACACTTGCCGTGGCCGCCACCAGCGCAAGCCGGGCGGCCGTGGCGTCCGGCTCATCCTCTCGGATGAAGCGGAGCGTCGAGTCTTCGCGGCCTCGATTCCATAATACATGGAAATCTGCCGCCAAGTCATGAAGGAAAAACGCTACCCGGTGCGGTTCCCGGGCCAAAGCGGCGGCTTCGACCACCCGCGGCCAGGAAATCAGGCGCCGGATCAGGTCCAATTCCGCCTTGTCGCGCAGATGCTGAAGCGGCGCGGTGGCGAGCTTCGCCGCCTCAGGCTCACCCGCCTGGCGGAGTACAGACCGGCAGCGCGCATGGGCATATTGCACATAGAATACCGGGTTTTCGCGCGTTTGCTCGACAACCTTGTCCAGGTCGAATTCCATCTGCGCGTCGGATTTGCGCGTCAGCATGGTAAAGCGCACCGCATCGCGGCCCACTTCCTCGATCAGATCACGCAACGTCACATAGGTCCCGGCGCGTTTGGACATGCGCACGGGCTCACCGGCCTTCATCACATGCACAATCTGGCAGAGCACCACTTCCAAAGGCACACGCCCATCGGAAAGCGCCTTCACAGCCGCGCCCATGCGGGAGACATAGCCACCATGATCCGCGCCCCAGACATCAATCAGCAGATCATAACCGCGCTTCAGCTTATCCGCATGGCAGGCGATGTCGTTCGCAAAATAGGTGTTGGAGCCATCGGATTTCTTGAGCGGCCTATCCACATCATCGCCGAATTGCGTTGAGCGGAACAGCAATTGCGGGCGCGGTTCCCAATCATCCGGCGTCTTGCCCTTGGGCGGTTCCAGCACGCCTTCATAGAGCAACCCCTTGCCCTCAAGCGCTGCAATCGCGGCGTCGGTCGCATTCGCGTCCACCAGGGCGCGTTCGGACAAGAACACTTCCTGATTGACACCAAGCAGCGCCAAATCCTCGCGGATCGCGATCATCATCATCGCAACCGCCCGCTCCCGCGCCGCATCCAGCCAGGCGCGATCCACGAACCAGCCAAGCTCCAAAGCGCTCGCCACACCAGACGCTGTTTGTGCGGCACTTGGCGCACCTTCAAGGCGCTGCGGCGCCATGGATGCGCCGTGATGCTCTGCCAAAGCCTCACCCACCGCGACCAGATAATCGCCGCGATATTGCAGCGTTACGCCAAAGCGGCGCTCCACCTGCTCCGCCGTCCATTCCTCAAGATTGGGCTCGATCACGCGCAAATAGCGCCAATAGGTGGCCCAGCCGAGTGCTGCCACCTGCGCCCCCGCATCATTCACATAATATTCCTTGGTGACGGCATAGCCCGCCTTGGCGAGAAGATTGGCCAGCGCATCCCCCACCACCGCGCCACGGCAATGCCCGACATGCATCGGCCCCGTTGGATTGGCCGAAACATATTCAACATTGACGCGTCGCCCCGCGCCAATCGCGCTATCGCCATAGGCTTCACCAACACCAAGCAAAAGCGCGATCTGCCCCGCCAGATAGGCCTCGCGCAAACGCAAATTGACAAAGCCCGGCCCCGCCGCTTCGGCCTTTTCCACCATGGGCAAGGCGCCAAGCTTTTCCACCAAGGCAGCCGCAATCTTGGCCGGCGGCAGGCGCGCGGGCTTGGCAATCACCAAGGCAGCATTGGTCGCCATATCGCCATGCGCCGCATCGCGCGGCGGTTCCACCTGCACGCGGGCCAGGATGTCAGCGGGCAGTTCAGGGTAAAGCGCCACCAGCGCCGCGCGCACCTGTTCCGCCATGGCGGTGAAAACATTTTCGGTCATGCAACTCTCAGCCTGAAATATCGGGGTCGGTCATGCGCCGGTGTTCTTCCAGCGCGAAGCGGTCTGTCATGCCGGCGATATAATCGCAAACCACCAGCGCGGCCTGGGCGGAACCGGCCTCGCCGGCGCGGGTGCGCCAGATCGGCGGCAGCATGGCCGGCCCGCCATGCAGCAGGCTGAACAACACCTGCACCACGCGCTTGGATTTCGCCATGGTGCGATTGACGCGCCAATGCCGATACATGCGCTGGAACAGGAATTCCCGGATGGAAAGGTTCGCGCGCGCCATTTCCTCCGAAAACACCACCATCGGCCGATCAGCGGCACGGATATCGGCAACGCTCGCCGGTTTCAGCGCTGCCAAGCGCCGCGTCGCCTCGGCGGCCACATCGCCCACCATGCGGCTGATCACGCGCCGGATCATCTCGGGCGCCAGCCGCTCCACCGGCGCATCAGGCGCCGCTTCCCGCGCCGCCACCAGCGCTTCGCCAATCACCGGCAAGGCGCCCACTTCTTCCAGGGTGAACAAGCCCGCGCGCAGCCCGTCATCCAGATCATGATTGTTATAGGCGATATCATCCGCAATGGCCGCAATCTGCGCCTCGGCAGAAGCATAGCTCGTCAAATCCAGCTTATGGCGCGCATCATATTCAGCAATATAGGGCGAAGGCCTCCGTAAGGGGCCGTTATGCTTGGCGAGCCCTTCCAGCGTTTCCCAAGTCAAATTGAGCCCATCAAACCCAGCATAGCGCGTTTCCAACTGCGTCACGACGCGCAAGGACTGCGCATTATGGTCAAACCCGCCATAGGGCTTCATCGCCGCATTCAGCGCATCTTCCCCGGCATGGCCGAAGGGCGGGTGGCCAAGATCATGCGCGAGCGCCAAAGCCTCGGCCAAATCCTCATCCAGCCTCAGCAGCCGCGCGATGGACCGCGCGATTTGGGCGACCTCGATGGAATGGGTCAGCCTTGTGCGGAAATGATCGCCCTCATGGTAGATGAAGACCTGCGTCTTGTATTGCAGGCGCCTGAAGGCGGTGGCGTGGATGATGCGGTCCCGGTCGCGCTGAAAGGGTGACCGCGCATCGCCGCCCGGCTCGGGGTACAATCTTCCGCGAGAGGTCTCCGGCAGCACCGCGTAAGGGGCAAGGTTCATGCTGCCCCCTGCCCTTTGGGCTCAATGATCGCGGTTTTGGCTCGGGATGACATGGAAATCGGGATTTTCCGTGAAAAACGCGTGACGCAGCGCTGTAACACCCGCCGCACGGCCCCCGCAATCTTTGGTGATTGGAAGCGGCGCGCAAAATGCCTATATCGTGATCCTGAGGGATGAATCACGATATAGGTTAGTTTGAGCGTCTGATTCACCGCTTCGGCGATTCCGCCTACGCGGATCAGACGCTATGTTACTGAACAAGGAGTCCTCACCATGCCGGATGGCAGCACCAACCCCGCCAGTTTTCGCGTCACCGCCCGCGCCGTCGCGCAGGTGGCCGATATCGCCGCGCGTGAAGGCCGGCCGGATGCGGGGCTCAGGCTCGCCGTGGAAGCGGGTGGCTGTTCGGGCTTTCAATATAAGTTCGGCCTGGAAGACGCCCCCGCCCCCGATGATCTGGTGATTGGCGAAGGCCAGGGCCGGGTCTTCATAGACCCCGTCTCGCTCGATCTGCTGGCGGGTGCTGAATTGGACTGGGCGGAAGCGCTGATCGGCGCGCATTTCGCCATCAACAACCCGCAGGCGAGTTCCGGCTGCGGCTGCGGTTCTTCCTTCGCGATCGGCTGATCCCCCTGCTTCGCCTTTGCACCTTCAACGTCAATTCCATCCGCGCGCGCGCGGTCCATGTCGCGCGCTTTCTGGAACGCCAGCAGCCCCATCTGGTGTTTTTGCAGGAAACCCGCTGCACGGCGGAGCAAGTCCCCGCCATGGAATTCGCGGGGCTTGGCTACAAGACCCATGCGGTAGGCCAGGCCGGTGGGCGGAATGGTGTGGCGGTACTATCGCGCATCCCTTTTGAGGTTCTGGCGGAAGCCCTGCCCGGCGATGCTGAGGATACCCAGGCCCGCTATATTGAAGTGGCGGCGGCGGGGCTGCGCGCGGCGGGGATTTACCTGCCCAACGGCAATTCCGGCGGCGATGCCGGCTTTGCCTATAAGCTCGCCTGGATGGATCGGCTGCGCGGCCTGTTGCAGGCTCGGCTTGATGCCTTTCAGCCCTTTGCGGTGCTGGGCGATTACAATGTCTGCCCGACCGAGGCCGACCTGGCGCCCGGCGCCCTGCCGGCAACCGATGCGCTGGTTCATCCCGAAAGCCGCGCCAGGTTCCGCGCGCTGTTGCATCTGGGCATGACGGATGCGCTCCGCGCGCTGCATCCCAGCGAAACGCTCTACACCTATTGGGATTACGGCCCGGCCTTTGAGGCCAATCGCGGCCTGCGCATTGACCACGCGCTCCTCAGCCCCGAATTGGCGGAGCGTTTGGAAGCCTGCGAAGTTGACGTGGCCCCGCGCGCGGAGGCGCAGCCTTCCGATCACACCCCGCTGATCGTGACCCTGCGGGACGCGTAAGGCCTATCGCAGCGTCCGCCCCGGCCCGTTCTGCGCCAACACAATCGGCCGGCTGACGGCATGGATCGGCGCCGAGCGATAGGCATCAAGCCCCCGCCCCGGTGAGCCACCGCCCGCGAACCCTCCACCGCCCGCGATGGGGATGATCTGCGCGCGTTCCGCCCGGTTGCTGAGCGAAATCCCACCGGCACTCGCCAAGGCCACACTGCCCCAGCCGGCGCGCAGCCGCGCCAGCGCCATCGCCTCGGCCGAGCTATCGCCCGCATTGCGGGCTTCCTGTTCCCAGGCGGCCAGCACTTTTTCACGGTAGGGACCGGCCCTTTCGGGCGTCTGCGAATGGTAATGCCCCGCCGCCTGGCGCCAATCCGCCCGCCCGGCATTCAGCTCGGTCAGGAAGCGCGCCGCGTAGCGGGCATTGGTCAGGGGGTCGAAGGCCTGCTCAAGCGAGGCAAAGGCATTGGGGTGGTGATGCAAATTCACCTGCATGCAGCCCACATCAATGATGCGCACCCCACGGGCCTGCAATTGCCGGACATGGGCAATGGCTGCCTCCCGCGTTGGGAAATATTTGCCCTCCCCCTCGGCATTGATGGTCCAGGGCCAGGGGGCGAAATGGCCGGTTTCGGGGTCGCGTCGGCCGGATTCAACCCGGCCAATGGCCTGCAACAACCCGCGCGGCAGATTGGCGCTGCGCTCGGCTTCGGCAATGGCGGCGCGGCATAAATGCCCTTCGCTGAAACCCCTGGAGGGCGTGAGCTGCGCCGCCGCCGAAAGGGGTGACAACGCCAAGCCAAGCAGCGCAGCCACCGCAAGGGTGAGCTTCACGGAAAGGTGCGGTCTGAATGATCGGGCAAAACGCATAACGCCTTTAGGGCAAGCCGCGTGCCAGATTTACCCCTGCCGACCAGAAAATACGCAAGAAAACCTGTGGTTGATATTGCAAAAGACCATTTTGCTGCGCTGCAAAAAAATACCTTGCAAACCGAGACCCCGGCTCCTATATCCCACGCGTACGGCGGCTTCCGCTGTACATTCTTGGACGTTTCCTCCCTAAACTTGGCGGTGCTTTCGGGCACCGCCCTTTTTTTATCCGGGTCAGGCCGTCGGGGCCAGGAAGTCCCAATCCACCCTTGTCAGGCTTTCGATCAGGTTGGTCATGTCCCGCCTGAGCGGGCCAAAGCCCGGCAGGCGTTCAATCCGGGTTTCGTCCATGTAAAGGTTCCGCGCCACTTCAATCTGCAGCGCATGGGTCGCTTCCCGGGGACGCCCATAATGGCGCGTGACGAACCCCCCCGCATAGGGGTCATTGCGCCGCACCTTATAACCAAGGCCGATCAGGGCTTCCTCCATCAGGCGGGTGGCGCGCGGGCTACATGCTGTGCCATGCGCATCGCCCAACACAAAATGTGGTGGATTGGCCAGATGCGCCGGGTGGGCGGGCATGGAATGGCAATCAATCAGCAGGCAAAAGCCGAACTTCGCCCTGGTTTCTGCGATCAGCCCAGCGAGTGCGGCATGATAGGGTTTCCAACAGGCGCGGATGCGCGCCTCGGCCTCGGCAAAGCTCAGTTTGCGACGATAGATCTGTTCGCCCCCGGTGACGATCCGCGCGAGGGTGCCCAGCCCCGCCCCGACACGGGGGCTTGCGCTATTCACCCAGGGCGGCAGGGGATCGGTGAACATAGCCGGGTCCAATTCCCAGGCCTCCCGGTTCACATCACACCAGACCCTGGGGAAGGAAGCGGCGATCAGCGGCGCGCCAAGGGCGGGCGCGCCGGCGAAGAGCTCATCCACGAAGGAATCCTCGCTCCGGCGCAGCGCAATGGGGTCCATCCGCGCATCCAGCAAAAGTTGGTCCGGATATTGCTGACCCGAATGCGGGGATGCGAAGACCAGGGGGATGGTCTGATGCTCCGGCCGCTTGATGAGATAGGGTTCAGCCTGAGCCGAGTCTCGGGCGGCGCAAATGGGGGAATTCATGAAACAAGTCTCAAAACCACACCGCGTCCCTTCCGTGAGCCTGGCGCCTTGCCGCTAGTTCGACAGTATCATTAGCTGATTTTAGTCATTTGGGGCTATACGATCTGTCATGGCGCGCAAGGGAAGAGGCTCGCAAAGCGGCGGTGATCTGATCATCGTCAAAAAGGAAGAAGGCGGAGCGCACGCCCACCACGGCGGCGCCTGGAAGGTTGCCTATGCCGATTTCGTGACGGCAATGATGGCCTTCTTCCTGCTGATGTGGCTGATCAACGCCACCACGGAAGAACAGCGCCGCGGCATCGCCGATTACTTCAACCCAACCAGTGTGCTGTCCACTTCCCAATCAGGCTCTGGCAGGCCCTTTGGCGGCCAGACACCGAATGACAATGCGACCATGATGTCCACCACAGGCACGATCGAAATGCAGCCTGGCAAGCGCCCGGTGGTGATGGATATTGAGGAAGATGATAGCCGCACACCGGCCGAGCCTGTGCCCCGGCGCGAAGGCCCAAGGGGCGAGGAAGATGCGGAAAATGCCCGACTCGTGATCCGCACGCCGCCTGGGGCTTTGGCGGGGCCGGAACAACCGCGCGGTGGACCAGCGGCCGAGCCCTCCCCCGAACAGAGGCCGGAAAATGTGGGCGAATTGGAGTTGCGCCAGGAATTGGCCAGGCGCGAACGTGAGGCTTTTGAAGCCGCCGCCGAACAAATCCGTGAAGCGGTACGTGCCGATCCTGCCCTTGCCGATCTCGGCCGCCAATTGCTGATTGAGCAAACGCCAGAAGGCATGCGCATCCAATTGGTGGATGCGGAACGCCAGCCAATGTTCGCGTTGGGTGGTGCCGCCCCCAATGATCGCGCGCGCGCCTTGCTGCAGCGCGTGGCGCAGGTGATCCAACGTCTGCCGAACCCGATCAGCATTGCGGGCCATACGGATGCCACACCCTTCCGCGGCGGGGGCGAACGGAGCAATTGGGACCTGTCCACCGAACGCGCCAATGTCACGCGGCGCCTGCTGATTGACTCAGGAGTTGCCGATAATCGTATCAGAAATCTGACAGGCCATGCGGAACGTGACCTGTTGATCCCAGAACAGCCAACCGCGGCTGCCAATCGCCGTGTTTCCATCACGCTGATCCGCCAGGCGCCGGAGACGCCACGCCCATGATTTCGATCGCCGGCTTTATCTTTCTCCTGGTCTGCGTCTTCGGCGGCTACATCGCCGCCGGCGGCAAGATGGACATCATCCTGCTGGCGCTGCCGTTTGAATTCGCCATCATCGGCGGCGCAGCCTTCGGCGCTTTGCTGATGGCGAACAGCCTCTCTGAGGTTAAGCATATCTTCGGTGGCCTCGGCAAAATCCTGAAGGGCGGCAAGTACAAGCGCAAGGACTATATGGAATTGCTGAGCCTGCTGTTCTGGCTGGTACGACTGGCGCAGACCAAGGGGCCGATGGCGATTGAACCCCATATCGAAAAGCCCGAGGAAAGCGCAGCCTTTCAGAAATTCCCGACTATCCTGAAGGATCGGCACACGGTCGCGATCATTTGCGATTACCTTCGCATGGTCGGCATGAATGCCGATGACCCGCATCAGATCGAAGATGTGATGGCGCGCGAATTGAAGAAAATGAAAGAAGAGGAATTGCACAGCGCCCATGCACTGCAAAGTGTCGCTGATGCGCTGCCCGCGCTTGGGATCGTTGCCGCCGTCATGGGCGTGATCAAGACCATGGCATCCATTGACCAACCGCCAGCCGTCCTCGGCAAGATGA
>JADCES010000199.1 GCA_020250005.1 Roseomonas sp.
AATGCCGACCAGCGTCAGCATTTCAACCGCGCGGTCTTCCGCCTGCTGCGCCGCCATGCCCTGGTGGACGCGCAGGGTTTCCCCGATCTGGCGGCCCACCGTGAGCACGGGGTTCAGCGAGGTCATGGGTTCCTGGGAGATCATGCTGATCTCATTGCCGCGAATGCCGCGCATTTCGGCTTCCGAAAGATCAAGCAGGTTCTTGCCATTGAAGCGGATGGCACCGGCCAGCTTGCCGGGCGGTTCCGGGATCAGGCGCAGGATGGACATGGCGGTGACGGATTTGCCGCAACCGCTTTCGCCCACCACGGCCAGCGTTTCCCCGGCTTCGACATGAAAGGAAACGCCATCCACCGCACGGTTGATGCCATCGGGCGTGCGGAAATGGGTTTGCAGATTGTCAATTTCGAGCATCGCCATGGGTCAGAGCCTCTTTGCCATGCGCGGGTCGAGCGCATCCCGCAAACCATCGCCGAGCAGGTTCACGGCCAGCACGGTGATGGACAGGAAGATGGCGGGGAAAAAGACGATATAGGGTTTCACCTGCCAGAGCGCGCGGCCTTCGGCCATGATATTCCCCCAGGATGGGATGATGGGCGGCGTACCAGCGCCAATGAAGGACAGGATGCTTTCCACAATCATCGCCGAGGCGCAGATATAGGTTGCCTGCACGGTGATCGGCGCCAGCGTATTGGGCAGGATATGGCGCCAAATGATGACCGGCGTTCGCGTACCGGCCGCCACCGCCGCATCCACATAGGGCTGTTCACGCAAGGACAGCACCACGCCGCGCACCAGGCGCGAGACGCGCGGGATTTCCGCAATGGTGATGGCGATGATCACATTTTGCACCGAACCACGCGTCAGCGCCATCAGTGCGATGGCGAGCAGGATGGGCGGGATGGACATCATGCCATCCATCACGCGCATGATGATGCTATCGGCCCAGCGCACAAAGCCGGAGATCATGCCGATGGTAAGGCCGATGATGGAAGCGAGCACCGCGACCGAAAACCCGACCAGCAGCGACACGCGGGCACCATAGAGCACGCGCGAATAGATATCGCGCCCAAGCATATCCGTGCCGAACCAATGCGTGGCAGAGGGTTCACGCGTGCGCAGCGCCGGGGCAAGTGCGGTGGGGTCCTTGGTGAACAACAGCGGGGCGAAAATCGCCACCAGCACCATCAGCGTCACCAACGATCCGCCAATGGCAATCGCCGGGTTGCGCCGCATGAAGCCGAAAAACCCGCCCCGGGCCTTCACCGGCGGCATGATATCGGGAAGCGAGGGCGCCACCGCGACATTCGCGGCGGTGATGCCCTTGGGGTCGAGGATGGAGGCGGACATCAGTATCTGATCCTCGGGTCCAGAATGGTGTAGAGCAGGTCAATCAAAAGATTTACCAGCACATAGACAAAGGAAAACAGCAGCACGACGCCCTGAATAACCGGGTAATCGCGCCGCAAAATCGCATCCACCGTCAGCCGCCCAAGGCCCGGAATGGCGAAGACGCTTTCCGTCACCACCGCACCACCGATCAGCAGCGCAATGCCGATGCCAATCACGGTCACGATCGGCACGGCCGCGTTCTTCAGCGCATGCAGGAACAGGATGCTCCGCTGCCCCGCCCCTTTGGCGCGGGCGGTGCGGATATAATCCTGTTGCAGCACTTCAAGCATGGTCGCGCGCGTGATGCGTGCGATCAGCGCGATATAGACAGTGCCGAGAGCCACGGCGGGCAGGATAAGGTTCTGAAACCAGGGGAAGAAACCCTGTTTGATTGGCGTATAGCCCTGCACCGGCACCCAATCGAGTTCCAGCGCGAAGATATAGGCCAAGACATAGCCCACCACGAAGACGGGGACGGAAAAGCCAAGAACGGCAAATCCCATCACCGTACGGTCAACCATCGTCCCCTGCTTCCAGGCGGCGATCACGCCCATCGGGATGGCGATGGAAACCGCCAGAATGAGCGTGATGATCATGAGCGACAGCGTTGGTTCAATACGCTGCTGGATCATGGTTGAAACCGGCAGATTGGTGAAAATTGAGACGCCGAGATCACCCTGAAGAATGCGCCAGACCCATTCCCCGAACCGGATCAAGAAGGGCCGGTCGAGGCCGAGGCTGGCACGGATGCGTTCCACATCTTCAGGCGTCGCCTGATCGCCTGCAATCACCGCGGCCGGGTCACCCGGCGCGATGTAGAGCAGACTGAAGACAAAAAGCGCGACGATGGCCATCACCGGAATGGTGGCCAAGACGCGTCGGACGATATAGGCGAACATGTTCCCGGCAATCTTTCCTGATTAGGCCTTGTTCACACCCCAGAAGAAGGGCAGCGGGCCGCCGACGATGCCGGTGACATTGCTGCGCCACGCCTGATAGGTCTTGTAGAAGCCGGTCGGCGCATAGGTCATGTGGCTCATGGCGGCGGCATTCATTTCCGCAACCGCGGCCTTTTCCGCCGCCAGATCCGGCGCTTCGAACCACTTGTCACGGGCCGCTTCCACCGCATCATCCTTGGGCCAGCCGAACCAGGCGCCATCGCCATGGGCGCGAAGCGCAAGATAGGCCGCTGGGTTGATGCAATCCGCACCCGCATGCCAGGTGTGGAAGATATGCCAACCACCCTGACCGGGCGGTGATTTGGAAGCGCGGCGCTGACCAACAGTGCCCCAATCGGTCGCCACAAAGTCCACATTCATGCCGATGGAACGCAGCAGCGCATTGGTCACTTCACCCATGGCCTTGAGCGGCGCCTGATCCTGCCCAACCAGTACCGTGATGGGTTGGCCATTATAGCCGGCTTCACGCAGCAGCGTACGCGCGGCGGCAACATTGCGCGGGCCCTTCAGGATATCACCGCCGGCTTCCGTATAAAGCGGCGTGCCCGGCGTGAAGAAGGAAGGCAGCGTCTGCCACAGCGCCCGGTCATCACCGACCACCGCGCGCATATAGTCTTCCTGGTTCAAGACCATCGCCACTGCCCGACGCGCGCGCACATCGTTGAAGGGCGCATGCAAATGGTTGAAGCGGAAGGAACCGATATTGCCAAGCGGATCCGCGATATCCACGCGCACATTGCGGTTGCGGCGCAAAGACGGGATCAAATCGGTCAGCGGGGTTTCCCACCAATCGATTTCATTGTTCATCAGCGCCGCCGAAGCCGTGGCCGGGTCTGGCATGATGATCCATTCGATGCGGTCCACACCCATGCGCTTGCCGCCCGCCAACCAGGACGGAGGTTCATTGCGGGGCACATATTGTTCAAAACGCGTGAAGACCGCGCGGGCACCGGGGACCCATTCATTGCGCACAAAGCGCATGGGGCCGGAACCCACGAATTCCGTGACCTGCTGGAAGGGATCGGTGCGGGCGATACGTTCCGGCATCATGAAGGCCATCGGCGTATTGTTCTTGCCGAGCGCCAAAAGCATCTTGGGGTAGGGCGCCTTCAGGCGCCAGCGGAAGGTGCGGTCATCCACCGCCACCAATTCTTCCTGGATCGCGCGGATCATCTGGCCCATGCCATCGCGCACCGCCCAGCGATTGAGGCTGGCGACGCAATCGGCCGCGGTTACGCGCGTGCCATCATGCCACATCAGCCCTTCGCGCAGACGGAAGGTCCAGACCTTGCCATCAGAGGAAACTTCCTCGCTTTCCACCATCTGGCGCTTGGCTTCCAGCTTGTCATCGAAGCCATAAAGCGTGTCCCACACCAGGGCGGCGGCATTGCGCACCACATATTGCGTGCCCCAGATGGGGTCAAAATTGGCCAGATTGGCCTGCGGCACGAAGCGCAGCGTGCGCGCGGCAGCGCCCTGCGCCAGCGCCGGGGCGGAAAGCCCACCCACACCCGTCAGCGCCGCAACGCCGGCTGTTGCCTTGAGGAAGTTTCTACGATCCATCTCCCGTCTCCCATTCCATGTTCGGGGCAGCCCAGACTGCCCAGTTGAAAATCACTCTGCCTCATAGAATGGCAAAGCAGAGCCCATAACCCCGCTTAGCCTGCTTTGAGTGCGGCGCAAATAGCCGGGATCCCCCCTGGCACTAAGCCGACCCCGCCAAGGAATGCATGGGCCATGCCAGCCGGGCGCGCCATGGCCGCGCCTGGGGTGGCAAGGCCGCCCCTGCCCTTCAGCCCCGCCTGATGCCCCAATAAAGTGCCAGGCCCGGCACGCGCCCGGTAAGATTGGCACGCAAGGCCGTCATGGATTTGTATGAACCAAGCGGAATATAGGGCAGTTCATCCATCGCCACCGTTTGCATATCCCGCGCAATGGCCTGCTGCGCGACAAGGTCTGGCGCGTCGAACCAGGCATCGCGCAATTCCTCAAGCCGCGGGATATCCGGCCAGCCGAACCAGGCATTGGTGCCATTGCCGCGCAGCGGGAAATGCGCCGCCGGATCAGCAAAATCGAAGGACGAGAAGGAGGTAAACAGCATGGACCAGCCGCCACGCTCCACCGGCTCCCGCGAGGTGCGCCGCTGCACCGTGGTGCCCCAATCGCTCAGCACAATGTCGGCATTGAAGCCAAGCCGGCGCACCAGATCGGCACCCACCTGCGTGAGTGCGGCCGGCACCAGAATATCCGTCGGGCCGATCAGCCGCATGGTCTGGTTCGTGTAGCCCGCGTCACGCATCAAGGCCCGCGCGCGATCAATGCTGCGCGGCCCCATGAGCGGCGCCAGGCCCGCATCATTGGCGAGTGGCGTGCCCGGCGTGAACATGCCAACGCCCGTGGTAAAGAGTGACGCATCCGTGCCGACCGAGGCCTGCATGAAATCCTGCTGGCTGATCGCGGGCAGCAGCGCCTGGCGCAGCGCCTTGTTGCTGAAGGGCGCATGCGCATGGTTGAAGCGGAGAATGCCGGTCAGCGGCAGCGGGTCAATCGCTTCAATCACCACTTGCCGGTTGCGGCGCAGCAATTGCTGCACTTCCGGTGGCGGCTGTTCATACCAGTCAATCTCGCCGGTTTGCAGCGCAGCCGCCGCGGTCGCGGCATCCACAATGATGTGCCATTCCACGCGGTCAAAATTGGCGATTTTTGGCCCGGCGGTCAGGCTTGGCGTACCGGATTGCACGGGCACGTAATCGGCGAAGCGTTCATAGACCACCAGGCTGCCGGAATTGAATTCATTGGCCTTGAAGCGGAAGGGGCCGGACCCGATGGCTTCGCGCACCTGTTGGAAGGGATCGGTCTTGGCCAGACGCTCGGGCATGATGAAGGCAGGGCTATTGGAAACCTGCGCCAGCGCATGAAACAGCAGCGGGAAGGGTTTTTTCAGCCGGAAGCGGATGCGCATGTCATCCACGACCAGAATATCATCCGTGACAGTCGCAAGCTTCTGTCCGAAGGGGTTGCGCCGCATCCAGCGTTGCAGGCTTGGCACCACATCCTGCGCGCGCACGGGTTCCCCATCATGAAATTTGAGGCCAGGGCGGAGCGTAATGGTCACGCTGCGCCCGCCATCATCGCTGCTATGGCCGGCGGCCATTTGCGGCTGCGGGCGGAATTGCGCATCCATCCCGTAGAGCGAGTCAAACACCATATGCCCGAAATTGCGGGTGATATTGGCCGTGGTCCAAATGGGATCGAGGCTGGTAAGGTTCGCCTGCGGCACCATTTTCAGCACGCGGTTTTGCGCCGGTTGTGCGATGGCGAAGGATGGCAGCGCGGTTGCGGCTGCAGCGGCGCCCAGTTTGAAGACATCCCGACGTTGCATGTGAGCCCCCTTTTCGTGTTCCACCTATCAGACCCGCTTGCGGCAGGCCGCGCAAGCGCCGTTTGGCCTTAGCCCGGCTTATGGCCGAAGCCCAAAGCCGGTTCCTGGGCAGTATCGATCCAGATTGCCTTGCTTTGCGTCAGCTCGGCCAGAACCTCCTGCCCCGAGGAGCGGCCATGGCCAGAGGCGCCAAAGCCGCCAAAAGGCACCGAGACATGGATGGTGCGATAGCCATTCACCCAAAAAGTCCCTGCCCTGACCCGGGCCGCCACGCGATGCGCCCGGCCCAAATCACGTGTCCAGACCGCACCGGCCAAGCCAAAGGGCGTGGCATTGGCAAGACTGATCGCCTCATCCTCATCATCGAAGGGGATGGCGGCGACGACGGGGCCAAAGATTTCCTCCTGCGCTGGGCGCGCCTCATTGGAAAGCCCGGCGAGCAAGGTGGGCGGCACCCAAAAACCGCCTTCCGGTAATGCGCCTGGCCGCGCCGCCGCCATGACCGCAGCACCGGAAGCGGCGCCTGCCGCGAGCAATTCGCGCACATGGGCGAATTGCCGCGCATTGGCCACAGGGCCCATTTCGGTTGTGGCATCCATGGGATCACCCAAGCGAATGCGTCGTTGCGCTTCGGCAAGCGCGGCGACAAAACGATCATGCAGGCTGCGCTGCACCAGAAGCCGCGATCCCGCGACACAGGATTGACCGCTGCCGGCATAGATCGCCTGCTGCGCGCCCTGGATGGCGCTGGCGAAATCGGCATCGTCAAAAACGATATTCGCACTTTTGCCGCCGAGTTCGAGCAAGCTGGGCAAGCCGCGCGCGGCGGCCGTTGTGGCCACGGCGCGGCCCGCCGCGAGGCCGCCGACAAAGACCACCTTCGCGATTTCGGGGGCGGCAAGCAAAGCCGCACCCGTCCCCTGCCCCGGCCCGGCGATCACCTGAAACAGGCCGCGCGGCAGCCCGGCCTTTTCGCCAAGCAACCCAAGCGCCAGTGATGTCAGCGGGGTGAATTCCGATGGCTTCAGCACGACCGCATTGCCCGCGGCCAAAGCGGGAAAGACATTCCAGCCGGCGGTGAAAATCGGCGCATTCCAAGGCGTGATGGCCAGCACCACGCCGAGCGCTTCGCGTTTCACCATGACGGTATGACCAGATGGTACGGGGATGATGCGGCCTTCGATCTTGTCGCACCAACCGGCCCAATACTCCGCCATTTCCGCAACGCGAGCCACTTCAGCCCGCGTATCGCGCAAGGGCTTGCCGGTTTGCGCTGATTCCAGGCGCGCCAGGTTTTCCGCGTTTTGGCGAAGCAAGGGCGCGATGGCCCAAAGGCGGCGGCCACGCTCCGCGCCGCTCAGCGCTTGCCAGGCGTGCTGAGCGCGGGCGGCACTGCTGGTGGCTTGCGCGACAAGGCCATGGCCAGCGCTGGTATAGCCCAGCAGTGCCGCGCCGGTTGTCGGGTCCTGCAAGGTGATGGTGCTGCCGTCGCCGGCGATGATCTCGCCATCCACCAGGCTGCCCGTGCGGCCACCCAAAAGGGCGGCGACTTCTTCGATGAGTACCGTTTTGGCGCTGAAGGGGGTCATGGCTTCGTTCCTGCGAAAAGCGCTGCCGAAAGCCGGTTGAAATCGGCATCATCCGGCACGGCCGCGCGCAATTCCTCCCATAGCGCAGCGGCGCGGCCAGTCGCTTCCAGCGGCACATCCAATTCCCGCGCCAATTCCAGCGCCAGGCCCATATCCTTGCGCATCAGCCCAGCGCTGAAGCCTGAGTCAAAGCTGCCGGGGATGATCCAGCGCGGCCAATTCACCTCGGTCACCGCAGAGCGGCCAGACGCACCATTCAACACCGGCAAAAGCGCTTCCGGCGCCACCCCGGCAGCGGCACCAAGGCGCAGCGCCTCACCGGCGGTCACCAGATGGCTTGCGACCAGCAGGTTGTTCACAAGCTTCGCCACCTGCCCCGCCCCGGATGGCCCGATATGCAAAAGCCGCGCGGTGAGGTGTTGCAGCAAGGGTGTTGCGCGTTCCAAGGCAGCGGCATCGCCACCCACCATCATGGCCATGCTGCCCGCCGCCGCCCCCGCCGGACCGCCTGAGACCGGCGCATCCAAATAGAAAACGCCCCGCGCCTTGGCCTGTTCCGCAAAACCGCGCACGGCACGCGGCGACAGGGTGGAGGTATCAATAATCACAGCGCCCTGGGCCAAGGCGGGGAGCACATGGCCAAGCACTTCGGCCACTGCGGCGTCATGTGGCAGGGAGAAGATGGTAAGCTCCGCCACGCTGTCGGCAATATCGGCGCCGATTGCCGCGCCCGCCTGCCGCGCCGCCGCGCGCTTGGCGGGGTCCAGATCCCAGGCGCGTATTTCGTGGCCGATGGCCAATAACCGCTTGAGCATGGCCATTCCCATATTGCCGAGACCAATTACAGCGACCATGCGCGCTTCCCTTCAGGCCAGGATTTTTCGGTGCCATGTGATAGCGCCGGAACCGCGTGAGGACCATGGCGGTTTGCGCTGCCCCGCTTTCCTGCGTTACAGGCGCGCATGGCAGTTCAGGCGATCCTTGCGCGCATTGAAGGCATGATCGGCGCGGCACGCTTTGGCGTGCTGATGGAATTTCTGCGCTTTGGTGTGGTGGGCACCATCGGTTTTGTGGTGGATACCGCAGTGCTTTATGCGGGGCTGGCGCTTGGGCTTGGGCTTTATGGCGGGCGCGCGGTGTCCTACCTGGTGGCGGCGACCACGACCTGGGCGCTCAATCGCGTTTGGACATTCCGCGGGCGCGGCGATGGCCCCGTGCACCAGCAATGGGCGCTGTTTCTGGTAGTCAATCTGGCAGGGTTTGCGATGAATTACGGCACCTATGCCGCGCTGATTGCCTTTGTGCCGGTAGTGGCGGCGCATCCCGTGCTGGGTGTCGCTGCTGGGGCGATTGCGGGGATGTTCGGGAATTTTGTGCTGTCGCGCCAATTGGTATTTCGCGCGCGGGGTTAGGCGCGATGGGGTGATGCGCCCCACCGCGCCATTCAGATTTCAGCTCCGCACGAAGCTGCAGCCACCATCAGCAAGCGGACGGAAAGCGCTATTCGCCTCGGTCGTTTGCAGCAGCTTGTAATAATCAAACACGCCGCGGCTTTCCTCGGGCTTTTTCACCTCAAACAAATAGGCCGGGTGCAGCTTGCGGCCATCGGCGCGGATGGTGCCGGGGCCGAAGCAATCATCATCGCAGGGAATGGCCTTCATGCGCGCCACAGTCGCGGCCCCGCTTTGCTTGGCCTGCGCCGGCCCCATATCAATCACCGTCTTCAGGTAATGCAGCACTGCCGCATAGCCGCCGGCGTGGTTCATGCAGAGCGCATTCTGCCCGATATTGGGCCGCACACGGGCCGAGAAAGCGCGGGTGCGATCATTCAAATCCCAATAGAAGGTTTCGGTGCAGATCAGCCCTTGCGTGGTGGCAAGCCCCAAGGAATGCACATCCGGCAGGAACATCAGCAGGCTGGCCAGCTTGATGCCCCGGCGCATAAGCCCAAATTCTGCCGCCTGCTTGATGCAATTGATGGTGTCACTGCCGGCATTGGCCAGCCCAATCACCTTGGCGCGGGAGGCCTGCGCCTGCACCAGGAAGGCCGAGAAGTCGGTCGTGCCCGGGAAGGGTGTGCGCACCTGGCCCAGTACGCGCCCGCCGGCATTGCGCACGAAATTCGCCGTGTCGCGTTCCAGGGCATGGCCGAAGGCGTAATCGGCCGTGATGAAATACCAGCTATCGCCCCCCGCGCGCACCGTGGCACCGCCGGTGGAATTGGCCAGCATCCAGGTATCATAGGTCCAATGGACGGTATTGGGCGTGCAGGCACGCCCTGTCAGATCCGACGTGGCGGAAGTGGTATTCAGGAAAACCTTGTTCTTGTCACGAATGATTTCATTGGCCGCGAGCGCCACGGACGAAGCGCCGCCATCCACCACGACATCAACGCCGTCACGGTCAATCCATTGCCGCGTGAGGTTGGAACCGACATCGGGACGATTCAGATTATCGCCATAGAGCACTTCGATATTGAAGCCGCGATTGTTCATTTCAGCGGCTGCCTGACGCACACAGGCCAGTTCGGTTGGGCCGCTCACGTCGCGATAAGTGCCGGAAAAATCCGTCAGTAGCGCAATCTTGATGGTATTCGCGGCCTGGGCCTTTGCGCTTTGCCAGGGCAGGCCACCAATGCCGGCGCCAAACCCTGCGCCGGCCGCAAGCGCCGTGCGACGTGAAACTTGCATGAACTTTCCTCCCGTTTGGTATTGGCTTTTCCCGGCAGGGAAAAGGCTACGCCATCTGGACGGAAGGTAAAGCCCCCCGGTTCAAGCCAAGATTTCAGGCGCCCTGCAACTGCACCTTTTCTTCGGATTTTTCGGCGGCATGGTGGAAATTGGCGCGCTGATAGCCAGTCATGAAATCGGGATAGGTGATGGGTTCCATCCGGCTTGGCGCAGCATCAGCGGTGATTGGTTTCATGACAGCGCGATAATTCGCATCCATGAAAAAGGGAATCGCATAGCGTTCGCGACCGGA
>JADCES010000002.1 GCA_020250005.1 Roseomonas sp.
CGATGGTGCGTGCCATTGTCGGGCCTGTTGTGCCGATCATTTGCACCCATGATCTTCATTGCAATATCAGCGAAAAACTGATTGGCGCGGTGGATGCCTTTATCGGCTATCGCACCAATCCGCATGTGGATATGCGCGAACGCGCGGCCGATGCCGCTGATCTGCTGCGTGAAGCCTTGGGTGGTGAGCGATTCGCGCGTGGTTTTGTGCGCCTGCCGATCACACCGCCATCGGTCAGCCTGCTGACGGCGCGCGGCCCCTATGCGGATCGCATGGCGGAATGTGAGGCGCTGATGGCGCGTGATCCGCGCATTGCCAATGCCTCCATCTGCGGCGGCTTTGTTTTTTCCGATTTGCCGAAATGCGGCATGACCGTGACTGTTACGGCACGCGGCGGGGATCAGGCGCTTGCTGATGCGGCAGCGCAGGAGATCGCGCGCGCTACCTGGGCGGATCGGCAGCGCTATGTGGCGAAGCTTTTATCGCTGGCCGATGTCACCGCCCGCGCCAAAGCGGCAGGTGAAGGCGCGGCCCCCGTGCTGATTGCCGATGTCGCCGATAATCCGGGCGGCGGTGGGCGCGGCAACACCGCCTATGTGTTGCGCGCCTTGCATGAAGCCCGTGTGGCGGGCGTCGTGCTCGCCAATTTCGTTGATCCTGACTTGGCCGAAGAAGCCCATAAGCTTGGCGAGGGGGCGCACTTCACCGCCCAGTTCAACCGCAAGCCGAGCGAATTTTCTGCAAGCTTTTCTGCCCCCGCGCGCATCGTGAGGCTATCCGATGGCAAGGGCGTTGGCCGGCGCGGCACCATGGTCGGGCGCGCCTTTGACCTCGGCCCGGCGGCGCTTTTGGAACTTGAGGGCAGCGGCATCCGCGTGGTGGTGGCGAGCCTCCGCCGCCAATGCCATGAACCGCGCATGATCGAGATGTTCAGCGTGGATATTGCCGCCGCGCGGGTTGTGGTGGTGAAATCACGCGGGCATTTCCGCGCCGGCTTTGATGAATTCTTCCCCGATGAGCGCATTCTTGAAGTGGATGTGCCGGGCCTGACGAGCCCTGTTCTGGTCAATTTCCCCTGGAAGCGCCTGCCGCGCCCAGTTTTCCCGATTGATCCCGGGGCGGGCTGGTCAGGCGCGGCGTAAGGCACCACAATCCCGATTACCCATTGAACGGAGAAACGCATTATGACCGCGACCATCATCACCACGCGCGACGGCGGACCACTGCATCTGAAGGGTGAGATCACCCTGAAGGGCGAACCGATTGAAGGCGGCGAGGCCTGGCTTTGCCGCTGTGGCGCCTCCAAGAACAGCCCCTGGTGCGATGGCAGCCACAAGACCGCCGGGATCCCTTTGACTGGCGCGCCGGCCAAGCGCGAAGGGCGCGATATCTCTGGCGTGACCGGCCCGGTGAATTTGGACCCGCAGCCCAATGGTTCAGTACGCGCTTCTGGCCCGATGATTGTGCAAAATGCCGCGGGCGAGGAGATTGACCGCACCCCGCAGGCTTCCTTCTGCCGCTGCGGCCAGACCGCCAAGGCGCCCTATTGCGATGGCAGCCACAAGAAAGCGGGTTTTACGGCGCCGTAGTTTTGGAGCATTTTCAAGCCAAGTGGTAACACTTGGCGGCTCGGAAAATGCGACCGGAAAAGCGGTTTAGCGACGCGCGCGGCGCGCTTCAGCGACCGCGCGTTCCAGATCGGCCAAAGGCACCGCGCCCGGGATGAAGGCATCGCCAATGATCAAGGCCGGCGTGCCTTCAATGCGGAGCGCGCGGGCCAATTCCATATTGGTATCAATGCGCTGCTGCAAGGCGGGATCAAGCATGTCCCGCTGCCAGCGCGCCACATCCATGCCAATCCGCTCAGCCTCGGCACGCATGGCGGCTTCGGTGGGTTCACCACGCAACGCCATCAGCCGATCATAAAATTCATTGTATTTTCCCTGGCGCTGCGCGGCGAGCAAACCGCGCGCGGCCACCACGGAAGCCGGGCCCAGCACGGGCAAATCCTTCATCACCACGCGGATATTGCGGTCCTTGCGCAGCAATTCGGCCATTTCGCCAGCCAGCCTTTTGCAAAAGGGGCAGCGCGCATCAAAGAATTCCACAATCGTCACGTCGCCGCGCGGATTGCCGCGCACCGGATCAGCCGGATTGCGCAGCAACGCTGCCTCATGCGCGCGGATCGCAGCGGCCTGTGAGGCATTCCGCTCAAAATCCTCAGCCGCTTGCAGCGCAGCCAGGCCTTCGCGCAGCAGCGTCGGGTCGCGGCGCAGCGCATCGCGCAGAATGGCGAGAATCTCGGCGCGCTGCGCTTCCGTGAAGCCCTGGGCCAGGGCAGGCCCGGCCAGGGTAGCGGCAAGGGCGGAAAGCAGCAGGCGTCGTTGCATGGTGGTGGGGTCCCTGGCGAAGCGTTTGGCGCTAGCCAAGCCCGGCGCGGCCAAGGTGGCAAGCCATCATTCTCGACCCGTGGCGCTTGGACTCGGCCACTTCTATGCTAATCCCCTGCACGACGCGCTTGCTGGCGCGCGGCCAGTCAGGAAGAATAACCGAATGATGCAGCATGGCGGCAGGTTCAGATGGGGGCGGGCTTGGCTCGGCTTGGGGCTTGGTTTGCTCCTGGCGGGCTGCCAGACGGTGGAATCCACCGTGGACCGCACGGTTGATGCCGTCACGGGCCGATCGAATATCCCCTTTGGCACGCCGGGCCATGTTTCGGGATTCCTGGGCGGTGTAGCGGCAGATGAGCCCCGCGCGGCGATTGTGGCGCGCGATATCCTCTCAGGCGGCGGCTCTGCGGTGGATGCCGCAGTGGCGGGCGCCTTTACCATGGCGGTCACTTTGCCTTCCCGTGCCGGGCTTGGCGGCGGGGGCGCTTGTGTTGCCTTGGATGCGCAGCGCGGTCTGGCGCGCGCCATCATCTTCCCCGCCGGCGCGCGGACCGAAATCCCCGCCGGCACCGATCGCCCGGCGGCCTTGCCTGCCATGGCACGCGGGCTTTTCGCGCTGCACCTGAATGCCGGGCGCTTCAGGATCGAGGATCTGATCCGCCCCGCCGAGGATCTCGCGCGGCTTGGCACGGAAATCAGCCGCACGCTCGCTGATGATTTGGCCGTGGTGGCCGGGCCTTTGCTGCAAGACCCGAGTGCAAGGCAGGTTTTCGCCCGGCCGGGCGGCGGCGTGCTTAGGCTTGATGATCGCATCGTCCAGCCGGATTTGAGCGCGACGCTTGCGCAGCTCCGCGCCGCGCCGCTGGGCATTGGTGATTTCTATCAGGGCAATCTGGCTGAGAGGCTGGTGGAAGGGTCCATGATGTCGGGCGGGGGCCTGACCGAAGCGGAACTCCGCACGACGCGGGTGCGTGTCGGCGGTCCTGCGCGCTCGGCCCAGGGGTCCGATCTGGTGCTGCTGAGCACCGAGGCATCGCCGGGCATGGCGGGGGCGCTGCAAGCGGCCCTGGCCGGGCAGGCGCCGACGGATGGCGCAGCCGGGGCAGGGGCCGGGGCCTCGCTGGTCACGCTGGATCGCGAAGGCAATGCGGTATCCTGCGCCTTCAGCATGAACAACCTGTTCGGTACGGGCCGCATTGTGCCTGGGACGGGAATTTTGCTTGCCGCGGCGCCTGGGATTGGCCAGGTGCAGGCGGCACCCCTGCCGGTGGCAATCCTGGCGCGGCCCGATTTGCGACGCTTCCGCGCGGCAGCTTCCGGCAGCGGTGGGCCGGCGGCTTTGGCCGCAACCGCCATGCCCTTGGCGGCAGTGCAGCGCCGGGGCGGCCCGGCTGACCCTTATGCCGGGGTGCCGGCGCCGGGGCGCGGCGTGATGATTTCCTGCGCCGGGCTGGTGCCGACGAATGGCCCGGCTTGCATCGGGGCCGCTGATCCGCGCGGTGGTGGTGTCGCGCTTGGCAGCTTCGGGCGCTGAGCATGGCGCTCAAGATCGGGCGCGGGGCGGAGGCGCCGCCATTTCTGGTGATGGATGTGATTTCGGCGGCCAATGCGCGCGCGGCGAGCCTGCCGCCTGGTGCGCCTGGGATCATCCGGATGGAGGTTGGCCAGCCCGGCACCGGCGCGCCGCGTGGCGCGGCTGAGGCTGCGATTCGCGCGCTCAATGCCGGGGCGCCGCTTGGCTATACGGAAGCCTTCGGGCTGGTATCGCTGCGGCAGCGCATCGCGCGGCATTATCTGGATCATTACGGGCTGGTTGTGCCGGCGCGGCGCATTGCGGTCACCATGGGCGCTTCGGGCGCCTTTCCGCTGGCCTTTCTGGCGGCGTTTGACGCGGGCGATGCCGTTGCCATGGCCGCCCCCTTCTACCCGCCCTATGCCAATATCCTGCAAGCGCTTGGCATGCGCCCGCAATTGTTGGAATGCGACGCGACAACGCGGTTTCAGCCGACAGTGGCGATGCTGGAAAAGCTCGACCCTCGCCCGGCGGGCTTGATTATCGCGAGCCCCTGCAACCCCGCCGGCACCATGCTGGCGCCCGAGGAATTGGCCGCCATTGCGCGCTGGTGCCACGCCGAGGGTGTGCGGCTGATCAGTGATGAGATTTATCACGGGCTGAGTTGGGGCACGGTCGCGGAAAGCAGCGCGGCGTCGTTTAGCCATAGCGCCGCGGTGGTGAATAGTTTTTCGAAATACTGGTCGATGACGGGCTGGCGCATCGGCTGGCTGGTGCTGCCGGAGGATTTGATCCGCCCGGTGGAATGCCTGGCACAAAACATGTTCATCAGCGCGCCGCATATCGCCCAGGTGGCGGCAGAGGCCGCCATGGATTGCCGCGAAGAATTGGAAGGCAATAAGGCGGCTTATGCGCGGAGCCGCGCCGCCCTTTTGGCCGGCCTGCCGCGCGCAGGGTTTGACCGCATCGCCGCCGCCGATGGCGCCTTCTATCTTTGGTGCGATGTTTCGGCACTGACCAATGACAGCGCGGCCTTTTCGGCTGCCATGCTGGAAGGGGCGGGGATTGCCGCCACGACAGGGCTTGATTTTGACCGCGGCCGCGGCGGGCGATTCCTGCGTTTTTCCTATTGCGGGCCGGAGGCGGATATGGCGGCGGCGCCGGAGCGTTTGGCGCGCTGGTTGGGGCGATAGGGGCGTTTCATCGCCTCGGCGCAGGCTGAGTTGGCGTCAGCCATGATGGTTTCAGGCGATGGCCCTCGCGACATCTGCCACCCCCTGGCGCGCGCCCCTGGTTCGGGCATCATGGGTCCGGGCCGCCCACTCAACGCGGCAAGGGGGAAACAGCATGGCAGGCGGGAAGCTCCGCGCCACCGGTGTGCTTGCGCCCTTCGGGCAGCGCGGCTTTCGCTTTCAATGGCCGGCTGATCTTGCCACTTCCTGGGCCTTTGAGATGGAGACGATCATCCTTGGTTGGTATGTGCTGACCGAGACGGGGTCGGTCACCTGGCTTGCCATCTTCGGGTCCTTGCTGCTGATCGGTACGTTGCTGTCGCCCATGTTTGGTGTGATGGGGGATCGGGTCGGGCATCGGCGTGTGCTGTCGGCGATGCGGGCCTGGTATGCGGTGCTGGCGGCGGTGCTGACGCTTTGCGCCATGGCGGGGCTGCTTTCCCCCTGGCTGGTCTGCGGCGTGGCCTTGCTCAGCGGCCTGGTGCGGCCTTCCGATATGGGCATGCGCAATGCGCTGATCGCAGCCGGCATGCCGCCCCCCTTGCTGATGGGTGCGATGGGGATTGAACGCATGAGTGCCGATAGCGCGCGCGTGATCGGTGCGCTGACCGGGGCGGGCCTTGTCGCGTTTCTTGGCATTGGCCCGGCCTATATGGCGGTGACGGCGATTTATCTTTGCGCTTTTGCACTGACCCTGCAGGTGGATGAACCACCAGCACGCGCGGCCCAAGGTGTTGTGATGAAAACGCCCTGGGCTGATCTTGGTGATGGCATTGCCTATGCCCGCGCAACGCCGCCCGTGCTGGCGGCGCTGCTATTGGCCTGCCTTGCCAATTTCGCCGCCTATCCGCTGAGTGGCGGCTTGCTGCCGCATGTGGCGCGCGATGTTTATGGGCTGGATCGCACCGGGCTTGGTTATCTTTCGGCGAGCTTCGCCGGCGGCGCCATGATGGGATCACTTTTCATCAGCGCGCGCGGCGGCGGGCTGCCACCCGCGCGCACCATGCTGGCGGCATCGCTTTCGTGGTTCTTGCTGCTGCTGATTTTCGCGCGGCTGACGGACCCGGTGCTGGGCGGCGTGGTGCTGGCGCTGGCGGGGTTTGTGCAAAGCTTTTGCATGGTGCCGCTGGCGGTGCTGCTGCTGAGGATCACGCTTCAGGAGTTTCGTGGCCGCGTGATGGGGCTGCGCATGCTGGCGGTTTATGGTTTGCCGGTTGGGCTGATGATGGCCGGGCCTTTGGTGGGGGAAATTGGTTTTGCCGATGCCGGCGCGCTGTATGCGGGCTTTGGTGCCCTGTGCACGGTTGCGATTGCGTTGTTCTGGCGCGCGCATTTGCTGCCGCGTGAGGTGCCGGCCAATGGGCTGCGCAGCCAATAGAGCATTCCCCGTTCACATTCGCTCACGGAACACGCTCTAAACCGATATTTGGTCGTATTTTCGAAGCCGCCAAGTGATCTCACTTGGCTCGGACATCTTCCCGAACGCCGCCCTCACCCCTGCCGCAACCCCGCACGTTCCGCCGCCGCACGGGTCCAAGCCGTTTCCCGTTGCAGAAAGGCAGCAAAGCCAGGCGGGGTTGCCTCGGTCGCGCTGGCCATCAGGCTGCCCATGCCTTCCAGCCGCGACCGCACCGCAGGGTCGGCGACGGCGGCGGCCACAGCCTCACCCAGCGCCTTCGCGGCATTTTCGGGCAGGCCCGTAGGAGCGACAATGCCGACAAAGGCTGCGGCCTGATAACCGGCCACACCAGCCTCATTCGCCGTGGGCAATTCGGGCGCTTGCGGCAGCCGATCTGCCGCTGCCACTGCCAAAATCCGCACCGCGCCTTCCCGGTGCAACGGCAGCGCGGTGGAAATTTCCGTAATGGCGCCGGATATGGTGCCGGAGATCAGATCAGGCGTCAGCGCGCCCCCGCTGCCATAGGGGATATGGGTAATGCCCGCCCCGGTCGCGGCATTGAACATCTCAAGCGAAAGATGCGCCGCACTCGCAATGCCGGAAGACCCAAAGCCGAGCTTGCCCGGATTGGCCTTGGAATGCGCCACAAGTTCGGCCACCGTTCGCACCGGCAGGCTGCGATGCACCGCAATCACCATCGGCGTGCGCACAAAAAGCCCAATCGGCATGAAGTCACGCAGCGGGTCATAGCCAAGATTGGCCTGCACCGTGGGATTGATCGTGAGCGGCCCATTTGAGCCCAGCAGAATAGTGTAACCATCCGCCCGCATCCGCGCGACCTGCTGCGCGGCGACACTACCGCCCGCGCCTGCGCGATTTTCCACGACCACAGGCTGACCTAGCTTCGCCGACATGGCCGGCGCGCAGGCGCGTGCCGTCAGATCAGAATTTCCGCCCGGCGCAAAAGGCACAATCAGGCGGATGGGCTTATCGGGGAAGGCGCCTTGCGCGCTGAGCGACCTGGACAGGATGGGGGTTGCGGCAAGCGCTGTCAGCACAGCGCGGCGCGATGGGGTAAGGGTCATGTTTTCCGTCCGTTTCCCGATTATGGCCGCAAGCTTGCGGCGCCCGTACATGGCTCGCAAGCCCCTACGATGCCGGCGGCGCGTCAGGGCGCGAACGTGCTCGGGCCAAACGGCAAGCACAGGCCCTATTCGCGCCGCGCCTCCCGCGCAACCACCGCCAGTGCCAACGATGAAATCGTGAGCTGCCCCAAAATCTGCGTGATGTCGCGAATATAGCCCCAGGTCTCAAATGGCGCCGGGTCCTGCGGCAGCATGACAAGGCTCCCCGGCGCCAGCGGCGGCCCACCGTTCTGGAAGAAACCCTGGCCCGCCGGTGCAGCTTCCCCATTCGGCAGCACCACGAAAACGCGCGATGCATCGGCAAAGCGCTGCGCCCCGCCCGAGGCCTGGATATATTCCGCCGCACGCCAACCCTGGCGGAAGGGCAGGCTGCCAGGGTTCAGCACCGCGCCGACCACCGTTACATCTTGGGGGCGCTTTGGCATGGCCAATACATCGCCAGGTTCCAACACTATGTCCAAATCGGGCCGCGCCAGCAGGATCACGGGATTGGCTTCCACCACTACCCGCCCTGCGGCGCGCGCTTCGCGCAAGGTCGCCGCCAATTCGCGCCCTGCCTTCATGGCACCCCCGACATCCGCCGTGCCACCACGAGAACCCGGCAAAGCCTGCCCTGATGCCAATTGCACCAGGCTGCTTTCCAGATCACGTGCGGTGCGCGCAAAGCCTTCCTGCTGGCGCTGACGCACGCTTTCGCGCGTGAAGACGGCGCCATAAGGGAAAGCCTCGGCGGTCAGCCCGCCGGCGCGCGCGATCACATCCGAAAGCCGCTCCCCACGGCGCAACTCATAACTGCCCGGGTTGCGGAATTCGCCCAGCAGCAGCACCGGGCCGCTATCCAGCGCATCCTCGCGCCGCGGCACGCGCAGCGCCTGACGCGGTGATACCAGCTTGGCCCCACCGCCCAGGCTCACGCGCGTGACTTGCCCTGCCAGAGCCGGGTTTGCCACCGCCTGCGCGACATCGGGCGCATTCGTATTGCCAAGCGCCGTCACGCCGCCCGCGATGGCCAGCGCATCGGCCAAAGGCGTATTGTCCATCATGGGGTAAAGGCCGGGCGCGCGCACCTCGCCCGTCACCAGCGCGGCGTGATCCAGCAGGAAGCCCGCCAATTCCGGCGCTTCCTGGAAAATGCGCGGGCAGCGCGCCTCACCCATTTCGGGAAAACCTGTGGCGCGCGCATGGGCAAAGCGCGCCGGGGATGCCTGCGCGGCTTGCGCAAGCTGCGTCAGCGCCAGGCATTCGCCCCCCGGCATTGTGGTGGCCTCACCGCGCAAGGCGCGTTGCGGCGCGCTGCTTGAAAGCCATTGGATATCGGCGCGGGAGAAGACAATCACCTCATCCCCATCGCGGAGCGTCGGCCCGCCGCGCCCTTCCAGCGCACGCGCCAGATCGAAGGGCAGCAGATGACGCTGGCCGCTCCGCTGATCCGGGCGCAGCACTACGGCGAAACGCGTATAGGGATCAGGCCCCAATTGCCGATGATCCGCAATCAGGCCGCGCACCGAAAGCCCTTGCCTGCCATTGGCCGCACGCGTGATGGGCATTGCCACATGCCCGCCAAGGCGGATGGTATTGGCCGCCACATCCGCCCCGGGCCGGACCAACAGCGCATCGCCGCGCTTAAGGCTGGAATTGTTCCCAAGCTCCGCAAAACTCCGCCGCCCCTGCGCATCGCTTTGCTGCACCAAAAGCCGATTGCCACTGGGCCGGAGCGGCCCGCCGGCCAGCAGCAGCGCATCTTCCAGCGGCATGGCGCCCTGCCGGGCGGGCAATTCGTAAATGCCGGGCCGCGCGACATCGCCGGCAATCGCAACCACCCCGCCGAGCGGCGGCACCAGAATGCGCTCCCCCTCGCGGAGCGTCAGATCGGCCGCGCCGGGCACATCGGCGAGCAGCGGGTAGAGATCAACCTGCCGCGGTCCCGCCGGCCCTTCGATCCGGATGGCGCGCAGGGACCCGCTCCGCCGCACCCCCTCAGCCGCTGCCAGCGCGTCCAAAACGGTGGCGAGTGCGGTCAGGGTTTGAAAGCCAGGGCGCATCACCTCGCCGCCCACGAAAACACTGATCTGGCGGATGGCGCCGATAGAAAGAAAGACCTCAGACCCCCCAAGTTCGCGCGCGGCGCGGGCTTCCATATCGGCGCGCAGCTCGGCAAGGCTGCGCCCGGCAGCGGGGATGGGCGGTAATTCGGGCAGCAGCAGCATGCCATCCCGCCCGATCCTTAGGGAGTGCGTCTGCCGCGCGCGGCCGCGCAGTGCCACCACCACCTCATCCCCTGGTCCCAAAATATAGGAACCGGGCAGCGCGCCGAAGCTTGGCGGCGGGGCGGCGCCGCCCCGGAAAGTGTCATAGCCGAATTGGCGGAGTTCCGCCTGTTCCAGCCTTTCGGCGAAGAAGGCTTCGATGCTGGAAAGATTGGGCGCCTGGCGCGGCGCAGGGGCGGCGGCTTGCGATGCCGGGGTGGCGGGTTGGGCGATGGCGGCTTCAATGACTCGGGCAACAATTTCGCGCTGCGCCCCAGGGGGCAAGTTGGGTAGATTTACGCCTCCGGGTAGGCTTGGCGGCAGGCTGGGCGGGGCCAGGATTTGTGTGCCCGGCTGTGCGGCGGCGATTGGGATGGCGGCCAAAAGCAGAAAAATCAATGCGCTAAGGCACAGGCCGCTGGCCTTAAGGGCAATCTCCGTTTTGGCGAAATTCAACATGAAATACACCCAAAAATATTATTGATTTTTTCCTAACACAACCATAGATTGATTTTCAACATCCTAAATCACCCAAGGAGACGTGGCTTGCCCGGTGATACGGTTCTTGGCGAAACCCATCAGCCGAAAGCCAGCCTTCCCGCTTGGCAGGCTTGGTGGTTGCGCGCTGATGCGGCTTGGCGGCTCGGGCCGCGGCCGGTGGCGCTTTTCGCTTGGCATCGTCTGCGCCTTGGCCTGGGCCTGGCGCATCGCGCCCTACCTGATCTGCCCGCGCCGCTCGGCCCCTTCCTGCCGGATACTGAGGCCCTGGCTGTGCCCAAGCGTGACTGGCATGGCCCTTTCAGCCTAGAAGCCCATGCTTTGGATGTGCTGGCCCGGTCTGGCGCTGATATCCGCAAGCTCTGGGAAACCCATCGCCTTGCCCCGCTGCTGAGCCTCATCCAGGCCGCTACCCGCGACCCCGCGGCCGATCATTTGAACCAGGCGGAAGCGCTGCTGGCAGATTGGGCCAATGCCAACCCGCCCTTTCGTGGCCCGGGCTGGGCCTGTGCGCAGGAAGCGGCTTTGCGCGCCATGGGGATCAGCCTCGCCCTTGCCCTGCTTGGTGCCGATCGCCGCCTGAGCCCAGGGGCGCGTTACTTGCTGGGGCTGCATGCGCGGCGCATTCGCGCTACGCGCGCCTATGGCGCGGCGCAGGACAATAACCACCCAATCAGCGAAGCGGTGGGGCTTTTTGTCTGCGGCCTGCTGTTGGGCCGGGCGCGGGATCAGTGCGCCGGGGCGCAGGAGCTTGCGCGCGCTGTTGCACGGCTCGTCGCGCCCTGCGGAGCCTTTGCCCAGGCCTCCCCGGCCTATCACCGGCTGATGCTGGATGTGCTGGCAATGGCCGAATGGTTCCGCCGCAGGCATGGCGCGCCAAGCTTTGCCGCGCCTTTCGGCGCGCGGGCTGCCGCCGCCACGCAATGGCTCGGCCGCGTCATGGCGCCCAATGGCGCCTTACCGCGCATCGGGCCTTGCGATGATTCCGCCTTTGCCGATCTCTCTGACCTTGGGGCCGGCGATGCGCGGGCCAGCCTGGAACGCGCTTCGCGGCTTTTCCTTGGCGCCAGCGCCGGCTTGCCGGATGATCCCGGCTGCCGCGCCCTTGGCCTCGCAGCCACCCAAAGCTTGCCCAGCATGAGCCCTGGCCATTGGCGGAGCGCCGGCTGGTTCGGGCTTGGTGGGGCAGGGGGCGCGCGCGGGGTGTTGCGGACCGGTGTGCCGCTTCGGTTCCGGCCGGGACAGGCGGATTTGCTGCATTTCGATCTTTGGGATGGCAATGAAAACCTGCTCCGCGATGGCGGCAGCGGCGCCTATTTGCCGCCACCTGGTTTTGACTGGTGGCAAAGGATGCTGGCTGGTGGCGCCGGGCATAATCTGATCACCTTTGATGATGCCGAGCCCATGCCGCGGCTTGGCCCTTTCCTCTTCGGACGCTGGCCGCGCTGCCGCGCCATTCCCGACGGCGCCAAAACCCGCGATTGGCGCGGCAATCGTCATGCAAGGCGGATCGAGTGTCGCGGGCGGCTCTGGCGCGTGGAAGACCAGGTGCGGGGCGATTTTCGGCGCCTTGCCTTGCGTTGGCGGCTTTCGCCGGGCGATTGGCGGCGCATTGCGGATGGCGTGGAATGCGCCAAGGCACGCATCACCCTTTCCGCCGATGCGCCCTTTAGCCTGGAATTGATCCGCGGCTGGGAAAGCCCCGCCTATGGGCGGGTGGAACCCGCGCCGGTGCTGGAACTCCGCGCCAATCGGCCAATCGGGCGGATTTTCACCGAAATCGCCCTGCCCAAAAGGGGTGGATGCTGATGCCGCTGCCGCTGCTGCTGATGGGGCTTTGGGCTTGGCGTGCCAAATTGGCGCTGATCCTGCTGCTGCTATGGGTGGGGGGTGCGGCCGCCATCCTGCTTTGGCCGCGCGGCCATGTGGCGCGCGCCCAGGTGGCGCCGGCGGAAACCACGGCCTTTGCCATTTCATCCCTGCTATCGGCGCATCCCTTGGCCTTGGGGCAGGGGCTGGATACGCGCCCCGGCGGCAATTTTGCTGTTTATTTGGCGGCGCTGCGCTCGCCCGATGCGGCGCGCATGCTCACCACCGAAACCGCCTTGCTGCAGGCGATGGAGCGCAATCGCCAGGACTCCCCCCTGTGGTCCCTCCGGGTGTTGCTTGGGCTTTCGCGCGCGCTTGATGCCGATGATGTGCTGGCCTGGATGGAGCGCCATGTGGCGGTCACGCAGAGCCTCGGCAGCATTACCTGGACCCTGGAATTGACCCATGCGGACCGGGCGCTTGCGCTACAGGCGCTGATCAGCCTGCACCGCTTTGCCGAGGCAAAGGTGCGCGCTGACCTGGCTGACCAGGCCGCGCGGCGGGTCGCAGCGTTGCAGGCGCGGCTGCAGGGCGAAAGCGACGTCTTCCTCCGTAACAATCTTTACGATCTTCTGGCGCAGCAGCAGCGCGCCGGGCTGGTGGTGGCAGCGGATGAGGCGGTGGCGGCGCGGCTGATCGCGGCGCCCATGGTGGAAGCCCGCGCCTCCCGACCCAATCGCCCGCTTTTGCTTGGGCTTTGGCTGCTGATGGTGCCGCTTGCGGTGCTGATGGCGGCAGCCGGGTTGCTGCTGATGCGCCGTAGTTTCCGTGACGCCGCGCTGGTGACGCGCAGCCCCGCCATGCAGGGGGATTGAGGATGCAGGCGGCGGATATGGCGGCAGCGCCGCCCCAGGATGCTTTGGCCTGGCTTGCCGGGGCGGCCGCGGCGCTATTGCACCTTGCCGGGGCCTTGAAATCCATTCCCATGATCGGCGCCTTACCCATTGATTTTACGATATTGAGTACTGGGCTGGCGCTGCCCTTGCTGGTGCTTTGCGCCCTGACGCGGCGCTGGGTGGTCGCGCCCGCGCTTGGCCTACCCTTGCTGGCCATTGGCGCGCTCTGGCTTTGGCTGGTCCTGGCCGGCTGTTGGACTGCCTCGGGCGCTGTGCTGGCGGCCAAGTTGCCGGAAATTACCGTGTTCGGGCCGATCATGCTTTTGACTGGCTTCGTGGTGGCCGGGGATGATTCGGCCTTGCGCGGGTTTTGTGCTGGCGTGCTTGGGGCAGGGGCCTTGGTGGCGGTGAGCCTCGTCGCCAATCTGGCCGGGGAAAGCGTGGCGCTGGGCGGGCTCCCCGGTGCCGATCCCGAGAAATGGCGCATCGCCTATCAGGTGACCGGGCTTGCCATTGCCATGGCGGCGGCCTTGGCAGCGCTGCATTGGGCGGAGGCGCGCCGCATCACGCCACGGCTTTTCTGGGGCGCGGCGGCCCTGGCCCTAGCGCTGGCAGCGCTGCTGCCCGGCGGGCGCGCGGCGCTGGTGGCTCTTGGGCTTTGCCTGGCGGTCGGGCCGGTGCTGATCCTGCAGGGGCGCAAAAAGCCTGTGCAGGCAGGGCTTTGGCTGTTGGTTTTGCTTGGCCTTGGTGGTGTGGCCCTTGGGTTTTTGGGCAGTGAGACCAACCAAACTGTGCGCACTCTGGAACGTATTTTCACGCCAAATATGTTGGAAAGCTCTGGCCGCCTGCCGCTTTGGGGGGCTGCACTCAGCCTCGCCGGTCAGGCGATGCCCTTTGGTCTTGGCACCGGCAGCTTCAGCCTGGCGGCAGGGTTTGGCGAATGGCGTGGGCGGCATCCGCATAATCTTGGCATCGAAGTGTTGGTGGAGGCCGGGCTGCCCGGTTTTGCCCTTTGGCTGATCGCCTTTGGCGGCGCGGCCTTGGTGTTCTGGCGGCTCGCACGGACCGTGCCTTCCTGGCGCGTGGCGCGGCTATTGATACTGTGCCTGCCCATGGCGGTGACGCTGCAGGTTTCAACGGATCTCGGCAATCGCATGGCTTGGCTGGCGCTGGGGCTGGCACTTGGGATTGGCGTTACGGCGCGGGCGCCGATCAGGGGGGCAGGCCATGTACGCGCTTCGGGGTAAGGCCGCGCTTGATCGGGGCGTGGCGGCGCTGGTGCTGGCGCTGGGCGCGCCGGTCTTGGCGCTTTTGGCACTTGCCGTGCTTCTTGCCTTGGGCAGGCCAATCCTGTTTCGCCAGCGCCGTGCTGGGCGGCATGGGGCACCTTTCACACTGATAAAGTTCCGCTCCATGGGCGAGGGCTCGGCGCCGGATGCGGCGCGGCTTGGCCGCTTCGGGCGCTGGCTCAGGGCCAGTGGCCTCGATGAATTGCCACAATTTTTCAATGTCTTGCGCGGTGAGATGAGCCTGGTGGGCCCGCGCCCCTTGCCCTGTGACTATACGCCCTTGTTCAGCGCCGCCGAGGCTGAGCGGCTCAGGGTCAGGCCCGGCCTGTTTGGCCTGGCCCAGGCGCGCGGGCGCAATGCCCTGCCTTGGGCGCATCGGCTGGCTTTCGATGCCCAATATGCCAGGCAAGATGCTGATTTCACGACAGACCTCAAGCTTGTTTTGGCCTGTTGCACCCTGCTGCTGCGCGGCCATGGCACGACCATGCCGGGCCAGGCGACCTCGGCGCGGCTTGATGAAAGCCTGAACCTTGATGCGGCGCCGGTCATGGTCGGGGTCAAGCGTTGATGACCATGCTCTCCTCTGCCCAATCTGCCCGCCCTCTGACCCATCCGCCCAGGCCAGCGCGCGATCTGGCAGCCCCCATCCTGCTCTCGCCCCCGCATCTGACCGGGCGGGAGATCGCCGCGCTGGAAGCGAGCCTTGCCTCCGGCTGGCTCGCCCCGGCTGGCCCCGCGCCGCGCGCCTTTGAGGCCGCCTTTGCCGAGGCCACCGGCTTTGCCCATGTGCTTGCCGTGGCTTCAGGCACCGCAGCGCTGACGCTGGCCTTCCGGGTATTGGATATCGGGCCGGGCGATGAGGTTTGGGCGCCAAGCTTTACCTTCATCGCTTCCGTAGCGCCGGCGGTGCAGCTGGGCGCCCGGCCCCGCTTTCTGGATGTCTGCCCCGCAAGCTGGACGCTTGATCCGGGGTTATTGGCGACTGAACTGAAACAGGCCGCGCGGCAGGGCAGGCTGCCCAAGGCCGTGGTCGCGGTGGATATCTATGGCCAATGCGCCGCTTTGCAGGCCATTGCCTCGCTTTGCGCTGGATATGGTGTGGCGCTGATATCTGACAGCGCTGAGGGGCTGGGTGCCTCTCAATCCGGGCTGGCTGCCGGGCGCGGTGCGCGGCTCGCGGCGTTTTCCTTCAATGGCAATAAGATCATCACCGCGGGCGGGGGCGGGGCGCTGGCTTCCGATGATCCGGGGCTGATCGCGCATGCCCGCAGCCTGGCCGATCAGGCCAGATCCCCGGCGCCGCATTATGAGCATGCCAGCACCGGCTATTCCTTTGGGATGTCGTCCTTGATGGCGGCGGTGGGCTTCGCGCAATTGGCGAGGCTCGGCGATCGCGTGGCGCAGCGCCGGGCGATCTTCGCGCGCTACCAGGAAGCGCTTGAGGATGTGCCGGGGATTGCCTTCATGCCGGAGGCGCCTTGGGGCCAGTCCTCTCGCTGGTTGACCGCCATGCTGATAGAAGCGGAAGCCTTCGGGCAGGACGCTGATGCCCTGCGCCGCCTGCTGGCCGCTGAGGGGATTGAAACCCGCCCCACCTTCAAGCCCCTGCATATGCAGCCCGTTTTTCGCGATGCGCCGCGCGTGGGCGGGGCGGTGGCGGAGGCGCTTTTCGCGCGGGGGATTTGCCTGCCCTCCGGCAGCGGCATGACGCAGACCCAGCAGGGTCGGGTCATCCGCGCCATTCGCGCCGCGGCGCGCGGCTGACGCCGATGCAAATTCTGTATCTGCATCAGCATTTCAGCACGCCGGCTGGCAGCACGGCCACACGAAGCTTCGCCTTTGCCCGCGCGCTGGTGGCGCGTGGCCATCGCGTGACGCTGGCGACCGGGCGCTATCAGGGCGCTGAGACTGGGCTTGTTGGCCCCTTCCGTAAGGGCCGTAGAGAGGGGCGTGTTGCGGGGTTCCAGGTGGTGGAATGGGACATAGCTTACGCCAATGCCATGGGCATCGTGGCCCGTAGTGCGGCGTTTTTGCGCTATGCGGCGGCGGCGGCGCGGCTTGCGCTCCGGGAAAGGCCTGATCTGATCATTGCGTCCTCAACGCCGCTCACCGTTGCCTTGCCGGCATTATGCGCCAAGGCGCTACGCGGCATTCCCTTCATGTTCGAAATCCGCGATCCCTGGCCGGAATTGCCGCGCGCCATGGGGGTGCTGCCAGCGCCGATTGCGCCCTTGATGGAGGGGCTCGCCAATCTCGTCTGTCGCCGCGCGGCGGCAGTGGTCGCCCTGTCTGAAGGCATGGCGGAAACCGCCCGTGCGCGGGGCGCCGATCCGGCGCGGGTGCAGGTGATTGGCAATGGCTGTGATCTTGATCTTTTCGGACCCCATATCGCCCCCTGGCGCCCGCCCGAAGCGGCGCCCTGGGAAGTTCTGGCGCTTTATGCCGGCGCGCATGGGCGCGCGAATGGCCTTGGCGTTGTGGTGGAAGCGGCGCGGCTTTTGGCCGCACAGGGCGAAACCCGGCTGCGCATTCTGCTGGTGGGTGAGGGGGCGGAGAAAACCGCCCTGATGCGCGCTGCTGCTGGCTTGCCCAACATCACCTTCCTGCCCCCCTTGCCCAAGCGCGATGTCGCTGGGCTTTTCGCCGGCAGCCAAATTGCGCTGCATATCCTGGCCAATTGCCCGGCCTTCGCCGCCTGGACCGCGCCCAATAAGCTGATGGATGGTCTCGCCGCCGGCCGGCCCGTCATCAGTAACGTCCCCGGCGATGCCGCCCGGCTTTTGACCGAGGGTGCTGCGGGCATTCCTGTTGCACCCGGCGATGCGGCGGGCCTCGCGGCGGCACTGGCGAGCCTGGTGGAAGACCCAGCGCACCGCGCCGCCATGGGTGCAGCGGCGCGCAGCCTTGCGGTACGCCAGCATGACCGCCGCCTGCTCGCCGCGCGGTTTGTCGCGCTGGCGGAAGCCATTCCAAGCGTTCAGCCCGCGCTCACCAAGCCAGCGCATTTCGCCGTCTCAGGAAGGGGCTGATCATGCTGCCCGAGCTTCATTTGGTTGCCGCAGCCAGGCCCAATTTGCCGAAACTCGCCGCGCTTTGGCACGCGCTGGCTGAGGGGCCGGAATTCTGCAAACCCGTTTTGCTGCATACCGGTCAGCATGAGGACCCGGCCATGTTCGGCGTGCATTTCGCCGATCTCGGCCTGCCAGCGCCCGATATCGCGCTTGGGATTTCGGGCGGTAGCCATGCGGTGTTGACGGGACGTTCCATGATCGCTTGTGAAACCGTCTGGAAATCGCGCCGCCCCGCCGCCGTGGTGGTGGCGGGCGATGTGGATGGAGCGCTGGCAGCGGCGTTGGCGGCACGTAAACTCGGCATCCTTGTGATTCATCTGGAAGCGGGGCTGCGCTCTGGCGAGCGTGATTTGCCGGAGGAAATCAACCGCCGCGCCATTGATGCAATCTCCGATGTCCTTTGGGCGCCGGATGAGGCGACGGCGACGCGGCTCCGGCAGGAAGCCCATGCGGCAGCGGCGGTGCGCGCAGTGGGCAATGCCATGGTGGATACGCAAATCCGTCACTTGGCGGCGGCGCGCGCCAAACGCCTGCCGCGCGGGCTCTCGCGCGGCGGCTATGGCGTGGTGACGCTGCATCGCGCCGGCAATGTGGACAAGCCTGAGCGGTTGATTGCATTGCTGGATGCGCTTTCGGCCACCGCGCGGCATCTGCCGCTGGTCTGGCCCATTCATCCGCGTGCTGCCGCGCAGATGAAATCCTTCGGCTTTGTGCCGCCAATTGGTGTGCGCATCACGCCGCCGCTCGGTTATCTCGAATTCCTGTCATTGCTCTGCCGCGCGCGGCTGGTCGCGACCGATAGCGGTGGCGTGCAGGAAGAGGCGACTGCGCTTGGCCTGCCTTGCCTGACGCTGCGCAGCGCCACCGAACGGCCCATTACCATAGCGGTTGGCATGAACAGATTGGCGACGCCGGAGGAATTGCCGCTGCGTGTCGCGGAAATCCTGAAGGCCCCGTCATTGCCGGCGCGGCCCATTCCGCTTTGGGATGGGCGTGCGGGGCTGCGCATGCGTGAGCATTTGCAAGCTCTGCTGGAAGGCGAGGAATGCCGCGCGATGGTGGCTTAACGCCCGTTTGGCTGGCGCCACCGAAAGTTCTTTTGCTTTCCGCCGCCCATCCGCCTGCCGATATCCGTGTGGTGTTGAAGGAAGGTGCCTGCCTGGCTGAGGCCGGCTTTGCGGTCTCGCATCTATGCCCCGCCCCTGCTTCGGGCGCGGCGCCCGCAACGGTGGCCGGCGTCGCGATCAGCACTTTTCCGGCGCGGCGTGGCGGCTGGCGACGGGTATTCGGTATTCCTCGCCTTGCGGTGCTTGCGGCGCGGCAAGGGGCGGAGGTGATCCATGCCTCGGAACCCGATGCCTGGGCGGCGGCGCTGCTCGCCGGCTGGTGGACCGGCGCGCGCGTCATTCTGGATGTGCATGAACATTACCCATCGCGCCTGGATGGCAGGGCGCCGGCCATGCTGCGCCCCATGCTGCGCGGCCTGCTGCATGCCGTGTGTTGGGCAATGGGGCGGGCTGCTGATGCAGTGGTGGTGGCGAAGGATGGGTTGGAAGCGCCTTTTGGCGGGGAAGCGCGGGTGGTGAA
>JADCES010000020.1 GCA_020250005.1 Roseomonas sp.
AACGGCTTCTATAACCCGCGCCGCAGGCATTCGGCGTTGGGAGGCAAAAGCCCCCTGGCTTTCGAACGCCAAGCAGCCTAAATGAGCAATCAGAGCGGCATAAATACGCGACAAGTCCACATTGGGGTATGCGGAGTATGGCTCTTCCCACAAAGCACGCAGGCGTTGTTTGACGTCGGTGAGCGTCAGGGGTGGGCCGGGCAGGGTATTGAGGAAGGCAAGCAAGTCCTCGATAGGTATCCAGCATGGGACGGCAGCCTTAGCCACATCGTCTCTGCGGCTATCCCATTTCGTCCAAACTGAGCCTGCTCTATCAAATACTGTAACGAGTTCCTTGGCCAGTTTTTGCAGATTATGCGGATCACGCAGGTGCCGAAGTGACGGGCTACGCACGTACTCAGCTAGGGCGGATATTACGGCGTAGATCCGATCATTACTCATGCGTGTGTCCCTGCTTCCGGGTAACCATCCGGCGAGTCCCACATCTTTTTGATCTTCACGCCGTGCTGGGTGCCATGTTTTGCTGCATTTTCCAGTTCCAGGGGAGCAATTCATGAAGTCTCTGCTGCGGCATATCGGCGATACGGGCTAGGACGTCAGCAAGCCAGGCGCGCGGATCAACGCCGTTCAGCTTTGCGGTCTGGATCAGGCTGTACATGGCGGCGGCGCGTTCCCCGCCCTGGTCAGAACCCGCAAAGAGCCAAGCCTTCCGTCCAAGGGCCGCGCCGCGCAACATGCGCTCGGCGGCGTTATTCGTCAGGCAGATGCGCCCATCACTCAGAAACCGCGTGAAAGCCTCCCAGCGCTTCAGCATGTAGTCCATGGCTTGGGCGATGTCATTGTGGCGCGAGAGCTTTGCCCGTTCGGCACGCATCCATGCCTCAAGCGCAGATACCAAAGGCGCGATGTCGTGCTGACGCACCGCAAGCCGCTCAGCCGCAGGCTTGCCATTGATGGTGGCTTCGGCGGCGAATATCGCGTCAATCTGGCGCACGGCTTCAATGGCGAGTGGCATGTGATGCAGCTCGGCCAGCTTGAACAATTTGCGCCTGCCATGGGCCCAGCACGCGGCCTCCAGGATCGGCCCTGGCTGTCGCCCTGCTGCATAGAGCCCATTGAACCCGGCATAGGCATCTGCCTGCAGAATACCGGTGTAATTGGCCAAGTGGCGTTCGGGATGGATGGCTTTTCGATCTCGGGAATAGCGAAACATCGCCGCGGGCGGGTCCGTACCACCATAGGGTGCATCATCACGCACATAGGTCCAAAAGCGCCCGACATCGGTTTTGCCCGCCGCCAGTACCGGCACAGTGGTATCATCACCATGCAGCCGCTCGGCGGCTATCGTATGGGCATCAATCAGCATCATGAGCGGCGTGATGGTTGCGGTGCTGGCGCCCACCCAATCCCCGATCGTCGAGGTGCTGAGATGGATGCCCTCATGCGCGAAGGTCTCGCTCAGCCGATTGAGCGGCAGGTGCTGGCCGAATTTCGCCTCCAGAATGGTGGCGAGGAGATGCGGCCCCGCTCTGCCGCGCATGATCGGGTGAAAGGGCGCGGGCGGCTGGGTGATGGCCTCGCAACTGCGGCAGGCGAATTTCTCCCGCACGGTCTGGATGACTTTCCATTGCCGCGGGATGACTTCCAGCGTTTCGGTCACATCCTCACCAAGTTTCACGAGCGTGCCGCTGCAGCAGGGGCAGGCGCTTGGTGATGGTAGGACGATTCTCTCGCGCGGGAGATGATCAGGCAGCGGGGCGCGCTTGGGATGGTTCTGCGCCTTGTCCTGCTTGGTGTCTGGCGCTGACTGCTTACTGGCCAGGCGATTGATTTCCGCTTTGGTCTTGGCTTCGGATTGTGCAGTGGTGAGTTCGTCGAGCTGTAATTCCAACTGATCAACCAGCTTGCGGCTGCGTTCGGAACTTGCGCCGTAGCGGTCGTGTTGCAGCCGCGCGATGAGTTTCTTGAGATAGGAGATGGTATTTTCCGCGCTTGCCAATGCTGCCTGTTCGGCAGCGCGCCCTGCGCGTTCGGCGATGAGTGCCGATCTCTCCACCGCAAGCGCTGCCTGGCTTGCGATATAGGCTGCGCGCAGTGTTTCAATATTTTCGGGGATATGTGGCGCGGGCGATGTCACGCACAGAATCGAATCACATCACGCGCAATCTGCAAAGAGGAAATTGGCTATTTCAGCAAATAAATTCATTCACCCCGCGCTTGCAGGGCGCCAGGTGTGCTGCGGATTTCTCCAGTCTATGCCTTCAAGCATATAGCCAAGCTGCGAGCCCATGATCGAGACCGATCCCGACATCACCGAGGGCCATACGAAACGACCACGCTCCAGCCGTTTGGCATAAAGCGACATGCCAAGCCCGTCATGCCAGAGGATCTTGATCAAATCACCGCGGCGACCACGAAAGACAAATAGATCCCCAGCGTGAGGATCGCGACCCAGCGATTGTTGCACCTGGGCCGCGAGGCCATTCATGCCGCGTCGCATATCCGTATGACCCGACGCCAGCCAAACACGCATGCC
>JADCES010000200.1 GCA_020250005.1 Roseomonas sp.
AACACCTTGGGGTCGCGCACAATGGCGCGGCCCATCGCCACACGCTGGCGCTGACCGCCCGAAAGCGCCTTGGGTTTGCGGTCCAAAAGCGGCGTGATGTCCAGAATGCGCGCGGCTTCCTTCACACGGCGATCAATCTCGGCCTTGGGGAATTTCCGCAGCATCAGGCCAAACGCCATGTTGTCGTAGACGCTCATATGCGGATAAAGCGCGTAATTCTGGAACACCATGGCAATGTCCCGGTCGCGCGGCGGGATGTCATTCACCACCGTACCGCCAATGGCGATATCGCCTGAGGTGATTTCCTCAAGCCCTGCAATCATGCGGAGTGTGGTGGATTTGCCGCAGCCCGAAGGCCCGACGAGTACCACAAATTCATGGTCGGCGATTTCAAGGTCAATGCCTTTGACCGCCTGAACGCCGCCTTCATAGGCCTTGACGATTTTGCGAAGCGATACCTGAGCCATTTTCGATCAACCCTTGGTCGCGCCGGCGGTCAGGCCAGCGATGTAATAATCCATGAGGAAGGCGTAGACGATCACCGGTGGAAGTGCCGCGAGCAAGGCGCCTGCCGTGATCTGCCCCCAGACGAAAACATCCCCGCGCACGAGCTGCGACACAACGCCGATGGTAAGCGGCATCTGATCCGGCGTGGTGATGAAGGCCGTTGGATAGACAAAGGCCGCCCAGGAAACCGTGAAGGCGAAGATCGTCGCGGCAATGATGCCGGGCAGCGCCACGGGCACGAAGATCTTGAGCAGCATTTGCGGCCAGGTGGCGCCATCAATCAGCGCAGCCTCATCCAATTCCTTGGGGATGGAGGCGAAATAGCCAATCATGATCCAGGTGCAGAAGGGCACCGTCAGTGTCGGATAGACCAGCACCAACCCCCAGATGGAATTGAGCAAGCCAAGCCCGCCGACAATCTGATAAAGCGGAATGAACAGCAGCGTATCCGGCACCAGATAGGTCAGGAACACACCGGTGGCCAAAACCTGGCTACCCCAGAAGCGCATGCGCGCCAGCGCGAAGGCCGCCAGGATGGAAATCACCATCGTCAAGGCCACAACCACGACGGTCACGATCACGCTATTGATGAAGAAGCCCTGAAACAGTGAATTGGTGATCAGCTCCCAGTAGTTATCCAGCGTGGGATTGCGGACAATCCAGGGATTGCCCTTCTGATCGGCAATCTCGGCGCTGGTCTTAAGGCTGGTGATCAGCATATAGACCGGCGGCGTCAGCAGGATAATCGCTGAGATGATCAGCGAAATATACGCCCAGATCAGCGCCCAGCGCCGTTCTGAGCGGAGTGAGCCCGCCTTGCCATAAAGGCTCGGCATATCGCGATTGGCGGCAAGGGTTGCTGACATTACATCTGCTCCTTATTGCGACGGGTCACACCACGCAGGACGAAAAAGGCGCAAATGGCCAGGATCGGGAACATGAACAGACTTACCGCGGCACCGCGCGGAATATTGCCGGAAAGGATCCCAACCTGGAACGCGTAGGACGCAAAGACATGCGTCAGATCACGCGGCCCGCCATTCGTCAGCACGCGCACGATATCGTAATTGGCAAAGGTCACGATCAGGCTGAACAGCACCGTGATGGAAATAATATTCGCCATCATTGGCAGGGTCACATAGCGCAGCCGCTGCCAGCTTGTGGCGCCATCAATCGCTGCTGCTTCATAAAGCTGTTCCGGCACGGATTTGAGTGCGGCCAGATACATAATCATGAAGAAGGGCGCGCCATACCAGACATTGACGATGATGATGGAAAGTCGCGCCCACCATTTCTCACCAAGCCAGGGTACTGCCGGAATACCAACAACCTGAAACAGCCAATTGATGGAAGAATAGGCAGGGTCAAACATCCACCACCAGCCAAGCGTGGAAAGTGCCGGCGGAATGACCCAGGGGACCAGCAGCATGCCGCGCCATTTGCGCTGCCCCTTGCTTGGGATGTGGTGCAGCATATGCGCGAGCCAAAAGCCAACCAGCGCCTTCAGGATCACCGCTGTGATGGCAAAAATGCAGGATTGCCAGGCCACCGCCCAGAAGGTTTCGCTTTCGAATAAAATTTCGAAATTGCCGAGGCCATGTGGCAGCCATTCGGCTTCCATGAAGCCGGTCATGCGGCGATTAAGCGTGGAAAGGTAAATCCCGTAAGCCGCCGGATAGGCAACCAGGCCGATGATGACCACCAGAAGTGGAGTGGTCATCAGAACGGCAATGGTCGAACGCCGCCTTGCGACGCGTTGCAGGCTGGAAGCACGCCCTGATCCGGGCGCAGAAGGCATGATTGGCGCCGTGCTGGCGTCAGCGGCCATGGTCTGAACCTTTCCTGAAAAGAAAGACGGGCGGCGCGGGGCCGCCCGTCATGCGCGGTCAGCCACCGCGGCGGATGGTATTGAGCTCGCGCTCCACCCAGGTGAGCGCCTGATCTATCGATTCACCACCCTGCACAATGCGGGCAACGAGCTTCGTGTTCAGACCCTGGTTATACATCTGCACCGCCATTGCGGCCGGCGCGGGCGCCTTGGCTATGGAGGTCTTCGCATTGTGATGCGCGCGCACCGGGTAATTATAGACGGAACCCACCGGCGGGCCTTCGGTTTCCCAAACCTTGAAGTCAGACATGCTGGTGAAGGGCGGAATGTCATACCCAGCGGACCCGTTGGTCTGCCGTTCTGCCTGTGGGCGATCAGACAGCCATTCCAGGAAAGCCTTGGCCGCGCCCTTGCTGCGGCTGAAATTCCAGATGCCCCAGAAATAGGGCAAATAGGCTGCGAAGCGACCTTCCGGCCCGGCGGGCATTGGTGCCGTCCAGCAATTTTCCGCAACCTGCGGCGCATCGCGCTTCGCCACCGCCCAGGCAGAGGGTGGGTTGAAGATCAGCGCCGAACGGCCGGAAATCAGTGCGCGGTTATTGCCGCCATCATCCCAGGCCCAGACATCATTGGGCAGGAAGCGGCTGATGCGCGCACACATTTCCACCGCTGCACGCAGCTTGGCGTTGTTGCGCACCGTGATCGTGCCCCGTGCGTCCATCATGAAGGCGCCGTAGGATTCGAAAAGCGCACCCACCCAATCCACAGCATCGGTAAAGCTGCCCATGGGCAGGCCGAAGGGGAAGCCGGCCCGGTGGCAGGCTTCCGCAGCGCGGGCAAAGGTTTCCCAAGTCCATTGATCGGCGGTCGGGCCAGCCGCGTTCTGCGCCGGCCACATGGCACGAATATCAATGCCGGCATGCTGCTGCATCAGGTCAAAGCGCACGCAAGCGGGCTTCAATTGTGTGCCGGCCACGGCCGGGATCGCGACCCAAGTGCCTGCAGGCTTGCCCAGATACTCGGCCGCCGGCGTCACGGCGCCGTATTTCTGGGTCAGGTTGCGCATCACATCATCCACCGGCTCAAGCATGCGCTGGTGGTTGCTCGGCTCCCAGGCGGGGAAGGACATCAGATCATAGCCGGTGCGCGACTGCGCCTGGGCATTGATCGTCAGCAGGATCTGGTTGCCGTTGGATGTGACGGTATCCATCTGCACATCAACGCGATTGGCCTGGCCCCATTCGGCGCAAAGCTGGCGCATGATCACATTGCCATTGGGCACCCAATGGTCCCAGAAGCCGCAGCGGAGCGTGCCGCCCGTGCCTTGGGCATGGACCATGGGGGCCGAAAGAATGCCCGCCGCCGCTACCCCGGCGCCGGAGCGCAATAGGGTACGCCTTTTGATTTCTGCCATAATTCGGATCCTCCTTGCTTATTCGTTGATTGTCGCTTCCCAGACCGATGCCCGGTCAAGGCTTGCGGCAGGTTAGGCAAGGATTTACGACCTTTGCAACCAGTAATCTGAGGGGGGGGCAGCCCGACCCACCCGTGCCCTGGGCTGGCGCGGCGCCCCAAACTCGGCTTCAACCCCCCTGACAGGCCAGAACCAGGATAGATGGCATGACCACTTCGCTCCGCGTCGCGGTCCAGATGGACCCGATTGAGACCATCAATATTGATGGCGATTCCACCTTCGCCCTCATGCTGGAAGCCCAGGCCCGCGGCCATAAGCTTTGGCATTACCATGTGCGGGATTTGGCGCTGCGCGGCGGGCGGGTGACAGCCTGGGCGCGGCCCATCACGCTCCGGCGCGAATATGGCAACCACTTCACTTTCGGCGCGGAGGTCGAACTGGACCTTGGCCGCGATGCCGATGTGGTGCTGATGCGCCAGGACCCGCCCTTTGACATGGGCTACATCACGGCAACGCATATTCTGGAACATATCCACCCCAAGACGCTGGTGGTGAATGACCCGGCGCAGGTGCGAAATGCGCCGGAAAAGCTGTTTGTCACCCATTTCCCGGATTTGATGCCAACCACGCTGGTCACCGCCGATCGCCGCCGCATCGCGGATTTCCGGGCGGAACATGGCGACATCATCATCAAACCGCTTTTCGGCAATGGCGGTGCGGGCGTGTTTCACCTCCGCGCCGATGATCCGAATATGAATGCGCTGGTGGAGCTTTTCACGGAACGCTCGCGTGAACCGCTCATGATCCAGCAATACCTGCCCGCGGTGCGGGAAGGCGATAAGCGCATCATTCTGGTGGATGGCGTCGCCATGGGCGGCATCAATCGCGTGCCGGCGGCCGGTGAAGCGCGGTCCAATATGCATGTTGGTGGCCGGCCGGAACCGACCAAATTGACCGAACGGGAGCGTGAAATCTGCGCGCGCATCGGGCCGGAATTGAAGGCGCGCGGGATGATTTTTGTCGGCATTGATGTGATTGGCGGCTACCTCACCGAAATCAACGTCACCAGCCCGACCGGCTTGCAGGAATTGGCGCGCTTTGACGGCGTATACCTGGAACGCGCCATCTGGGACGCGATTGAAGCGAAAAGGCGCTGAGATGTTGAAGCTTTGGGGCCGCACCAATTCGATCAATGTGAAGAAGGTGCTCTG